>DAIOSW010000091.1:0-8378 GCA_036752365.1 Prevotella sp.
ACACTGTCGATACATCAACCATGTGAGCTGTGAAGGCAATACTCTTGTAAGCCACTTCATCTGTGGTTAGGTATATTGCTCCGTCCCACGATGTACGGGTCATATACCATTTGGGAGATTGACTATTCATCATCACATAGGTACCGCCGTCAGTAAGGGTGGTTGCTGGGATGACTGGTTCGTCCAATGCCCATGCGTGAGTCCCACACAGAAACATAGACAACAATAAAATGAGGGTAAATGTTTTTTGTTTCATCAGATAATAGTTTAATGTTATTAGAAATAATTTCCTGACAAAGAAACAAAAAATATAACCGATAAGGCGGTGTATTCTATTCAAAAAAGGGTAAAAATTATATCAAATCTTTTTTTGAATCAAAATTACCCCCATATTTGAATTAAAATCACCCCCTCTTTTGATGCTCTTTTTGATATTCACTAGGTGTCATCCCATACACGTCTTTAAAGCATGATGTAAAGTACTTACGGTCGTAGTAACCCAGATAGGTAGCTATCTCACCGATATTCCTATCCTTTTCAATCAGCATCTTGCAAGCTTTGTTCATTTTTATCCCTCGAATAAACTCTAATGGAGTCTGTCCTGTAATGGTTTTCAACTTTCTGGTAAGGGTGGAGCGGGACATATTCATAGATGCAGCGAGTGCGTTGACATCAAAATCGGATTCGGATATATTCTCATTTACAGCATTCAATGCTTTATCGAGTAATATCTTGTCAAGATGTACAGACTCTGTTTCCGGTAGCGATTCACGTTCGTCAAGATAATCACGCATTCTCATCATTTCTTTACTGTCAGCCCAGAGTTCTTCATTCTTTACCTTCACACGTCTAAGATAATACCTGATCGAATAAAGAAAGACACCTAGTATGATTAATGCATAAATGGTATATGCATACCATGTCTCGTAGAACGCAGGTTGGCGAGTCACTTTCAACTCTGTGATATGGCTACTCCATAGACCGTTTTCGTCAGTTGCCTTTACCTGAAAGGTATATGTACCTTTCTGTAGACTGTTATAAAATGCAGAGTTGTGCCCGTCGCCTGTATAAATCCAGTCTTTATCAACACCAATCAATCTGTAGGCATAACGAGTCTTGTATGCAAATCGGTGGTTAAGAGTCGAAAATTCAATTTCAATATTATGGTCGTTATTATCAAGGATGATCTTTTCCGGGGTCTCAGCATATTTCGATGTCCCGAAGAAGATTGATTTATTCATCACTTTTACGTTCGTGATGGTAGCTTTTACAGGTAAACCATCCCTTTCAAGATTGGCTGATGGGGTGAGGGCTTTTATACCCGGAATGCCTCCTACAAAAATCCGACCGTCGTGAGCACGACACAGCGTAGATGGAAGTAGTCTCCACAGCAGTGATGAGCCGTCAGTCGTAAGATAGGTCTGATAAGAACCGTTGCGTGGGTTAAATTCAATGATCTTACTGTTGGTATCGATCCAGATATGGTTATACATATCGGCTACAACCTGATTGATTTGATTGCCGTTCAGGTTGCAAGCCTGGCTATAGTCTGTCATTATCTTCTTGTGAGGATCAAACATCTTCTGTTCTCCATGTTTTGTACCAATCCAGACACTACCATCGTTACTTACCGAGATGGCCGTCATTCCTTGATGGTCATAATAATGAAAGATCTGGCCTTCTGTTGAATACTTGTATAGACCTTTTTCACCACTACATAACCATATATTTCCATTCCCATCTTCTGCAATGGCATAGATTGTGCCGCAATCATCCATAATTGTTTTAAGAGAACCTTTATTGATGTCGTAACAGAAAATTCTGTTGGAAGCCCCAATCCACAACATACCGGCAGATGACTCGTAAAGACTCTTGACGGAAGTGGGAGTTAAATATGAAGGCATTTTTATCGTGTTGGAAAGTAACATCTTCATTCCGTCACGTTTCATCAGGTATATGTTTGTTGTGTAATCAGGAGCTATCCATACACCGTTTCCCTTTTTGCAACCAGTCATGACTCTTACCTCATCGATAGCCTTATCTCTAAGATAATTGAAATCACTGAAGCTGCTGATCTTATTGTTATAAAGGTTATAAAGAAATAAACCCACGCGCTCCTGAGAGATCCACATCACTCCATTTCCGGCATCGCTGATTGCCATAATCGCCGGAGCATACTTGACACGCTTCATCAGAGCCGGAAGTGCGTAGTCGGCAGGTTTGTTGTCTAGGAAATTAATCATAAAACTAGGACGGTCGAATGCGGAAACCCAAAGATTTCCATGGTCGTCCCTGATGATCTCATTGAGCATTTTATTCGATGATGGTATAAGGGAACTGAGGTCAACCTGATGGAGCATACCTTTGGAATCTTGAGAGAACGCAACCAAATCTTTCTTGGTCGTGCACCACAAATAGCCGAGATTTGTGTCTTGTACGCCATATAATATTGTACCGTCCGGTTCTCCACTACAGGTGACAGGCATTGGCTGGGGGATGTACATCTCGTTTAACGACTTTGCGTTAGGATTGAATCTTAGAATTCCTTGTCCCCATGTCATCAGCCAGTAATAATCATGTTTTAGATCTTTCAAGATGGATGCGCATCTGTAACCTTTGGGATTTGGATAGGCCACAATCTTGTCAGAGCCTCTGTCAATATGATATACACCCTGATTGAAGTAAGTGAGGAGAATATCTCCTTTCTTGTTTTGATAAAACCCTCCCAATATCATCTTTGATCCGTTAGACTGAATGGTGTATGACTTTATCAATTGACCATTCTCCTTATAATGAAGGATTTTTCCACGAGTAGCAATCCACATTGTGCCGTCCGATGTACGTTCCAGTCTGTCAATATAGGCATTCTTCAGACGCTTCTCATCCACACGATGTATGACATAATCCTTTTTGTCCAGGAAGTAAGCACCTTTCTCGGTGCCAAACCATATCTTATTGTTGTTGTCTTCGTTGATACAAAGTATCAGATTATTATTAATAATACCCGGAGTGTACATGTCTGAGCGAAATACGCAAACATTGTATCCGTCATCCCTACAAAGACCGTCAACGGTTCCATACCAGATGTATCCCTCGTGATCCTGAAAGATACGATGAATGGCATTGACGGGCAATTGATTGATGGTGCTGATATCATGAATAGATATCTTTTGAGCGGTAGTAGGAACAGTTATGTTGCTGATTAAAAGGAAAAGAAGGACATACCAAGATATGATATGATTGCTGTTTTTTTTATGATGATGAGTCGTTAATAAAGTCATAAATATGCGGTGTTATTTTTCAGGCACTGCAAAGTTAATCAAAATAATCTTACATCGGTAATAAAAGCATAAAAAACAAAAAGGCCGTGATTGTTCACGACCTTTATTGCTGTAAAACTATGCAATATCTTTAATTATTTTTTCTTGCAACCTGGGCATTTGTCATTCTTTGTGCAATTTGCTTTTTTAGGACAATCTGCCTTTTTTGCACATTTAGCTGCTTTAGCACACTCTTTAGTGTCTGCTTTTACAGCTTTCGCTGTTTTTACTGGAGCTGCCTTTGCAGCTTTCTTTGCAACAGTGACTGTCTGTGCCTTCTGTTGAGCATTAACTGTACCTGCGGTTCCAAAACACATTCCTGCAATTAATAATGCAGCACCTAAAATGATTTTCTTCATAATTCTATAAATTTAATTGTGTTAATTGTGAACTATAATAACGATTGCAAATATAGATTCTTTTTATTCATGTTATGCAATATTTTATGTTATAAAATATAACAAAGAATTAATGAATGCTTAAAATGACAATAATTATACTTTATTCGTAATATTATCGGTATAAATAGCAGACTCGACGATGCATTATGGCTTAATAAATTTCCTCACCACAAACCAGAGATGGGTCATAAAGGTATTGAACCCTCCATAATATTTACTCATGATCCTGTATCTTTCTTCCAGTGACTCTTTGTGATGGGCTGTGGTAGCTCCTTCGCGAGTGTAGTGGGCGATTACAGCATGGACATTTTTCAAAAGCAGTCCTCTCTTTTCCGCTTCAATCATAATACGGATACACCAGTCTATATCTGATGAATACTTGTAGTTAAGATCAAAAAGAGTGGCTTTCGCAATGTCAGTACGGGCATAGAATGCTTGATGACACACTAGCATCCCGTTACGGAAAGAACGCCATGTCAATTGCTCCGGAGGTGTCAGACGGCGATGGAAAAGGAAATTCCCTTGATCATCAATAATGTCAGTGTTGCCAAAAA
Source organism: Prevotella sp. (assembly GCA_036752365.1). Classification (GTDB taxonomy): domain Bacteria; phylum Bacteroidota; class Bacteroidia; order Bacteroidales; family Bacteroidaceae; genus Prevotella. The sequence goes on from DAIOSW010000091.1 coordinate 4,276, forward strand.
GAACAGCCGGCAGAGGAAGATTGGAATCTTGAAGAGCTTCTAACTCTGCATTCTTCATAATGGTCTCTATGGTATAAAGATCGGGAAGTTTATCTCCTGCATTCAAAAAACATACATAATCGCCAGATGCCATCTTAAGACCTTTGTTCATCGCGTCATATAGTCCGTTGTCAGGTTCGCATGTGATCCTCACTTCGTGTCCATTACATGCGGAGTAGGAACGTTCCATATAGTCTTTTTCGAGCATCAATGTATTATCAGTGGACGCTCCGTCAACTATAATATGTTCAATCTGATGGTAGGTCTGTTGCAAGACGCTTTCCGTCGTGCGGTCAATGTATTTGGATGCGTTGTAGGTGATTGTTATGATAGAGAATGTAATCATGTCCTTATTTTTTTGTTGATATTGCTTGATTGTAAACTTCAATGTAACTCATGGCAACGTTGTGCTGTGAGTATTCAATAGAGACTTTATGAACAGCGTTTTCGCTCAGCTGTTTGTAGTCGGATACTTCCAATACCCAATGGATTCCGGTTGCAAGGTCTTCCGGATCTTTGTATCTTGCTATGTATCCGTTGACTTGATGGTCAATCATCTCCGGTATTCCACCTACATTAAAACCAACACATGGAATTCCGCATGCCATTGATTCCATGATGGTGTTGGGGAGATTGTCTTCCAATGATGGGAGGACAAAAGCTTCAACAGCATTGTAGATACTTATAATCTTGCGTTCATCATTGATATAGCCCAATGGGTATGTTGGTAGTGCAAGCTGACTGACAATCTCTTCCGAGTGTCCTCCGAGGATGGCAATGCCTGTATTTGATTTCATCTCAGGGTATTTATCCGCAAGCAGGTTGATAGCCTCAGTGAAGTATTTCATTCCTTTACGCTGATCGGTCACCCTTTGTGATACAAACAGAATGAGATGTTTGTCAATAGGCAGGCCTGCGTGAATCTTTGCTTCACGTTTGTCTGCTGGTCTGAAAGCATTTGTATTGATCGGATTAGGAATGTTCGTCAATCGCTTGCCTATAAGAAGTCCACTTTTTTGTGCTTCTTCTCTCAGCCATTTACTGCATGTGACAAATGACATATTTGCGTCTCGATAGAGTTCTTTCTTCTTTTTCCATACCTTAGCAGAAAGGTCTCTGTCGGATCCTCCACCGTGTAGATATTGGCATCTGTGGCATCCTGTCGTAAACGAAGTACATTCATGGGCATAGTGGCATATTGCCGTTGCTGGCCATAGGTCATGCATCGTCCATACGATAGGTTTTCCACTTTCAATAATACTTTTTATATGATGGAGGGAGAGCATTCCCTGATTGATCCAACTTAGATGAATAATATCTGCTTCTTTGAATTCAGGCAGGGAGGTGATATCTGTACCTGTATTCGCTATATCTATTTCAAACAAGTGTTTGCGTGAGAAATGGTTGTGCATGAATATGACCCATCGTTCCCATAAGAAGTTCCACTTGAGAGCCACTGTATGTTTCAGTCCAACCACAGTGATCTGGTCTGTCTCTTTATCACGCACGAGCATTTTAGCTTTCACGCCGTTGTTATTCAGTGCTTCCATGAGTCTGTTAGATGCAACGGCAGCGCCGCCTGTCTTCTCGCTTGTGTTTACTATCAATACTCTCATCGTATTTCATCTATATATTGTTGCACAAAAGTAATGCAAATGAGTGGATAATCAAAATAAATGAGGCTTTATTTTGATTTCTATGATCTGACATACGTTATTTCAAAAATAGGGAGAAAAAGGACTGTTTGCGAACACATTTCTTGATTTAGGTCAATAAAGAGGGCGTTTTATGTTATATAGCATGTTTTTACTTGATTTGTATCGAAAATCATCTTACCTTTGCATCATCAAAAGGTAATAGATTGTTTAGGTTACGTTAGAAAAGTATCTTAAGTTTAAAAATAGGTGTTATTAGGTAAAAAGGATTGAATTGGATAACAAGATACCGTGAGGTATTAATAGTGTATTAGTTTGTATGATTTTACTGATGAAGCCTTGCTTGCTATAGTGATAGCAGCAGGCACCGGTGGGTAAGGATATTACACCCCGGTATTTTTTGAATTGTGTTATATTAAAATAAAATACGCTGTAGTTCTTAATGAATTGCAGCGTATTTCTTTTTATTACTTATGATCGAGCTATATTTTTGAAATCAGTACCGTTGCATAAGCACTGATACCTTCTCTTCGTCCGGTAAAGCCTAATTTTTCTGTTGTTGTTGCCTTGATGGAGATGTTGTCAATATCTGTACCAATCACATCTGCTAGACATTCTGTCATTGCTGGAATATGAGGGTTCAGTTTAGGCTGTTCTGCACATACTGTTGCATCTATGTTACCTAGGATGTAACCTTTTTGGGCAATAAGTTCAACCACCTGCTTTAAAAGGATCTTACTGTCTATATCAAGCGTCTCTTGTGCTGTATCCGGAAAGTGGTATCCAATGTCACGCATGTTGGCTGCACCTAGCAGTGCATCGCAGATCGCATGAATCAGTACATCCGCGTCACTATGGCCCAGAAGACCTTTCTCGTAATCTATTTTAATACCGCCCAGCCATAAATCACGATCTTTTACCAGGCGGTGTACATCATACCCGAAACCAATTCTTAAATTCATGCTTATCTACCTCTATGAAATAAATCCTTTAAACCGTCCATGTCAAATGACAGAGAGAAGCGTAGTGTCTGGTCGAGAGGGTTACTCTTTGCCGTTGAGATGACATAACCACAGTCAAGCGAGAACACGTTCATTTTGAATCCAGCACCTACCGTGAAATATTTTCGATTACCCTTATTCTCACTCTCGTGGTGATAACCTGCACGTAGAGAGAACTGGTCGTGGTAGGTGTATTCACCACCAATGCTCCACTGTACTTCCTGAAGCTCTTCCTTAAATCCGTTTGGGGCATCACCAAAACTCTTGAAAATACCATTGATTGAAGATATGTCATAATAGTCTTTCTGCACTCTCTGCTGGTAATCTTCTGTACTCTCACCATCTTTCTGTTTAGGATAGGTTGGTACCATCAATTTGTTAGCATCAGCTGCAATCGTGAAGCGATTGTATTCATCTACCGGTACCATCAGACTCATACCCAGACGCATATTCGCAGGTATAAACTCAGCATTCTGGTCACCTCCGAAAGATATCTTGCTACCGATATTGCTTAGGTTAAGACCCAATCCCAACTGGCATTCACGTGAACCTAAATTGATATAACTGTTGTTATAACACGAGATGTCTACTGCAAAAGCTGATCCGGGTGATGTATCTTCTGTGTAATCGTATGTAAGGTCGGAATAGATCCAACGGAATGTTACGCCAACAGAGAAGGTCTCGCTCAGCATGCGGGAGATACCTGCATCAAAAGACATCTCATACGGTTTGATCGTCATGTCATTAGTGCCGGATGTCACCGAGCTGCTCATGCCTACCTCACCTAAAGAGAAATATCGTAGAGATCCTGACACTGCTGTATAATCTCCCAAACGGTAATAACCGCTCAGGTAGGCGAGATCCATATCAGAAACGAGTTGGCGTAACCATGGCGTATAGTTTAACGCGACTCCTGCGCGACTTATACAGAATGGATATTTTGCCGGGTTCCAGTATTGTGAGTTCACGTCAGGGTCGGTAGCTACACCCACATCACCCATACCTGCGGCACGAGCATCTGGCGCAATCGTCTGTGATGTTACAGAAGTTGTAACCGGGTTGAACATGTCTTCCTTGCTTTGAGCAGTTACCACCGATGATGTGCAGACTGCGCACAAGAGACACAATATTATTTTCAAATAATTCTTCATCTCAATAAATTTGTTGCTGAATATATAACTGCTTTACCTGCTATTTATTGCCTATGATAATCAATTTCTTAGCCTTCGATGCTTTGCTGCTGCCGTCGCTACTAATCTGTGCACGGTATAGGTATACACCTGTCTGAAGTTTAAAACCAGAATTGGTCGTCAAATCCCAGTCTATCGTATAGGTATTATCGATAGGCGTTCCGACCTCGCTATGTCTCCATAGTAGTCGTCCGCTGGTATCGAACACTTCCAAATCC
>DAIOSW010000092.1:0-8095 GCA_036752365.1 Prevotella sp.
ACCTACATTGAGAGGATACTGAAAGACTGCACCTGTAGAAATATTGACACGATATAAATTGTCTGCTACAATGAGTTTATCTGATGTTGAAATATCAATCTGATCAATCCAACCGTACTCATGGCCAACTTCTATGTTCCATAATTCAGACCCGTCTGTCAATTTATATGCAGAGAGATTACATGAACTAGGATTATCATAACCAAAAACCAAATTGTGCGATTCTTCTGTCTGAATCAGAGATGCTGTGTTCTTCCAAATTTCTATGCCGTCGTCATTTCTATAGAAATAATTTCTGCCACAAAGTTCCAATATTCCCATATTTGTACATATTGCACGTGAGTTCAGATAGTTGATTGAATGACGCCACAATTCCCTACGTTCGCTGAGTTTATAATAACTCATCTCACCACAATTATTCCAATATTTTCCACTTCCTGAGAGATTTCTGTAACAGATACAAAGATAATCTCCATTACCACTAAAATTGAAAGTAAAGACTGGAGTCTTAAAATGCAAGGCAGGAACAGACAATGTTGTTCCGTTCTTCAAATGACCGATAACAACGACCGTATCTTTCTGTGCCACTGCATCTATTCCGAAACTTAAGACTATGACTATAAATAATATAACTTTTTTCATGCGGCTTTTGGTTGTGCCCATTTCATATGAAAGCGTCTGTGTTACGGTTAATTCAGGTTGGTTCAGTCTATTCATTTTTTCAAGTAATGTCACTCCATCTGTAGAAACATTTTACAGACATTAGTGACATAATCCGCTGCGAAGTTACATTTTTTCTTTAAATTAGAGCAATTTTCTTGTCATCTTTTGAATTTTATTTTTGATTGGGCACAACCATTACATCATTTGGTCTTTATTATTGACTCCTACTAATCGTATGAATGACGCTACCGGTAAGATTTACCATTCTAAGTTCCATCTTCTTATGAGTCATGGAACAGACGATGAAACCCGGTGACGAGCTACAGAATTGTGTTCCGGTAATAGGTTGTACCGGTCGTGTGAGAGAGCCTGCGGTATTCACCACATAATCAATTTTGTCATCTTTCATCTTAATATGCTGGAAATTATGGATATGTCCACAGATATAGGCATCCACACGATGACGGCGCAGTATCACCCCAAGACGGTTTTGCATGTCGGTGCGTTCCTTTTCCGACTTATCTGTGTAAGCATAGAGAGGGTGATGACCACCAACGATTACCCAGGTCTCTTTGGCTACAGTCAGTACTGAGTCTATCCAAGCCAGCTCATGATTCATATCCTGCTTATAGGCATCGGGATATTTTGTACTGTCGGTCCGATAAGAGTCAATCAACGGGGTGGTGTCTATCCATACTACTCGTGCAGTGGTGCTATCATCTACAGAGAACACCTTTGTGTAATACCTTGACGGCATCATCCAGCGACGACTCACCTTAGCATAGTCGAGCACAGCTTGCGTGTTACCACGATACTCATGGTTTCCAAGAACGGGATACCAGGGTATCATCAGCTCGGGACTATTGTAAATCAATTCATAATTGGTCATCCAGAGCGGATCACTCACACTCTGTACGCCATAGAAATGGTGAATATCCCCAAGAGCCATGACAAATTCCGGACTTATGGTACCGGCCATCTTCCCCATGAGGGACGCAACGTCCTTCTGATGATAGAAGCCATTGCGTCCCATGTCATTAATGATGAAAAAGTTGAACTTGCCTTTATAACATGCGTAGTCAATGGTTTGTGCCTGTGCCCCAATACATAAGAGGCACAAGCACATTAATATATATTTCTTCATTCTTCTCATTTTGTTCCGTAAGCCCCAAAATAGTTCTTATAGATATCGCTCTTATAGGTGTTGCCATTCAAGGTCAAACCTGTAGATGCAAAATATGGCTGCATATTACTATCACTTCCGTTATATGCTCCGACAAGTACCGGAGAACCGCTATTGACATGAAAATCCCATGAGTCATCGTAGGTATAACTGGTAAGGGGATTCGTGGTATAAGGGAAGTTGACAAACTGGGGATTAGTAGCCTCATCACCTGCGGAGGCACTTACAATACTATGGGTATCTACGTACTGTGGATAGACGCTCTTATTGGTCAGCGTATAACCCAGATAAGCTGTCGTGGTTCCATTCGTAACATCCTGAGTGAGCGTACTCTGCTGTGGGCCGGATGCATAATAATTGTAGTCTATGACAGACTCTGTAGCACAGCCATCGGTGATGGAGGCTGTTCCCCACTTAGGAGTCTGCGCCTTAAACTTACAGTTCACCATCAAGTTATTAAAGACACTCACAAGTGCATTTTTCTCCACAAACACGGAACCGCCTTTAACACCATCGCGACGCCAACCGGCATTGATGATCGTGTTATTGTAAGCACGTATCAAAGCCTGTGTCTTGCCCGAAGCATCATCCTGACCGGAACTCGACAGTTTCAGACCGTTGGTATTAGGACTGTAAAGAACATTGAAAGAGGCATCTACCTTGCAACCCGACTTGACATTTATCGCCTCACATCCAGTACTGCCATTAGCATAAATCAGATTGTGGCTGATGATACCGTTGCCGCCCATCATATATATTCCGTCAGAATTACCCTTACGGAGTATTGAGTTGGTGACAACATACTTTCCATTGATGTTAAGGGTGGTAATCTGTGGGTCAGCATCGGCACCAGCAGTATAATATCCGGCCACAGCCGAAGGTGAATCAGCCAGCACAGCACCACCAGTATATTCTATAATCGTATTGTTTATCAGCATCTCCTGACAAGTCTTTGATGCAATAACTCCTCCCCAGAGACCTTTAAATGTATTGTCTGCGGTACGCTTATCCTCAGAAACTGAGAATCTTACGGGATTACTGCTAGTTCCGTTGCTGTAAAGGTTGCCATTAACTATAAACTCTATCGGAGTGTGACTCGTCCCAACTCCATTGTCGCTGAATATCACCTGCACGCCCTCCTCTATCGTCAGTGTTTTATTTTCGGGCACGGTGATATGACCGGTAACATATACGGTAGTATTTTTTGTCCATGTGCCAAATACCTCACCACTGACATTGGAGAGTTGGCGATTAGCCACACTTACGGTACAGGTAGCCTTGATGGTCTTATCACTCTTTGAAGTGACTGTCAAAACGGCTGTTCCTACCTTCAAGGATTTGACGATTCCGCTATTATCGACAGTGGCCACCGACTCGTCCGACGATGTCCATACCACCTCTTTATTTGTCGTATTATCGGGATAGAACACACACTTCAGGGTGTCTGAAGTTCCCGGCAACAGGGAGAGGGATGTTTTTGAAAGTGTGACACCGGCAAGAGCGACATCATCATTATCACTCTTGCAACTTGACATAACTGCCATACTCACCATGAGAATGAGCATCAATAAATAATTTCTTGTTTTCATCGTTTTAATCATCTTTATATCTAAAGTTTATATTTCACTCCAAACATGAGATTTTGACCGTAATCAAAGGTGCGTTCTACCAAACCACCGTTATGGCGTCTGGCATTCGCGATAGACTCATTGCGGCTGTTCTTGTTGATATACTGTATGAGGGGCGAACTCAGCAGATTAGACCCCTTAAAGAACACACTGATCCCATTCTTAAAAGTCTTCTCTACAGAGGCGTCTAATTGAACGTTGCCTGCCAGCCAACTGTCATTATCATAGAATCGGGACACAATGCATATTTTCTTCCCCGTATATTCAAATGACAGCTGACCGTCAAGGCCGTTCTTGGAGTCTTTGTAAAGTAGAGATAGATTAACAACATGTGCTGCCTGGCCTGCCAAGGGGCGGGACTGGTCAACATATTCTGTCGTCGAGGTGGTCTCTGATGAGGCATCGTTGTTTTTCACCTCAATCATTTTCTGTGTTTTAATTTGCGAATGAGTATATGTATAATTGGCTTTCACACCAAAGTGGTTGAAATATTTCATAAAATCTAATTCTAAGCCATAGTTGTATGCCGTACCATAGTTACCGGGCATATAATAGGTGTCCTGACCGAAACCACTGACCATACCGTACTCTATAGGATCCTTTATTCTTTTGAAGAAGGCACATGCCATCACCTGCTCGGACGGATGGGGATACATTTCGAATCTCAAATCGAAATTGTCGGCTACGGTATGTTTCAAATCAGGATTACCATGTTCTGTATAGTCCTCGTTGATGATTGTATAGGGTACGATCTCGAAAAAGCTGGGACGGTTGATGGCCTGATAATATGAAAGCCGTAAGTTGGTCTTATTATTCAGGGCATATTTCAGATGCATACTAGGCAGAAGATCCGTGTACTCCTGACTACCATCATTACGTGCATTAGCTGTGGCATACTTCAGATGATAACTCTGCCGTGTATGTTCCATGCGCAAACCGGCTACCACGTGCCATCGGCCGTGCTCATACTTTAGCTGTCCATACCCCGCACCTACCTTTTCGGCGGCATCATAGTTGAGTGGATTACTGAGATCGCCATATTGCTTTACTTCAAAAGCTATCTCGTCAAAGTTATTCCAGTCGGTGCCACGTATCAATTCACGCTGTGTATCAGCAGACTTTGATTCGTCATAAGGTTTAAAAGTATATTCATTAAAGAAGCTGTTTCGCTTTTTGTCACGATACATTCCTCCTGCAGAAACGGTCACGGCTGGAGAATGCCTTCCAAATTTATATTCCAGATCGAGATATCCGGCCTTGTCTCTGTCGCTATTGTGTTCCCATCGACGTGTAGCTCCTTGATTCTGAGCCACCCACTGAGTTCCATTATTTGACGTTGTGAGATATATTATGGTATTGTCGGGTGTCTTATTGTCGGCTTTCGCGATCTCCGCCGTCCATTTCACGCTGAGTCTGTCGTCCAGGAACAGATGTTCCCCTTTCAGCATCGAGGTCATAATGCATTGATTGTTCCAACGCAGACGGTATGCCTCACTATTTGTCGTTTCAGCATCACGCACCTGCATATTTGTTAAGTTCATATAACCACTGTACCAGGTAATCTTATGACTTACAGCAGGCAGAAAATCAATCTTTGCATGGAGTCCAACACGTGTCTGTTGCTCCGAATATTGGCGGTTGGTAACAGACTGTTTACCATCTGAACCCACATCACCATAGAGGTCACTGCTGCTACCATGATAATTGTTCTGTATGCTCCCGGCTACCATTACTCCCAGTTTGTTGGCGAGAAGTCTGTCTCCATAAGATAATCCCGCAGCGATATTCGGAAGAGGATGACCTGTACTGAGATGCAGGTTTGCTGTTGTAAAATCTTTCATCTGAACTGGATAACTGACTCCATATTTTTCATTCGGCGACTTCCGGCTGATTCCGGAAGGACAGAATGAAAGGTAGTCATGATCGAAGAAGTATGCACTATATCCTGTAGAAAGATTAGCCGTAAACTGGCGTGCTGTGGGAGCATCCTTCATGACAAGATTGACGGCGCCACCTATTCCATCACCTTCAAGATCAGCAGTCAGTGACTTCACCACCTCTAATCTGTCAAGCATCTCCGAAGGGAATATATCCAAGGGCACATAACGGTTTTTAGCATCAGGACTGGGTATCTTTACTCCATTCACAAGAGTATAGTTGTATCTTTTGTCCATACCCCGAAGCAACGCATACTGTCCCTCACCGTTCTGATCTTTCTCGACAGTGACACCTGACATACGTTTGATCACGTTTGCTACTGTAAGATCGGGTGACAGGTCTATGGCCTTGGCACTCATCACATTCACCACATTCATCGACTGCATCTCTATCTTCCGTGCGCCCGTCTCCGATTTTCCACGATTAGAGGCGAGGACGGTTATCTCGTTCAATTCTGTATCCACGGAGGGCTGTATCTTGATCAGGAGTTCCTGCTGCTCATTATTAATGACGTATCGGGTGGGTTTATAGCCCACATACGAGCATATTAATGTACACGGGTACTTATCTATATGAAGGGAAAATGAGCCATTCAGCCCCGTGACGGTGCCACCGGAGTGAGCTTGATCCACGCTGACTCTGGCACCAATAATTTCTTCATTGTTTTTTGCATCCACAATCTTACCTTTGATAATCTCTGCGGAAACGCCGTCACTGACTACAAATAAAGCGATTAAAATAATACATTTGAAAAATCTTTTATCCATGATGAAATATACAACTTATGCTGTTCGCATTAAACTTTGTGCAAAGGTAAGAGTTGTATATTTCACGATTGATAACGCCAAAAGACAAAAAGATGACAATTCGGTAACATCTTGTTTCAAAGCGATTTCAAACACACTTTCTACTTAACAGATTCTTACGACCGATAATAGTTGAATATCTGTCAATGACCTCGTCGATGATATCATCCCATGGACGTACAATGGTACGGGAAGCAATATGCCCTACTTCCTGCATGCGTTTCTTTCTGCGAACAATATTCTTGATAGAGGTTCCGAAATATTCGGGCAGGTCGTATGACAGGAATCCATTGAATCCGTCACGGATAATCCCTGAAGCTGTAGAGTTTTTGAGTAATAACGATGGGGTCTGAAGTGCTGCGGCTTCACGTACTACCAATGGAGCATTGTCATACATTGACGGGAAAAGGAACAAATCGGAAGCTGCGTAATACTGAGTCAACAACTGACGATCGACTACCTGTCCCACGAAAGTGACTTTATCGGAGAGATGTCTGTTATTGACCATCATCTTCATCTCTTTTGCCGCATAACCTGTACCGATAAAGAACATCTTAAACGGGAAATCACCGAGACTCTCAAGTGTTTTGATCAGGAATGCAGTATTCTTCTCCCATATATGTTGACCGACAAAGAGAAAGACATTTTCGTCCTGAGGGATACCCAATTCCTTGCGGGCCTGTTGACGAAGTATTTGCTTTGTTTCATCGACATGCAGGTCACTGCCATTGTCTACTACCTCTACATGTCCTTTGAAACCATATTCGCTTATCGTCTCCTCAACATCGGCCTGTGGTATCCATACCTCATCGGCCATCTCATAAAACTTCATGATATTTTTGATGATCAGATCGACAACAAACTTATTTGGTATGATGCGCTCGAAGTCTGAACGGTACTTTGAATGGAAAGTGGCGACGATAGGGATGCCTTGCCGCCGCGCAATCTTCATGGCAACGGTACCTGACGAAAAAGGGCAATGGGCATGGACTAATTTGAAAGACTGCTGATACATCCGGTTGATGAATCCTCTGTCCACATAAGGAATTCCGTATCGGTAAGGCTTACGGAAAGGTATGGGGAAGGAGGTATAACGATAGATCGGAAAAGATTCGTTGTCAATAGACTCGGGACAGTTTGGAGTAATCACACAAGCATGTCCGGTCTTCTTCTGCAACCAATAAGCATAGTTCTTTGTTAACACCGACACCCCATCCATCACTGGCGGAAAAGAATCATTAAAGATGCCCAGCAATGGGCTGACGATTGAATCCTGACTTAACATAATATATTGTTTTAAATTCACTGGCAAAGTTCATAAAACAATAATACTAAGTCAAGACATTGAGGTAAAGATGTATTTACATCATCGTCTCATTGCTGTTACAGTTCTTATCTATACAGTAAACCCCTTTCCCCGAAAACTTAATGCTAATTTTCCTGATTATATGATTTGGATAAATCTTCAAAGAAATTATGCTTCAAGAGGCATGATATTCTAAACAAAAGACCTGTATCAAGATTTTCACGGTTAAAAATTTTGTATATGTTCACACGTGTGCATTTTAAGTTCTCCGCAAACCATGTCACTGTATGACCTTGTTCGTGAAGCCTGATCTTTATCATATTTCCAATATGTACCATTTGATATTCTTTTAAAGTGGATAAAAAATTATTATTGAGCCACTAAACTACAAAAGTAATATTTTTACATGAATATACAAAATAGAAAAAGGATTTTTGGGCATGAACATCAAGAAATCGTGCCTAAGATGGGAAAAATCGTGTTTAAATTGAACATTTTTTCTGAAACAAATAAATGAAACGAAGTTATAACTATCTAAAACTCTTTGGCAAAATATTTCCACAAAGGAGCC
>DAIOSW010000093.1:0-8088 GCA_036752365.1 Prevotella sp.
AGTTCCTGATTCTGCCTTGCCAGTTTCGCCTTGTTTACGGCCGTTTTTGCAGAACGGTTGTCAAATATAGGAACACTGATGCTGAAGCCTATCGAACCGTTTAAGTTTGTCTTGATCTGTTTTCCCCAACTGCTTGATGATAATGATGATGTGCTTGCTCCAATACCGCTGGTGAGACTTACTGATGGCAGCACACCTGCTTTGGCAATGCTGATGCCAAGTTCTGAACTCTTGATACCTAATGAGGCATTCTGAATTTCCGGACGTGAAGTCAGGGCAGTTTCGTAGACATCATTTAGTGTGGGTATTTCGGATAACGCCTGTTCATCTGTGGTCTGTGGCTCAGTCACGTCGAATTCTTCGGTCGTTAGTTCTAAAAGTTGCTTGAGTTGCAGCTTATAGTTTGCAAGTGTACTTTTGGCATTTACTACATTGTATTCATCGGTGGAGACCTGGGCTTTAAGTTGTGCCAGATCTGCCTTTGCCAACTGACCCACTTTTACCATATCTTCACCACGATTTGCATTATTTCTGCTTATCTCCAGTGATGATTCATTCACCTTGACAGCTTCGGCACTATAAAGAATCTGAACATACAATTGCGTAATCTTTTCCTGAATGCTGTTTGCCGTTACTGCTGCATTGAGATCGGCTTGTTGTTCTGTAATCTGTTGCTGCTTGATGGTGTTGGTGTTCTTATTCCCATTCCAGACAGTCCAGTTGGCATTAATGCCGTAACTGCCACTATAAGAGAGCTTATCGACAGCACTTTCCACATAACCATTTGTTACAGTGTTCTGATTTTCGTTTCTGAAAGGTTGATAACCAAGTTGCTGGGATGTTGAGAAAGAGAGTGACGGAAAAAGTGTCGCTTTGGCTTGCTTCACATCTTCCGTACTTTCACTCTTCGTTATTTTCTTTTGTTGAAGTTGGATATTATTTGCAAGTGCATAATCAATGCATGCCTTTAATGTCCATTGTTTGGGTGTCTCCGCCATTACCATACTGAAGGTAAATAGACAACACATTAAAACCTTTATTCCTTTTCTTTTCATACGTTTGTATTTTTTGACGATACAAAAATATGAACAAAAGAATTATAGAAAAAATAAAATATATATCTAAAGCCGGTTAGTAGATATTAAAATCTAATTTATCGATATAATATTTTGAATCTAATGATTGTTAAAATCAGAAAGACGCGCTATATATTTTCCGATAATGTCAAATTCTATGTTTACTGTTTTACCTTTTTCTATATCGCAGAAATTAGTGTGGGTCAATGTGTAAGGGATGATTGCCACCTGGAAAGTGTTGTTTGACGGGTTGCAGACAGTCAAGGAGACTCCATTAACAGTGACACTTCCTTTGTCTACAGTCAGGTATCCTTTGCGTGCCATCTCAACATTTTCGGGGTATTCAAATGTAAAATATGTGCTTCCGTCAGCATCCTTTTTGTCGATACAAATGGCTGTTTCATCTACATGACCCTGAACGATATGCCCGTCAAGTCGACCATTCATGAGCATTGAACGCTCAATATTCACCTTATCGCCAATCTTCAGCAAACCTAAGTTTGAACGGTCGAGGGTTTCTTTCATAGCCGTGACAGTATACGTACCGTCTTTAATACTGACTACTGTAAGGCAAACTCCATTATGAGCGACACTCTGGTCGATCTTGAGTTCGTCTACGAATGAACATTTAAATGTGAAATCGATATTTTCACGATCTTTGTCGATGTTGACAACAGTGGCAAATTCTTCAATTATTCCTGAAAACATAATTATAAAAAATGAAAGGTCGTATCGATGATGTGATGAAAACTCCGAGTATAATAAGATTTGAGAGCTCTCCGTCTTTGTAATCCACTGGCTTTTCAGCTGCCCGAAGGTGTGGCCCGCCATTAACAAAAGAAGCAATCTCGGTTTTCGTTTTTATTTGATGAGTATCCCGATCTAACCGATACGACCTAATGTTATTATTTCTTAGCAGCAAAGATAAAACATTATATTGAATTTTCCAAATTTTCAGCTTTCTTTTTATCAATTTTCTCATCATTTATTGAATTCTCTTCCTGCAAATTTGTTTTGTCTAATTTCTCATCCCGGTATTTGGACGGGGTAACGCCGATTTTAGTTTTAAAGGTTCGAGTGAAGTATACAGGATCATTAAATCCTGTCCTGTATGCAATCTCTGCAATCGTGCAGTCGTCTTTCTCAAGGTACATCACGGCCTTCTTTAAACGGAAATCGGAGATAAATTCTTTAGGGGAGAGTCCTACCAGTAATTTCAGTTTATTGTAATAGGAGGTGCGACTTAATGATGAATGTGCTACCATATCCTCAATTTTCAGGTTCGACTCTGTATAATGCAGTTCAAGCCAGTTGAGTTGGTCTAAAACGAAGTCATAATCATCCTTGCGTTTAAATGCTATCTCCTGTGGCCCCACTTTCAATACTCGCATCTTTCTGATTTTATCCTGATAATATTTGCGGTAATAAATGGCTGCTATAATACCTATAATAAAAAGGACGAGATATATCTCCATGGCACCGTTAGAGGCGAACAGATAGGGAGGAACGGTAACTGTAATCTTACGTATGTCATATTTATCGGGTGACTCTAACAGGAACGCCTTGACTTGAAACTCGTATGTACCGGCAGGTATATTCGAATAACTGATCATCCTGTCATGACCAACATTATGCCATGTCTTGTCATATCCTGCAAGCAGGCACTGATAATGCACACGATGTTGCAGTTGATAGTTTAGTGAAGCAAAGCGAAAACTGAAGACACTGCTGCGAGAGGGGAGTTCCACGGACTTGCTATCGGGGACATAATATGTATAATAGTCATTTAGGCGTGGGGTTATCAACTCGTCATTGATGAAAAAGTCGGTAATCTTTAATTTAAGCATAGAGGCATGACTGTTGATGAGGTTTTTTCTGTCCACGGTATAGTAGCCGTTTAATGTTCCAAATAACATTTTGCCGTCATTCAATGTTATCGCTGCGCACTCAGAACACATGGTGTCATCAACACCATCCTGAAGTGATAAGGAGGTAAACAGATGCTTGTGTACGTCGTAGGAACAGATGATATGGTCTGTGGCAAACCATACATTACCGTATTGGTCAAATGTTATGCTTCTCACTTCGTCGGATGGCAGTTCATCCTTTCCTCCAAATGACTCGAAAAGTATGTTACCACATTTGTCTGTTCCGATGGTGCGGCTCAATCCTCCTCCGTTGGTGGCAATCCACATGACATCATGGCCGTCATTGACAATCTGGACAATGTCATTGCTAGCCAGTTGCTGACTTTCTGTGCCAGACTTTCGAGGTATCTTCACATTGACGCGTTTGTGCCGGATATCATAGTTAACAATGACGATACCATCGGATGTGCCTACCCATATATTCCCGTATGAATCGGCCGCAAGGGTTCTGACCTTATTGTATGATTCACGTGGATAGTTGGTCATGAGGTTATTCGTGTTGATGAAGTCATATCCTCCTTTATTGTTTTTTAGCATCAGGTTGATACCTCCTCCATATGTCGCAACCCACAAATTTCCGTAACGATCCTGTGAGGTGATGTAGGCATTGTCAGAACTGAGACTATAACGGTTTCTGCTGTCGTGTCTGAAGTTCTGGAATTTGAGTTCAGTCTTTGTGCTACCTGTGATTTTATAAAGGCCGTTGCCCTTGGTGCTCATCCATATCACCCCTTCACGGTCGCGCATGAATCCATAGATACGGCCTAAAGGCTTTGCCTGATTGTCGCAATTGTAATGTTTATACAACTTACCTTTTTTATAGATATACAGACCATTTGACTTATTACCGATCCATAGCTCTTGATTTGATGGGTCGTAGTACATGGCTCTTATCTCGTTGGCACTTAGGTCTTTTGATTTTGGCTCTATGAGTGTTCGCTTGATGCGTTCTTTGAGGATTTCCAGTTTCTCAAGTCCCCGTCGGATGGTGGAGATCCATACCACGTTTTCTGATACTGAAAGATATGTGGCCAGGGTGTTTGAAAGGTTCCATGAGTTGTTTGGGTTATTATGGAAATATTCGAAAGTATCTGAAGAACGTTTGTAATAACCGAACCCGCCCTTGTTCATTCTAGCCCATAAGATTCCTCCTACTTCCATAAATGTTCCTCCATGGAGATCGTATTCGGGCACAATAATCATTTGCGTGAAGTGTTTAATATTGCCTGTTGAGGGAATAAGACGTGATATGCCTTGATCTTCAGTTGAAAACCAGATCAGTCCGTAACTATCGATGAAAATGGATGATATTTCCTGGGAATTGACATTCTCTCTGATGATATTCTGGCGGTTAAGTCGACATAGCACTATTTTACTTGATGCGGTTCCTGCATATACATCATTATCCTTAACAAAGAGGCATGTAATCTTTTCGCCTTTGAGAAAAAAACCTTTAACTTTGCCTGTGGCATGATCTTGTTCTATTAATCCATGATCGCTGCCGTACCATAAATTTTCAGATTTGTCGATAGCGATGCAGTGGATAGTCTGTTTGGTCAGTACCATTGGCTTCGTGACAATCTTATTGTCAAGCAGCTTCATGCTGTATACGCCCTTGCCTTTGATAATGGTATAGGCATAACCGCTGGAAGAGACTTTTATGGCGTGTTCTGTTTTGAATTCATCGGGGTCTTTTGCTCCTTTAAAGACGTTTGTAATCATGTCTCTTTTGCGGTTGAGCACGAAAATCCTCCCGTCGTACATACGCATCCATATGTTACCTTCATGGTCGGCTGTTATGTTAAGAATACGGTTATGCAGAAAGGGGATACCGCTTCTGTTTCCGGTAGGGTAATTATAGAAACTGTATCCGTCGAAACGACATAACCCGTTCCAAGTAGAGATCCATGTATATCCGTATTTGTCTTGGATGATATCAGAAATCGCATTGCTCGACAGTCCTTCATCGGTGGAGTAATGTGACAATGATGCACGCAATTCCTGTGCGTAAGTCAGTTGTGCACAGAATGTAAGTATGATAGATAGTAGTAATATTGTTTTCTTTATCATGATTTCTTAATTTGCCGATACTTCTAATATACGGCAAGGTATGTTTATTATGTAATATTTTAATATATCAGATGCGGTTACAGAGAATTGTAAAGCCTTCAGTGTCTGCCGTGGCATTCTTGGTGTTTTCATGCGGCAGATATTAAGGAGTGTCCTTAGTAAGTTGTTTTTATAGTTAAAGGCTTTTACCATCTCTTGTGAGTATAGTTTTCAGTGCGAAAGTTATATAAAACTTTTCAAATTAAATAATTAATTATTATAAATATTATCTTTCGAGCTCTAATTAACAATCATTAACCGTAATTACGGCTGCCGCATCAATTAAAATAAGTAATTTTGTGTACAATTTACACTTATTATTTTAACTATTATGAAATCTAATTTTTTTCGATTATTCATTGTCTTTGTATCCTTATTTTTAGGTGCTAATTTCGTCGGGGCACGAATAAAAAAAACAGCCGTAAAGCCCCATCAACCGGACTCTTTGTATGTCTTTACGTATGCATCTGATTCACGCAGCGGCTTACATCTGGCCATCAGCGAGAATGGAACAGACTGGCAGGAGCTTGGTGGTTTCCTGTCAAGTGATTATGGTCAGTGGGGAGCTGAAAAACGAATGATCAACCCTTACCTGTACAGAGAATCGGAACAGTCATGGATGGCTGTTTGGCAGGTAAATGATGAGGCGCCTTGTTTTGCTACCGCGGTCACTGCTGATATGATAAGTTGGCGTCCGCAGGATTTTCCTCGCATGAGTGTTGAGGGGTGTTTCTCTCCAATGATCAACCGTAACGGGAATTCGTATGATGTGCTGTTTAAAACCAAGAATGGTGATGTCCGTTCTACTACAACAAGAGATTTCAGACATTTCTCTGAAGATAAGAAGTCGGATCAATCGTTATATAATCCGCAATACATCTCTGTTTCCATCGATGGACAAATCAGACAAGGACAGAAATGGCGTGTGAGCAAGAGCTTTGTTACGTCTATTAAAAATCATCAGGCTGATCAAAAGGAGAAGAATGAACTCAATTCGGAAAGACTTGCCAGTGACAACGACAAATTTAAAAAACAAATTGATGATTATGGGATGAATAAGCAACCGCTGTTGACCTCGCTTGTGATAAATAAAGATGATTCAAAGAAAATCAGCGATAAGCTCATCGGTGTCTTCTTTGAAGATCTAAGTTATGCCGCAGACGGTGGCTTATATGCAGAGATGGTGCAGAACCGTGATTTTGAATATTTCAAAGGAGAGAATCGCCATGAAAAAGGTTGGGGGCCAACGTTCTCATGGCAATCAAATGACAGCATCGTTATTGATACCGTTATGCCATTAAGTAAGATCAATTGCCATTATGCCGTACTCAACGCAAACGCTTTGACAAATAACGGATGGGACGGATTTTATATCCAGAATCGTAATGTTTATAATTTCTCAATGTTTGTAAGGTGTATTGATCCCAGTTGGATGGGTTTTCGCATCTCACTGATTGATGGAGGTAAGGTAATTGCCACTACTACTGTTAAGGGTAAAGGAAGAAACTGGAGCCAGATTTCCGCAACTCTTACGGCGCAGGATGATGCGCAGAACGCTGTGCTGAAGGTGGAACCTCTAAAGAAAGGAAGGGTGGCTGTCGATATGATAAGTCTTTTCCCTCAAGCTACCTTTAAAGGACGTCCTAACGGTTTGCGTAAAGACCTGGCCCAGACTATTGCTGATCTTCATCCTAAATTCATGAGGTTCCCGGGTGGTTGTCTGTCGCATGGAGACGGACTGGATAACATCTATGAGTGGAAAGAGAGTATAGGACCACTTCAGGAGCGTGTTCCCGATCGTAATATATGGAATTATCATCAGACAAAAGGTCTCGGATTTTATGAGTTCTTCCAGTTCTGTGAGGATATGGGTTGTGAACCTCTTCCTGTCTTAGCGGCCGGAGTACCTTGTCAAAACTCTGCATCAGACGCATGTGGCTTTGGCGGGCAGCAGGGTGGTATACCTATGGAAGATATGCCTAGATATGTGCAGGATATTCTTGACTTAATAGAGTGGGCTAATGGGGATCCTGCAACAAACAAATGGGCTAAGATGCGTGCTGATGCCGGTCATCCTGCATCATTTAATCTTCATTATATAGGAATTGGTAATGAGGATCTTATCTCTACCGTGTTCGAGGAGCGCTATATGATGATTTGTAAGGCTATCAAAGAGAAACACCCGGAAATAAAAGTGTGCGGAACTGTAGGACCATTCCATAAAGGTTCGTCTGACTACCAGGAAGGATGGGAGTTTGCAAAGAATCATCAAGATATCATTGATATGGTGGATGAGCATTATTATGAAAGTACAGGATGGTTTATGCATAATCAGGACTATTATGACGGTTATGACCGCCATGCCCCTAAGGTATACCTTGGTGAGTATGCTGCTTCCACTTCTACAAAACGGAGTAATGTGGAGACTGCTCTGACTGAGGCTCTTTATCTTTGCAATGTAGAGCGTAATGCCGATGTGGTCAGCATGACTTCTTATGCACCGCTTTTGGCTAAGGACCGTCATACAAACTGGAATCCTGATCTGATCTATTTCAGTAATAATCATATATCAACAACTGCGTCTTATGAGACACAACGTCTCTTCTCTAAATATGCAGGAGATGAGTATATTTCGTCAAAAATAACTGCGGATACAACTGTAGCTTACCGACTTGCTGCCAGTGTCGTACGTGATAGCAAAAGCGGTAATGTCTATTTGAAGCTGGTTAATATGCTTCCGATACCGGTACGCCTGAAAGCTGATTTGTCGTCGATAGGTCTGTCACCTGTTTCTACTGAGAGTTTCAGTGGTATGCCTAATGATGATCTTTTCAAGATGGATGCTGAAAAGGTTACGATGGAAGGCAATAGTGCGATCATAAATATGAAACCATATTCACTTCAGATGATAACTCTTAAGTAGGGTCTGCTGAATAATTATATTTAACTGATTATTAATAAATTAAGTGTCTTAT
>DAIOSW010000094.1:0-7962 GCA_036752365.1 Prevotella sp.
AACATCTGAAAATAAAGAATGAAACTCTTTCCCACTACCTCGACTGTTTCATAGAAGCTTTCATACTGAATAAGTCCTTTCGCTATGACATCAAAGGCCGCGCCTACATGGACACGCCTCTTAAATACTATTTCACTGATATCGGACTGCGCAATGTGAAGATCAATTTCCGACAGCAGGAGGAGAATCACATGATGGAGAACGTTCTCTATAATGAATTGAAAGCACGCGGGTTTAGCATTGACGTGGGAGTTGTACCTTACCGTTGGAAAGATCAGGAAGGCAAAATGCGGCAATCTTTACTCGAAGTCGATTTCGTGGTGAACAAAGCCGAGAAGCGATATTACATCCAATCCGCCCTCACCGTGGCCGAGGAGGACAAACGTCAGCAGGAAGTCAACAGTCTCAATCGTATCGACGACTCCTACACAAAGATTGTTATTGTGAAAGACGGAATTCTCCCCTGGACCGACGATCGAGGAGTGCAATACATTGCCATCGAAGACTTTCTTTTGGAAAAAATAAACGAATTGTAAAGGAGCAACATTTAACACAGAACAAGAATATTTATTTACAATCCTGAAAAATCGTGTTTTTATTCATCATTTTCTTTTTCACCATCTTTTCCCTTTTTCTTCTTAGGCAATCGTCCATTTTTGCGGAGGGCCTCACTGATGATCCACTGCAGTTGTCCGTTAGTGGAGCGGAACTCATCAGCGGCCCATTTCTCTATGGCATCCATCGTGTCTGAGTCAACACGCAGAATGAAATTCTTTGTCTTTATCTCTTTCTTTGCCATTATACGATTACATATTCAGAGTACCAGTATTAATTACCGGCTGTGCGGTGTCATCGCCACAGAGTACAACCATCAGATTGCCTACCATAGCTGCCTTTTTATCGTCGTCAAGTTCTACCACTTCTTCTTCAGAAAGTTTCTGCAACGCCATCTTAACCATTGAGACAGCACCTTCGACAATTTTTTCTCTTGCAGAGATAATCGCACTAGCCTGTTGGCGGCGTAACATCACTGCTGCAATTTCAGGAGCATAAGCAAGATAATTAATGCGAGCCTCAACGATCTCAATACCA
Organism: Prevotella sp.; assembly: GCA_036752365.1. GTDB lineage: Bacteria > Bacteroidota > Bacteroidia > Bacteroidales > Bacteroidaceae > Prevotella. The sequence continues at coordinate 1,093 of DAIOSW010000094.1, forward strand.
GCCATGGCAAGACGTTCATCAAGTTTTTCTTCCAGTTGTTTGTTAATCTCATCTCCACCTTCACGCAGGGTTAGTTCCTCAGAACCATTCTCTGTGTTGTCATAAGCATATTGACCGGCAACCTGACGCAATGCGGCGTCACTCTGAATCTGCACAAATCTCTCGAAAGCCTTCATGATGCCCGTTACACCTACTCCAACGGTAGCCCCCGGAGTCTTAGCCATGGTCTGAGAGTCAATTTCAAACATGGCTTTGTAGGTGTCTTTCAGTTTCCAGACCAGAACTAGTCCTATCATCACAGGATTACCAATTTTGTCATTTACCTTAATGGGTTCTGCATCCAAGTTACGTGCTCGTAGAGACAGGTTCTTGGTATTGATGAACGGATTCACCCAGTAAAAACCGACACGTGTGAAGGTGCCACGGTATTTGCCGAAGAACATCATCACGCGAGCCTCGTTGGGTTCCAATTGTATGAGTCCTGAAAAGCTGACCAGTGCACATATACCTATGATTGTAGCGATAGTTGCCAACACCCTTCCTTCTATAACATCAGTCATATTGATGCCATAGATAAAACCGGCTACGCATGCCACAACAATTATAATACTTAAGATAAGCATGAGGAAACCATTGATGGTCTTTCCTGTGAATGTAAATTCTTGATTTTCCATAATTCATTGATTAAATTGTTATTACTAATTATGATATCATTTTGATATCACAAAGATATTGCGTTATTTTAAATATTGTCATCATTCAGAACAATATTTATCTATAATTAACAAAACAAAACCAAACATTAATTTATCGCAAATAAATAGATAATAAACACAACTATTTATTATTGCAACTATTTTTGCAGAGAAATAGAAACAGAATGTGCAAAATTGATAAAAACATACCGAGAGAACCGATAGGAAGAGTTACAGGAAGAATCAGTAAGATCTTCTTTGGTACCCTTCAGAAAAGATTGTCTAATCTTGAAATATCACGTTCGTTTTACCCTCTCCTACTGATTCATTTCAATGATGGAGAGTTGACTCAGCAGAACCTTGCCGACGAATTACAAATCGACAAAGTTCAAGTTGTCCATATTATTGATTACCTCTCAGCAAACGGATATGTGAAGAGAGTTCAGAATCCGAAAGACCGTCGTGAATATAAATTGTTTGTGACGGATAAGGGACGTGAGAATATTCCGAGGATCAAAAAGACGACTGACGAGCTGATGGAAATTGCATTTAAGGATATTCCTTCAGCAAAGATTGAAGAATTATATGAAACGCTTTATATGGTAAAAAGAAATCTAATATGTCTTAAAAAGGAGATTGAATAATGAAGAAGACGAATATTATAATCGCTGTATTACTAATACTGCTAGCAGCATTTTTTATTACGATAGGATTTACGAAGTCCGGTAATAATAAAGATAAAAAGGGGTTGAAGGAAAAGAGTGAAAAGAAAGTGGATGCGTACATTGTCAAGACATCACTACTCTCTTCAGACATTACGGTCAGCGGTTCGCTCGAAGCCTATGATGAGGTAGATCTCAAAAACGAGACGGCGGGAAGAATCGTGTACGTAAACTTACCTGAAGGTAAATTTGTTCGGAAGGGTACGCTTCTCATCAAACTCTATAATGACGATTTGCTGGCGGCATTAAGAAAGCTCGAGGCACAACTGGCTATTCAGGAAAGTATCTTTAATAGGCAGTCAAAACTGATGAAAGTAAACGGAATCAGTCAGAATGACTATGAACAGACGATCCTGCAACTCAATTCTATCAAGGCCGACATTGCGGAAGAGAAAGCATTGATTCGTAAGACAGAGGTCAAAGCACCATTTGACGGTACGATAGGATTAAGATATATCAGTGTAGGAGCTGTAGTCAATTCGTCAACTCTGCTGGCTACGATCAGAACAAATCAGGACATCAAACTTGACTTCTGGATACCGGAAAAATATAGTCCGATGATTACCGCAGGAATGAACGTTGGCTTTAGTGTCTATAATAGTAACAAGACTTATGAGGCAAAAGTGATAGCAACAGAACACGGTATCGATAATACGACAGGAAATCTTAAGGTCAGAGCAATGATCACGAGTCAGTCAAAAGAATTGGTGCCGGGAGCGTTCGCTAATGTGAAGCTTAAACTGGGAGAGGACCCGAGAGCACTGATGATACCAACGGAAGCCATTATTCCAGAGGAGGAGAATAAGACGGTGGTAGTAGCCCAACATGGGAAAGCTCATTTCGTAAATATCAAAACAGGCATCCGCCAAGCTTCCAAGATACAGGTGATAGACGGTCTGAACCCCGGTGATACCATTATGACATCAGGATTACTCTTTCTGAAAGAGGGATCGAAATTATCCTATTCTTCTATCAATAAGTAAAAGTATCATTATGATCATATCAGATATTGCCTTAAAACGCCCGATAGCTTCAATCGTATTAAGCCTAATCATCATATTAATGGGGTTTGTCGGATTAAAATTTCTCGGTGTCAGACTGTACCCGGATATAGATCCGCCTATTATCACGGTACAGGCAAGTTATGCCGGAGCAAACTCGGAGATTATTGAATCGCAGATTACAGAGCCGCTGGAAAAATCAATTAACGGTATTGAGGGCGTTAAATCCATTTCATCACAGTCGGCTGTAGGTTCGAGCACGATTACTGTAGAGTTTAATCTAGGAACCGACCTAGAGAAAGCGGCGAATGATGTAAGAGATAAGGTATCTCAGGCTACCAAATCACTACCTCAGGATATAGATGCACAACCTACCGTCACAAAAGCAGATGCAAATGCTGACCCGATCATCATGCTTACGGTAAAGAGTAGTAAGATGAGTGCGATAGAACTCAGCGATTATGCGGAAAATATCTTGCAGGAGAAGTTGCAAACGATTCCGGGAGTCAGTTCGGTATCTATTTACGGACAACAGAGACCGGCTATGCGTCTATGGTTGAATCCGGAAAAAATGGCATCATACGGTATTACGGCATCAGACGTAAAGACAGCACTTACAAAGGAGAATGTTGAGATGCCGGCTGGTAAGATTCGTGGTAACGCCACGGAAATGCTACTCAAAACCCGTGGGCGACTTACAACAGAAGAGGACTTTAACAATATGATCATCAAGCAGAGCGACAATCAGGTGATCAGATTCCGGGATATCGGTGAGGCTTCTTTGGGCCCACAAGATGACGAATCCGGCTCAAAGATCAATGGGACAACAGGAGTGATGTTGAACCTTATTCCATTGCCTGGTGCTAATGACATACAGATAGCGAACGAGTTCTATAAACGGTTAAGTCAGATAAAGAAAACCATGCCGCAGGGAATGGAACTAAATGTATCACGAGACAAGTCTATCTTTGTCCGCCAGTCTGTGAGAGATGTTACCGAAACGCTGGCTGCGGCCATCTGTCTGGTTGTCATCATTATCTTCCTGTTTTTCAGGAACTGGATTATCGCATTACGTCCTTTGCTGGACATTCCGGTTTCGCTGATAGGCACATTTTTCGTCATGTACATCTTTGGGTTCTCGATCAATGTGTTGACACTGCTGGGAATCGTCCTAGCCACAGGTCTTGTGGTGGATGACGGTATTGTTGTCACTGAGAATATCTTCAAACGTATAGAGCGGGGTATGAATAAATGGCAAGCGGCCTTTGAGGGAACCCGCGAGATATTCTTTGCCGTAATCTCTACCTCATTGACACTGGCGATAGTTTTCATTCCGGTAATATTCCTAGAGGGATTCACCGGACGTTTGTTCCGTGAGTTTGGTATTGTCGTAGCAAGTGCAGTATTGATCTCGGCACTTGTCTCATTAACGCTAACCCCTGTCTTAAACGTATTTCTAGGTGGTTCGTCCTCGCATCATTCCAAGTTTTATGAAGCAAGCGAACCCTTCTTTGTCGGAATGGAAAATAAGTACAGACGGATATTGAGTTTCTTTATCAAAAACAAATGGGTGGCATTTGCAGTCCTTGGTTTTTGTCTGATTCTTATCTTCTCACTATCGAGAACCTTGAAATCGGAATTGGCTCCATTAGAAGACCACAGTTATATCCGCACCTCGATAACAGCTCCTGAAGGTACCGAATACCTGTATAACCAGCATTTGATTGACAAGGTGGCACAAATAAGCCAAGACTCTATTAAAGGCGTCAACTATGTCTTGACAAGATATGCCGGCGGCAGGAACTCAAGTGCAAACACCGGTTCGGTAATCACCTTTCTAAAAGATCCGAAAGATAGAACGGCAACGCAACAAAAGATTTTTGACAAGTTATCAAGGATCTATTCGACAATTCCGGATGGCAGAATCATTCCAAGTCAGGAACCAACGATCACCACTTCAGCGTCAAGAGGACTACCGGTTCAATTTGTGATACAGAATCTTGATTTCGAGAAGCTTCGTAAGGTCTTGCCTAAGTTTATGGACGCAGCACAAAACAGTCCGGTATTCAGTAATGTGGATGTGGACTTGAAATTTAACAAACCGGAAATAAACGTCTCCGTAGATCGTCTGAAGGCCAATTGTCTAGGTGTCAGTGAGCAAGATGTATCTAACACTCTCGACTTGGCATACAGTGGAGGTCGCTACGGTTATTTTCTGATTAACAACAAACAATATTATATCATCGGTCAGGTAGATAAAGACGAAAGGAATAAAACAGCGGACATCATGTCACTGTATGTGCGTTCCAAATCAGGAAATATGATACAGCTGGACAACCTTGTCAAGACGGAAGAGAATTGCAGTCCACCAATATTATATCATTACAATCGTTATAAATCGGCCACGATCTCGGCAAACCTTGCCAAAGGCAAAGCGTTAGGGGAAGGCATCAATGAGATGAAAAAGATTGCCCAGAAGTTACTTGACGAGTCATTTAATACCGACTTGTCCGGATCCTCACGCGATTTCGCTGAGAGTAGTTCCAATATCTCCTTTGCTTTAATTCTGGCATTGCTACTGATCTATCTGATACTTGCGGCACAGTTTGAAAGTTTTATAGATCCGCTTATCATCATGCTTACGGTACCAATGGCTATTGCCGGTGCCATGCTATCCTTGTGGATATGTGGTCAGACTCTTAATATTTTCTCTGAGATAGGCATGATCATGCTGATAGGTATTGTTACAAAGAACGGAATTCTGATCGTTGAATTTGCTAATCAGAAAAGGAAACAGGGACTATGTAAAAGAGTAGCAGCCTTTGAAGCCGCTTCCGCCCGCTTCCGTCCTATCGTGATGACCTCTCTGGCCACGTTCTTTGGAAGTCTTCCCATCGCATTGGCCCTTGGTTCAGGGGCACAGAGCCGTGCTCCATTAGGAACGGTCGTTGTGGGCGGACTCCTATTCTCACTTGTGCTGACTCTGTTTATTATTCCAGTAATGTATATCTTCTTATCAAGCAAAAACAAGCAATGAAAAAAATACTTTTTATAATTGCCGTGATCCTTGGGGCAAACGCCCGGGCACAACAGCCACTATCCGTGAATGACGCGATCAATATAGCGATGAAGAGTAACTTTGACATTCTGATTGCGCGCAATAGCGCTGATATGGACAGAATAAACAACACCAAGAGTAATGCAGGTATGTTACCGACAGTCAGTTTAAACGGGAGCAGCACCTATAGCTACAATAATGTTTATCAAAAGACTTCGTCTGGAAGCATCAATAAATATCCGACACAGTCAACCACAAACATCGGAGCTGATGCCGAATTGTCATGGACGCTTTACGACGGGGGAAAGATGTTTATCACCAAAAACAAACTGACTGAGATTCAAGCATTAGGAGAACTTCAATTCAAATCAAATGTACTGGATGTCTTCTACAAAGTGACTGCGGCCTATTATGATATTGTCAAGCAAGAGCAAGAGTTGAAATCCATCAATGAGGTTATTAACTATAACAAGCAACGGGTGCTTATCGCTGAAACAGGTTTTAAGGCTGGCCAAATAGACAAAACAGAATTACTTCAGGCCCAAATTGACCTGAATGTAGCTACAGAAAATGCCATTAATCAGAGGAATGCCATCAGCGAAGCTCAAAAGACATTAAACCGTCTGTTGGGATGCGATGCTGCTACTCATTTTGATGTCTCGGATAGCATTCCTGAATCAGCGATACCTGAGAGAAATGAAGTATTATTGAAACTGGAATCATGTAATACAGATATTCTGGCCTATAAAAAACAACAAGATGTGGCAAAGCTGACATTAAGGGAGACACAAAAGGGCTATTATCCTACACTAAAGTTTCAAGGTGGATATTATCTTTCTCATATTACGAACTCTGAGGGAGCAACACTAAGGAACAATACAAACGGAATTCAATTAGGGGGAACCTTATCAGTACCTATCTATAATTTCGGGGAAACAAAACGCAAGGTCTCTCTAGCCAAGGCTGACCTGCTTTCAACCGGTTATAATCTGGATAATATAAGACTACAGGTTAAAACAGATGTGCTGAATGCCTATACTGATTTTGAAAACCAACAACAGTTACTACAGATAGAAAAGGAAAATTGTATCTTAACTAAGGAAAATCTGGAGATTAGCCTGAAACGCTTGCAGTTGGGCCAGACAACATCGTTGGAAGTGCATCAGGCCCAAGAGAGTTATATGGAATCTCTTACCAGACTCATTAATTTTAAATATAACCTGAAGATCTCAGAAACAAAAATCAAACAGTTAATCTCTACTTTATAAAGAGAACCCTACTCTATTTTTCAGTTCTGTTCTCTTGGAAAAAGTAAAGAGGTATAGATGAATTAAATCTTCTATACCTCTTATCCTTATACAATAAATGTTATGCTGTTATTCTACAGTCTCAGT
>DAIOSW010000095.1:0-7740 GCA_036752365.1 Prevotella sp.
CCTTAAATCCTTTCTCAGTCTGGGCATTCATCGTTGTTACGCCCAGCAAAAATGCGATTGTCAATATTAAATTCTTCATATTCTAGTTACTTTTGTTTCCTTTAAACCAATTCTTTACTCTCTTGTAGCCTTCCACACCGAGGATAGTCAAACCACCATACTGGCAGGTCTTCGCCATACCAAAGAGGACTGCCCATAACACTCCTTTTGCCTCTACCGACAGATTCTCTGACGGAATAGCCATCTGTGCAAAGGAAAGGATATAAAAGAGTATGCACATTGCAAGGACAATCACGCCTGTTCGAAATGACAGTCCCTGCAACCATATCTTTATCTTTGTGAAAAGTTTTCTCATCATCTACACTATCATTATTTTCACACTTGGAATACATGAGGAACTGGTTGGGAGGTTTAACCTCCAGCTCCTGAGAAAAGGTCAATTATGCTATATTTAATATTATAATTCTTGTATTCCGATTTCCTTTAAATATTTATAAATACCATTATACCACTCAGGCTTTCTCGTTTCGTCTGGTGGAACTCCATTGTCGCCTTCGGGGACTACTATAACCATTCCTTGACGAGCTCTTGTAAGAAGTACACGGTATGCATTAATTTGATACTCGCGATTGATGGGTTTATTGATATTCTGCCATTTAGTGCCACTTCGAAGTTGAAAGTGCAGCCATGTTGATTGCTCATTCGATATACGAAGGTCAGCATCCCATGCTACACATGCCCAGTCTATTTCAAGACCTTGAACCTTAAACTCAGTAAGAGTATCTTCCAGAACATTACTACTACGTATATCAGAATCATCTTCCAGAAACCAATGTACAAAGTCTGGCTGATAGCGCACGTTGATATTTATGGCTTTAAGCCTTTCGGACTTGCTGCAAGCAAGAAGGCCCATACGTTCACTTCCTCTATTATGCTGTTTGAGCCATATCTTTGCTTCATCCAATGATCGTGTTAGTACTATGGGATAATTATTTAGTTCCTGTAACGTTGCTTTTGCCTCTTCTTTTTGCAGAGCAAGCAATTGATTGACAAAGATGCTAACTTTCTCTGAACGGAAAGAGCGCATAGACATCTTCAGATGCAGGTCTTCTTTTACAATAAGTTGAGTCTGTATGAGTTTCAACTCATCAGCAGAGATATCTCCAGACGCAAGTAGAGAGTCCGACATGTAAACATCCCACCCCTGATAACTTCGATGAATGGATTCAATCCACTCCTTAAGTCCGGCTTCTCCCTTATTGATAGCTTGACCATTACCAACAAGGCAAACAACGACTCCCCAGTCAATTTGACGATCCATAAATGAAATAAGATATTCTGGTTCGCTATAAGGGAAGTCTTTGATACCCTTCTTTTCACGCATAAAACGTCTTAATTCGTCTGCTGTCCATGCTCTTTGCGCTTCATCAAAAATTGCCACATGTTCTGCAGGAACGTATGCCTTATCTGTATGACTCTGAAAATAGCCATCAACAGGCACCATTCTACCATCTTTTACCTCCGTACCTTCAAGATAAAGATCACGGTAATGATGAATCATTTGAATAAATGCCTTAACTTTACTCTTAGCTTCTTCTTTAGTGCAGGCCTTTCGCTTTTCCAGTTTGGCTTTAATCTTTTCTCTCCTAACATAATCACGCGTTAATGCCTCTTGGAGTACTTCTACGAGAGGGAAATTACCAGAAAGATATACAGCCTTCTCTCCACGATTGAACTGATCAATAGCAGTATTGAGGCCAATAAGTGTCTTTCCAGCACCAGGAACACCAGTGATAAAGCAAATAGCCTTGCGACTATTATCGCGACAGAAGTTGATGATTTGACGTAGTTCCTCAGAAGCGTTGTCTATATCGCCACCGTGCTTGGTAATATCTTCGACAGTATTCTCTTCATAGAGTGCAACAGCAGCCTCAATAATAGTTGGAGTTGGTTCATAACCACTCTTTGCCCATTGTTCATCACGTTCCTCAGAGAATTTACTCTCATGGGGTATCTGTTGTATGGCGTTATCAATACATTCCTTTAATCGAGTGGAATTTGTTAACAATGGTTCATATACATTATCCTCGAAATGCTTCAAATCAAATCTGCAATGACTATTTTTCTCCTTGGGTGCTACGAGAACAGGTACCATCACACGATCAAGGCTTCCTTCCTGAAAGTTTTTTAAATCAAGTGCATAATCCCAAACTTGTATCAAGGCATCACGTGTAAAGCGTTGTTCGGAGGTCTTATACTTGAGAATAAAGATTATATCATCTATCAAAGCGATAACATCAGCACGTCTACCCATTCGAGGTATGTTATACTCAAAATAGACACTTCCTCTATCCGTATAATCAGTAAGACTATGCTTTAAACTTTCAATCTCTTCAACCCATGAATTAGATGTCTCTTTATTAATATCATAAGTATCAGATTGTGTTAATATGCCTATAATCTCATCTATCGACTTCGACATAAAGTTCGAAATAGTTGAAGAGTAGAAATATCGTTTTGCTACCATATCATTATCTTATTAATTGCATTAAATAGATTTGCAATTGCATATTGTAAAATATGTTTTATACATCTTTGTCACAACACTTTGGAACACATATATCCATTTTAACAATTACTTTGTCTGTGTATAACCTTCTTTCTTCAATATCTCAACCAGACGTTGGCAATGGTCTCCTTGAATGATGATCTCCCCATACTTCACACTACCACCAACACCACACTGTTGCTTTAAAAGTTTGCAAAGATCCATCATATCGTCATCCGATCCTATGAAACCTTTCACTAGGGTTACAGTCTTACCACCACGCCCTGCACGTTCCATATTCAATCGCAATTTCTGCTGATTCCTTGGCAGAGTCTTTTGTTTTTCCTCTGCATCCTCAGAATAGCCAAAATCAGTTTTTGTAGAGAAAACTACGCCTACTCGTTTTTTTCGATCAACATCCTTCTTTTCAGATGCCTCAACATTATCGTTTGTTGCTCCAAGAGCAGCCAAAGCACTTTTCCAATCTGCCATTATTATATTATTTCAATGTAAAATTCACAGGTATGAATCCGTCCGTGTAACTAATTATTAACCATAAGTATTTGATATTATCCTTTACTTACTTTATTAGTTTTAATTGGCCATACTGTAAATTCTGCAACGTTTATAAGTATCCGTTTATTATATTTCTTAAGTCTGCCAGCGACAATGCACCACTTTGTCTCCAAAGTGACTGTCCATTGCGGAATAACATAATTGTTGGTACAGACTGAATATTATACAGTCCTGCCGTTTTACTTTGTTTATCTACATCTATCTTTATAATACGGATGTTATCTCCCAATCCTTCTTTCAGTTGTTCCAGAATAGGGTGCATCATCTTACAAGGTTGACACCATGTGGCGAAGAAGTCCACCAATACTAGTTTATCACTTGATATTACGTCATTAAATGTTTCCATAATTTGTATATTAAGTTTTACTATTTTATCCAAACCATATAATTATCTTTAACCTAGCACGACATAACCATGATCTACATAAATGAGCAGTTTCACTCATAAAGTACAACTTGTTATTATGAGTACAAATATAGTTAAATTCTCAATTTTATAATGAGTTGCGCCAAATAATTATTTCACAATGGCTTTATTTAACTCTTTCATGAATGATTAAAACTACTATTTATTGCAGCAACAACACAATTTACTTCCCACTATTCATCGTTCCTGTTTCTTTATCCTCGTTTGAAAGTTGTTTGGATGGAGCCTGATACTTGCGGCCTACACTAAAGTTCCAGTTGAAGGTAAGTGCAACCATGCGGGCACTCTCACGAATGTACATCGTCTTACTACTGGGTGCATACTTGCTGTAATTCTTGACAGGGAGTTTGTAGCTGTCTCGGCCCACGAAGGGGTTGAGAACAAAGACACCAAAGCTCATATCCTTGACCTTGTAACGTGCCATCATTAAGTGATAACTCTCGCCGTATGTACAGGTCTCGCCATAGAAATCATTTTTATGATTGTTGACTTGCAACATCACCGTAACACGTTTATATTGAGCTGTGGCATCTAACTGGTAGTACCAGTTGGTATAGTAATGATGGTAGTCAATACCGTGACTGTCAAAGTAGTTCATACCGCCTGTAGCAGACAGAGTGAGGAGATTAAACACCGGACCGACTTGCAACTGAACCTCGGGATTCACCTTCTGCCAGCTATCCTGATTCATCGTGGTACGGATAAACTTGTTGTTCTCGAGGAGCGTCTCCTCCATCACGGGATGATTCTGATACATATAGAAGAGGTTCGCACTGATTCCAAAGACTCCTTTGCGCCATTCGTAATAGAGGTTTGTCATCCATGTATGGCTCACCTTCAGGTTCGGATTTCCTCTACGTATCTGGAGGGAATCAATGATCTGCTCTACATTACTGATATTCGAAAGGTCTGGAGTGGAGTAAGAACGTTCTCCACTCAAACGCATAAAGGAATGATCATTAAACGTATAGCCCATAGCCAGCTTAGGATACATCATTGTATTATGCAGGCGGTTAGTACCTTGTAACATCCATATATACGACAGATTCGTACCCAAGGAATAATTAAATTTACCCAACTGCTGTTTCCATTCGGCGAAACCGCGGGCGTAACCGTCATGCATATTGGTGGTAGCCACTACCGTTCCCGAGTAATCATTTTCTGTATAAGCCTGATTACCGCTCATGCCAATATTAAGGGTACTGCTCTTACCTATTCCGACTGAATAGATAGCCTCAGTGATGATTGAGTATTTGTTACCTGTGCTCAACGAATTAATTTCGGTGAGCTTCACGTCCTGATTCTCTTCTTTATAATTTCGCTCGTTAGTTGAGTGGATATATGTACCGACGACATTAAAGATGAAACTGCGACGACTGCTGAAATTCCGCTGGAAGTAGATGTCAAGCCACGGACGATTGCTGGTCGTATGATTATAATCGAACATGTTAACACTATTGTTTATATCCGTCTGGGAATAAAGCTGGCTATGGGTATTGACACGTTGCATGTCATAGCCGTTAGAAAACATCACGTTCAGATACCATTTATCACCCTCCTGATAGTTATATGACAGGTTGCCATAGAAATCATCAAGACCAATCTTATTCGGTTTACCGTCCTCTAAACGAGTGAATGAGGTTCCGTCTGCAAAATTGAATGTCTCAGTATTTGTACGCCACTGGTGAAGGTTACGATAACTGTTGAATAGATATAATGAAAACTGTGACTTGCCTTTGTTATAGGATGCAGAGAGGTTGTCATTATCAAATCCGCCGGAAGGAGAATGTCTCATTTCTAATGATATATCACCTCCGGAAATAGGCCTTTTGGTGATGTAATCGATGACGCAAGCCACGCCTTCACCGTATTTCAGCCCTGGGTCGTCATGGTATTCCACGCGTTGAATATCCTCAGGACGCAAAGCCTGCACCTGGTGGATATCCACTTTAGCTCCGTTGATACGCAGTTGCACTTCGCCTTGAGCCGAAGAGGTGATCTTATTGTTAACCATATCAACGTGCAGACGGCTCAGTTGCATGGAACGTAACAGTTCAAGACCGTTTGTGGAAGCCTTAATCTGATATTTCGTAGGCATGGATATTTGTTTTTCGGGAGTGCGGATAATACGCGAAGCCTTCACTACAACCTCCTGAAGTTGATGAGTGGCTGAATCCAACTGGATGTCGCCTAGGTCGATACTATGTTCTGATATATTGAGAAGGATACTCTTTCCTTCATATCCTATACATGAAATGTTGAGACGGTATTTATCCTTCTGCACCTCTTCAATGCGAAAACGACCAGTCTTGTCGGAATTAACCCCTGTGACGAATGTTGAATCCGACTTTTGCAAAACGATGTTAGCATAATCAACAATGTTTTTCCCTGACATCAATCGGCCTTTCAGAGAGAATGTTTGTGCATGAGCTATCACTGAAGAACAGATGAGAAGTAGAAGAAGTGAGATTTTTCTTTTCATAATTATTGCTACATAAATTGTTTTTTATAACGTTTAGACGTTAATCAATGTAAAATAGTTGCAAAATTATGAATTTAATGTCGATTTATAAAGCAAAAAGTAAAGCTCATGCCTCTGCATGAGCTCTTAATTATCATTAATTCTGAGGGTAGATTTGAGCATCGGGGAAACGTCCCTTTAGTTCTTTGACTTCTTCCTCAGTCATATTTCCTCTAATCATCAGTTTGTCAAACTTGATGTCATCCATCCATTTGGGAATAACTACTTTACCGGTGAACTTCAAAGAGAGATCGTAGATGTGTTTAAACTGTTTGAACACTTCGGGCACTTCACTCACCCTGAGGTAGATCTCTTCTTTATTATTATTTTTTTTCTCTAAATTTTTAATGATATCGTCATCGGATTCAGCCTTGATAACCATCCATCCTATTTTAGGTGACAGCGTGTAAGTAGATGTATCCTCCTCTATACCGACAATTCCGGCAAGAAGTTGCATGGGAATTTCTTCTTTTCCATTGGCTGCATTATCATTAAACCTTATGTAACGGAAATCCACTTGAACCATCTCAGACATCATCGAATCGTGTATTTTAATGGGCTGTGGTGTGCGTCCGTTCTTATTAAATGGGAAGAACTTCATAAACCAGCCATCTAGTATATCTCCAGTACTGGGAGAACAGACTCCGCCCCTGCTTACTTCTCCAGGGCGAGTTTTCATCACCATATCCTGCCAAAATGCTTGATTAGCATGTCCCTCCGACGCCTTTACAAACTCCTTCAGAATCACTTCAAGATCACTGGTCCACCATTCCAAACCGTACTGGCTGAGAGACTTCGTTTTGTCGAGCACTTTCTGCCAGTCATTGGGTGTTCCCTCCAATGTGATGGATGGTATTCCGCAACCAATATAAATAACAACATACTTAAAGTACGGCTTCACTGCCTTCATCAGTGTTACTTCAGAAGCAATACGCTCCGACGGACCGGTCGTTGTGAAGTTTGCCTTGATAGTATTCGCTATATCGCCCTTAGTATTCTTCTCAATCTGTTTTGTAAAGTTATCCATCACAACCTGCCAGTCAGCATTTTTCGCAAAGAGGTCACTTTTCGATTCTACAACTAAGTCCATCGTTCCGTCATGACTCACAAACTTATCTCGCAGCTGCTCTGCATTCTGTTTTACATATTCCCCGAACTGCTGACAGATGAGCAACCATATCGCGTCAGGCGATATTTTTACCGGCCTGTGTTCAGCAAATGCGGTGATCATCATCTTAAAGAACTGATCTTGATTCATGTAAGCCAATTTTTCATTTTCAAAGCTGTATGCTACAATATTATCTCTTCTTCCGAGAGTCTGATAATCTCTTACTATATCCCATGCCGCCGTATAACCATCCCTTGTGTGCAGATGCCCCTTAGGGATAGGCAGATTTTTATCCACCGTAAAGGTCGTTGAATGCTGGGCAAAACTTCCGCACAAGGTGCAACTAGTAAACAGTATTGTCAGAAGGATTGATTTTTTCATATACATTTAATTTAAATATTGTTCAACATTATTTTCTGATTCCAATTACAAATGAATGTTTCTGCTAGGCGAACCAAAAGAAAAGAACTCGCGCCTCTGCAGAATCTCTTAATTTTTCTAGTCTTCACGGTTGATTTGAGCATCGGGGAAACGTCCTTTTAATTCTTTGACTTCTTCCT
>DAIOSW010000096.1:0-7642 GCA_036752365.1 Prevotella sp.
TCTCTCTCCGCATTTTTTTAAGTTGGGTCCGCTGATTTCAGCGGGCTTTTTTTATTTTAAAATTATAGTTCAAAAATAAATAAAAGTATTATCTTTGTACTCATGTTTGGGATATGCCTCGATACATCCCACACCTTACATCTTAATAAAACGTTTAAATACAAATAATTTGTTTACCTATAATGAAAAAGAACATTTTTACACTTAGCATTGCTCTCGTAATGACGTTAGCCGGCAATGCACAAGAATTCGTGGTTCCTTCAATACCACAAGTTGCAACCAACGAGATTAGCAAGCCTGCATCAAAGCAAGGTGTTATCGAAACCTTCACCTACACAGCCCATGTAGATGGCCAAACCGTGGAGAAACGTGCTCAGGTATACGTGCCTTACGGATATAAGGCAAAGGATAAAAAAACAAAGTACGATGTGCTTTACCTCATTCATGGCGGTGGTGACAACATTACATCGTTCCTCACACCACCAAACAAATGGTTCGCCCTTCGCGATGTCCTCGACCATCTGATCGAAGAAGGTAAAATGCGGCCAATCATTGTTGTATGCCCAACTTTCTACAACGATGTAAAGAATGCTCCTCATGCTTTAGATGCAACGGCCATGACACGTAATTTCCATACAGAATTCCAAAACGATCTCGTTCCTGCCGTTGAGAATGTCTATAACACCTATCTCCACGGTAAAGACAGCGTTGCAGTGACACGTTCACGCAGCCATCGTTACTTCGGTGGATTCTCCATGGGAGCCCTCACCACATGGTTTCAGTTGGCTTACGGCATTAACGCAGTGAAGACCTTCATACCACTCAGTGGTGACATCTGGGTGTTTGACGCACAAGGCAAGAGACAGGATGCCAAGACTTCAGCAGAATGGATTAACGGCATGATAGCATCTTCTCCGTTCGCCAAAGATTTCGAGGTGTATGGCTATACAGGCACGAAAGACATAGCGGGCAATCCGATGAAGTTGCTCATCGAAGCTCTTAATAAGTACGCACCTCTCTTCCGTTATTCCGGCAAGGATGCGAACTTGCGTTTTGCCATGCGCGAGGAAGGTCAGCACTTCTATGGTAACATCAACGAATATCTGTACCTCTACCTACCTCTTATCTTCAAGCCATAACACTTCTGATTGCTTTAAGATCACTCTTTCCGCATGATTATATTTAACCCACTGATCTCAGTGGGTTTTTTTATGTCCGTTTTGAATGTGTCGTCTAGTAGAACTTTGATTAGACATTGAGACCGTGAGACCAAGAGACCGTTTGACTGTATCTATTATTTTCTTGTGATGATGTATGAACAGTATTTAGGGAATTTTGTTCTAAAAGACCGTCATTTAGAGCGAATCGGCTCAAAATTCATATAAAATATCTATTTTTAGGCTCACGGTGAGCCGATAATGGATTATTTATTATTATATTTGCACCGATTAAAGTTCATTAGCATGGATATATCAAGAGAAATACTACAGTGTCTGCACTATCATCCGCTATCTTCGCGTGATGAAATTGCAATTGGAACAGCCTTCGAAGGTAGTGATGCTACCATGAAGCGTCTTATTGCAACTGCAGTACAGAACGGTGATGTTGTAGTTGAGGGCAAGGCCCGTGCTACTCGTTACCGTCTCTCAGATCAAGCGCATCTATTGATGCCACTCAATCTGGACACGTACTTTGCCCTTGATGTGGATGAGCGACAGGTTCAGACCTCGTTCAACTTTGAACTGATTCGTGAACTGCTTCCTGCTGTAACACTTTTCACGGATGAAGAAAAGGCACAATTGGTGTCTCTGCAGGCAGAGTTTCGTCAGCATGTCAGCGAGATGACTGAAAACGAGTATCGCAAGGAAATGGAACGCCTTGGGATAGATCTCAGCTGGAAGTCATCACAGATAGAAGGCAACACCTATTCTCTTCTAGAAACAGAGCGCCTGCTTCGTGAGAGTAAAACTGCAGATGGTAAGACAAAGGAAGAAGCAGTGATGCTTCTTAACCATAAGGATGCGTTACATTTTATTCTCGACAATCCTGACTCTCTGCAGAACCTGACCATCAGCCATATTGAAGACATTCATCAGTTGCTTACGAAGGAACTCTCTGTAGATAGAGGCATCCGCCATCGTCGTGTGGGTATCACTGGTACCAATTACCACCCTCTGGATAATGAATTCCAAATTCGTGAGGCCATGCGTGGTACATGCGACTTGATCAACGGCAAGGAAAGTATCTTTGATAAAGCTCTACTGACACTTGTGTTGTTGTCTTATATCCAGCCATTTTCTGATGGGAACAAGCGAACAGCTCGCATCACCAGCAATGCTATTTTGATAGCCAATGGTTATTGTCCACTGAGTTTTCGCTCGGTTGACTCTATTGACTATAAGAAGGCTATGCTCATTTTCTACGAACAGAATAATCTCTATGCATTCAAGCAGATCTTCATTGACCAGTTTGAGTTTGCGGTTAGGGAATACTTTTAATGTCACTTAGGGTCGCTTTTGAATTCAATTGCAATAATTGCCCATTCACATTTTTGAGTATTATACACATTGAGACCGTGAGACCAAGAGACCGTTGATAGATACCATTTTATGTTTTGCGGCATTTCTGTTCGAATAACGTCGCATATTATGCGGCAAAAATCTACGGTTAATGTCGCAAAGACAAATTTTTCCCAGCAATGCTTCATTTCTCAGTTGTCTTTCTCTTCTGGTAGAATGTTTTTTTGTGGTATACAGCCGATATTTTGATAGATAGTTTAAATATCCGTAAAAAAGTTACGGAATATCATATTTGTTGTTTATCTTTGCATCATATTAGTTTTATACAGACAATAAAAGGGAGGCACTGATATGCTTATAAAATTTGCAGTTACCAATTATCGAGGCTTTGCCAAACGCATAGAATGGGATTTATCTCAAACTAGCAATTACACATTTAATACGTTTGCTATTAAAAATGGGGTAGTGAAAAATGGTATTATCTATGGACCAAATGGCTCTGGTAAGTCTAATTTCGCTTTGGCTTTATTCGATATAGTTAATCATCTTTCTCAGAAATGGAAGAAAATAGATTATTACACTAATTTCGTTTATGCCGGTAATATACCCGCTCCTGTGAAATTTGAATATACGTTTAAATTAGGTGAATATACTGTTCTTTATGAGTATGAAAAGAATGGTTATGGCATTTTGATGTCTGAGAATATGCAGGTAAACGGTAAAGAGGTATTTAATCGTACAAGTGGTAAATTCACAATAGATGAAAAGTCATATCCGATGGATGATACCGTCAAGGTCAATATAGCCAATAGTGTCAACAATGTATCAATCGTCAATTTTCTGCTGACGTCATACCCTTTGCCCCAGAATCATTATCTCATTCAGCTACAGCAGTTTGTCAACTCTATGTTGTGGTTCCGTTGTTTGGAAACACGTGAGTTTATCGGGCTGGAAGATAGCTCAGCTAACCTCGATGAGTATATTATCAACAACAATCTAGTAAAAGACTTTAGTGACTTTATTCAGAAAGTTAGCGGACAGAAATTTACAATTGTGGAACCAGATGTCAATGATAAAGTGTTATATTGTCTTTATGGAGACACTAAAATACCATTTCACCAGATAGCATCTACTGGAACACAATCACTCAAGCTGCTCTATTATTGGATTAAGCAAATGGGTAAAGCCTCCTTCGTCTTCATTGATGAGTTTGATGCATTCTATCATTTCAAGTTATCGTATGAAGTATGTAAACAGTTGTTCTCTTTGGACTGCCAGGCATTCACGTCTTCTCATAATACCTATTTGATGACTAACGATCTTCTTCGTCCGGATTGTAACTTTATTTTGAACGATAATAAGATTAAACCGTTGAATGCATGTACTGAGAAGGAACTACGCTTCGGTCATAATATAGAGAAAATGTTTAGAGGAGGGACGTTTGCTGTATGATACTTTTCATTTTTGAAGGTAATCAGCGAGAGCCTGACTTGTATAAGACAATTGCGAAACTTTATTTTCCGGAAGATAATCAGCGTATCATTTGTTCTTTCGGAAATAATCTTTACGAGCTTTATAGAGTGTTGCAAGAGTATGGGGATGACTGTGATATTGTGGCTTTAATGAAAGAACGATTTGAGGGTAGAGAAGATAATCCCTTTAGTGATATAGAGCGATCATCCGATTTCTCCGAAATCTATCTATTCTTTGATTATGATTTTCAAAATAATAACCTGCAACTTGACGAAATTAACAAGCAAGTAGGTGAGATGCTTGAACTTTTTGATGATGAAACCGATAAAGGTAAGCTTTACATCAACTATCCGATGATAGAATCTATCAGATATACAAAGGAATTACCTGATTCAGAATATTACAGTTACACAGTTACTCGTGATGACTGTCATAACTTTAAGGGGCTGTCAGCAGAATTTTCTGCCTATAAAAGTCTTGATTCCTTTCAGATAGACAAGAGGAAGAACCCGACAGAGGAGAAATTGGCGGAACTCCGTCAAAACTGGCAGTATCTAAAAGATCAGAATGTTTGCAAGGCCCATTTTATTTGTAACGATCAGAATTGTTATCCTGCATCCAAAGATGTTATTTGTCAAAGTAAGATTTTTGAAACGCAGATAGACAAGTATGTCTCGACTGATCCTTGTAGGGTGGCAATACTGAATGCCTTTCCCTTATTCCTGTATGATTACTTCAAATGATTCTGCAAGATGCGCGTGAGCGCATTGGTCAAAAACCGATAATTTTGCTTCTATGATATTTTGTTCATTGTCATGATCCTTTTCCTCTTGAGACCGTGAGACCAAGAGACCGTTTGACTGTATCTATTATTTTCTTGCGATAATGTATGAGCAGTATTTATTGATAATATTTTCTATGGGTAAATCACCTTTATTATAACGATCTGCTTCAAGATTGAGTAAACGTTCATGCACAGGTACTCTATCTTTATATTTTGCGACAAGATAGTAATATTCATTTTCTTTTATCACCTGAACGTCTGTGAATAAGCCGGAAATATCTTCAGGGTCATAGACGATGGAATAACTTGGACGTTTTGCCCCCGGAATATCTTCTTTCAAAATATTCTTGTCCAAGAGGTCCTGAATATCCCTTATTGCAGTGTCTTTAGAACATTTGTTCAATGATGCCCATACCTTTGATGTTATCTTAGCTTCGTAGCCATCAAGGAATAAGTTAAGAGTATTTGTCTGTCGTGTGGTCAAGGATACAGAGGCATTCTTCTGCCAAAAGAAACTTTTGTTTAGAATTGTACTGACCACCGCAGACGCTTCGTCCAATGCCGCAATCAGAGTCTCTGCGTACCAGACTATCCACTCTGTTATATCACCATCACCACGCTGAGTTCGTTCCAGTATATCATAGTAATGATTCTTGTCTTTGTTTATCTGAGAAGATATATTATAGAAGCGAAAATCACTGCCATCACCTTTGCAAAGCATCATGTCAGAGAGAATGCGAGTCAATCGCCCGTTCCCATCTTCAAAGGGGTGGATAGACACAAACCAAAGGTGTGCGATAGCCGATCTGAGAACAGTGGATATAGTCATATCACTATTAAACCACGTCAGGAATTTCTCCATTTCTTCTTCGATACGTTTTGGTGAGGGGGCGATATAATGTATTCGTTCACGGCCGAACATGCCTGATATGATATGCTCCTCATGAGTACGATACATACCAACCTCAATATTTGAGCCTTCACTAAAACCGGAAGGAAAGAAAGTTGCTTGCCATCCACATAATATCTCTTTTGTTAACGGACGATTATAGTTCTTTAATGCTTCAAGCATCACTGACACAATCGAATCTATATAGTGGGAAGGTGCCGTGTATTTAACGTTTTCTATTCCTAATTTTCTTGCAATAGAAGAACGTACCTCGTCAGTGTTTAATCTGATACCTTCTATTTCCGAAGAATGCACAACATCAAGAGTCAGGTTCTCAGCTGTGGCAAGTAATTTACTATCAAAGCCAATGTCACTGAGCCTTCCATATAGCAAACCTTGTTTACGGCTGACTGTCTCAAGCAGCAATGAAATCTTATTTTCATCCCACTTAAAGTTTGTCCAGTTTTCTCTTTCGTGCAAATACATACTTATTATTTTTATGTCTTGCGGCATTCCTGTTCGAATAACGTCGCATATTCTGCGACAAAAATATATAATTAATGTCGCATTACCAAATGTTTTCGCAACAAATACTTCATTTATAAGGATTAATCCAAATCAAACGCTTCTTAAGCCTGGCATGTCCATTTCTGCAGAAGAAGATCCAAGTGCATTCAATGTGTATTTCTGTGACTGCGACAACGATTGTCTTTGATATCACACTAACAACACTGAGTTTAAAGATGGCATGGCCGAGAACGTTGTACTACAATCATTGATACCGTTATTGAAGGGTGACACATCCTATTATTGGTCGTTAGACAATAAAGTCGAGATAGAATTGATCCTGCAATGGAAAACTGAGGCCATACCAATTCAAGTGTAAGCAGAAAATTGTATTAGTGGAAAGAGCCTTTCTGTCTACAACGAGAATTACTATCCGAAGGAACGCATACGTTTCTTTTCTGAATTTGCAGCACAACGGCGGTCTGCTCAGTTGTCCTTCTCCAGTGGCAGAATGTTTTCACGGGTTCCTACCATCAGAATAAGGATGTATATTTATTATGAAACCAATATTGTTTGTTGCTATATTAACTATCACAATTGTCCAAAGAAAATTTACTGTATGACTAATAAAAAAATTTTTTCCACAAGTTTGTCAATAAAAGAAATAACGTCATCAACGAGAACTTTATCTATTAGAATTTTACCTCCTGTTAAATTATCTCTATCTGCTTCATGAGCTATTTTATTTCTTCTATCGATTATAAGAGATAATTTGTCTTTTACATCAGCAGCAGGCATTCCCATATTAGAAGAAATTTTAGTCCATATTTTATCTATATTTATAAGGCTTAATGCGTACTCTATACCTTTAGGGGACTGATAAGTATCTTTTGAGTTCTTATTTTTAATAGCTTCTTCTAAAAACAATAGTTTGGTAGGAATGTCTGTTGAAGAATTAATTTGTTGTAGTGATAAAAACTCTATTGGATAAGAATTTGTTGTATTTGAAGCAGTTCTTGAGCCCTGAAATATTTCAAGAATACCAACTTTTACACAATCATGAATGTAGCAATCTAAAGAACTTACTATTAGCATAACTTGTGCTCGAAGAATTTCTTCTGCTTGTTCTTTCAATAATGGGAAATTGGTTATTATTAAGTCATACAAATATCCCAATCTTTTTATAGAATTGCTATTATCTCTAAAGGAAGTTATGGACGCATTCATTTATTCTGTCATTTTCAATACTTTATCTGCAAATTGAGAGAATATATCTTTAAAATTGTTTCTCCGTTCTTTTTGTCCAACAAGAACAGTTCCTGTGGATTCTAGTTGCTCATCAGAAAGAGCGAACACAGGAACACCATATTTCTGGTATTTTGCTTGTAATGTTTGAAAATTACTAATCTTTGCCAAACTATTGTACTCCCCATTTTTAGACAGGGTTTAACTTCAATTAATTCAGAACAA
>DAIOSW010000097.1:0-7602 GCA_036752365.1 Prevotella sp.
CGTAACCAACGAAACATCTCCGACAGGAGACTGGATGAAGATGATTCAGACGATGTCGGGAGACCATTACCGTCTCAACTCCGAACAGTGGGCAAAACTTAAAGGACTAAACGGTATACCACGCTATAAGATCTTCGACCGCAGTGGCAAGGAGATTCTCGACCAGACTGGTTGGGGAGACCAATTAAAGGATGTGTTCAAAAAAACCATCACAGAGGCTCTACAGAGCAAATGATCAGAGAAACACCATTATAACAATCATGCCATTTACCACAAGAACAATTCTACTTCGGTAAATGGCATGATTCTTTTATTATTAATATTTGTTGGATTTTATTCAACTATATCTTCTAAAGAATTCATTCAGGTATCCAACTATTTTGTTTCCACATTTTTTCCATTTTTTTGTATCAACATCACCACTCTGTTATTAAGTTACATGTTGTCAAAGTATTATCGTTCTAAAAGTGAGTGATATTACCTATTTTAAACATCACTACAAACATCACTTTTAGCTTATTCAGAAGGTTTCAACCGCTAATCGGTCGTATTTTGAAAGCTATTTCCCAGAAAAGTAAATCAACTTATTTTACTTAGTAAAACAACTTGTTTTAGAGTCTAAAATAACTTATTTTATCAAGTAAAATAAGTTGATTTACTAATATTAAGATTATCTTTTACAATACTGCAAGTTATCTATGAATCTGACAAAGCTCTCTCACGAGATATTGCAAGCTTTCACAAGTGGTACGATGCTGTCGATATGTGTCTGAAAAATGAGGAAAAATATGAATAAAGTGGAAAAGTGAGATTAAAAGTGATGTTTAAAATGGGCAACATCACTATGTTTTAGCCGTATAAACACATGAATGAATGTACATTAGCTGAACGATAGTGATGTTGACATTAAAAAAAATAAAAATCCAAGGGGATTATTTTGCAATTAAAGCCTTACATAAACGGTTTTGAAGCACACGGGCATCAAGAACCGACATCTCGGTATTCACAATAGAAAACGCAAGTGCATGACCATTGCCACCGTCGCAGTAGCCTGCAAGCGAACTGATACCGTAAGGATGAGACAACGTTCCGGTCTTGGCATGGATTTTTCCGCGCAATTTTGAATCATTCAATTCACGGCGCAACGTGCCATCAACACCGGAGATTGAAAGGTACTTGTTAAGCATCTGATAAATGGATTTGTCCTTATATCCATAACACAATATAGCTGTCAAAGCTACAGGAGACAGATGATTATAGGTACACAAGCCGCAGCCATCATGTATCACAAGCGAGGTATCCGTCTGTCCGAGATCTTCTCTCAGGAAATGACGGAGATAAGCCACACCGGCATCCGTTGGTGAGCCATGAGGACTTACACGATGACCAATCGTATAAAGCAATGAAGTGGCCTGAGTGTTGGAACTGTGTTTCCACATTCGCTCAATGACAGGTTCGATAGAACGGTGGAAACGGAAGAGACAGCGGGAGCCTTGAGGCACCTTGCCAAGTACCAGTTGATTGTCAGCCACACTGATGCCCTGATTGCGTAGCGCATACTTCAGTTCTTTCATAATTCTTGGCGCTCCTTTATAGAGCACACCGTAACGTGAGAAGGATAAATCCCATGGATACCAGTGAGGCTCGCTCTTGACCGGATCTTTAATCAATAAATCCAATATAAATCGGCCATCCATCTTTTTGATACCCTCTTTCTTCAGAGCTTTGGCAAACATAACCAAATCCGGTGCATTCAACTGCGGATCCAATTCTCCTTTGAAAGCAACGTCACCGTGCAGGGTTCCATTCTCAATCCGGCCGCGAGTATAGATGGAGGTGGAATAGTTGTACTGAGTACCAAGCAGATGCAGCCCTGCTACCCCGCTAAGCAGTTTAAGACAGGAAGCCACAGAGATGGCCTTGTTCTCATTAAAACCATACACCGGTTTATCAGCAGTAAGATCATAAACATAAAAGGCGAATTGTCCTTTTGTTCTTGGTTTAGAGGAAAATTCCGCCAACCGGTCACGCAGGCCATTGTCTATTGCTATATTATTTACTTGTGATGTTTCTTTTGTTTTTACTTTTTTGTTTCCGCATCCGGTCAAGAGGGTGACAGTCAATGCAAAAATGAGATATCTGCCCGTTCTATATTTTGATTTCATTATCGATTTTTCTATTTGCCCCGCAAAAGTAAGCATTTCTTTCAAATCAACCACATGAAACAAAAAGAAATTAGGTTATTTATTTGTGTTTATGGGGATCATATCTGTCAAAACACGAAACTGAAAGTTGTGCGCTGATTAGGAATAGAAGAAACGGTGAGATCACCTCCATGCAAGCGCATGATCTGGCGTGAAAGACAGAGACCAATGCCGGAACCATGTTGCTTGGTACTATAGAACGGCATAAAAATGTCTTCAATACGATCAGGAGTTATACCCGGTCCATTATCCGTGACAGTAATAAACGGCTGTCCGTTGGGTGAAGATACAGTGATTTCAATCTTACCGTGTTCAATTCCATCAATCGTCTGGAGGGCATTGCGCACTACATTTATCAAGGCTAAAGTAAGCAGTCCGGGATCGGCATTGATCGTCATCTGCTCTGACACGATGATTTTGATAAACTTCACATTCGGCTCATTGCCAAGAAGGAGCATAATCTTTTGTATCAGTTGCCCGGCCTGTATTTGCTGGCGGGCTGGAGTAGGAAGATGGGTGAGCTGATGATACTGATTTAGAAACTGTATGATATTATCTGTCTGTGAATGAATCACACTGATATTTTCCTCCATGGCTGTTTCTCCCATATTCGTTCCCTTTTCCATATTTTGAAGCATATTTGCACTCAACGAGTTGATCGGAGTAATCGTGTTACGTATCTCATGAGTGATGATACGTAGAATGCGTTCATAATAGAGTTTGTGAGTCTCAAGATCAGTCTGGTTATCATGATAAAGAGTGATGATACGGTTCATATCTCTGTACATCTGATTTAGTTAACGATCATTCACAGACGTAGGGAAATGAATGGTGAAATCACGGTTGACAAGAGCCGCAAGAAAGTTGCTGATCTGAACATAAGGGAGATTGATTTGCTTGTATAAAGAAAACAACAACGCTACGATTACAACAATGAGAAAGAATATATATAGTGTTTTCACACCTAGAACGACCATCATTCCCAATAGAACGGAAGAGATGACGACAAGTGACATCATGATCGTCACCATAAGAGTAAGATGTCTACCCCAATTCATAGCGTTTCATTTTATTGTATAAGGTTTGTCGGCTGATACCCAGCTGCTGGGCCGTCGTAACAAGATTATGAGCATTATCTTTGAGAACAGCAGCAATAAACTGTCTTTCCAATTCTTCAAGAGAGAGTTTATTCTCAGTACTTTTTGAATCGACTGTTGGCAGATCATTTACATCCCATATCGTTTTATAAGAGAGGAGCATCGTCCGTTCTATTGCATCGCGAGCCTCATCCACATTGCCTTGCATACAGAGATTTTCCATGTATCTTCGAGCCTCTTCGGTTAGTGACGGAGTAACCTTACCATACATCTCAGAAAATTTCTTAAGCAGTGCGTTGATGATAATCTTAGCAGCGTCATCACGGTTATCCTCATTACTGCTGTTACGTTTCTTGATAGTCTCATTGATCACCTGTATCAATCGATCGTTATTCCATGGTTTGGTCACAAAGTCATCAGCTCCGTTTTTCAACGATTTTACTGCCAGTTCGATATCCCCAAAGGCAGTTATCAACACCACAGACGGGGGACGTTTGAGATTACTCTCAGTTTTAATACGGTTAAGCCAGAACAGACCCTCTTCTCCATCCAGTCTATCTATGCCGAAGTTCATATCAAGCAGCATTACATCCACATCATCTTTAGCAATCAGTGAAGGTATAAGTTGAGGATTCGCTACTGTAATAACTGTAGTAAAATAAGGCTTTAGTATTGTTTTTAATGTATGCAATACCGCCTCATTATCGTCAACGATAATTATCTTGGCTGAAGTCATTTGGTTTTGATTATGAAATAGTGATGACAAAAATACAATAATTTTATCGGATGTGGTCAAATGGTTTTGACAAATAGCGTAAATTTGTCTAATATTTAGACAGTTTATTACGCAGACAACATTTATCACCATAGATTTGTGCTATAATCAAGAGTAAAATATTATTTTTGCAGTGATTTAAAATTAAACCTGATGACGATAGAGACAAAAGATATAAGGAAGGTGTTTAGCACAGGCCAGGTGGAGACTATCGCCTTAGGGGGTGTTTCGATAACGGTGAAAGACGGTGAGTTTGTTGCCATCATGGGCCCGTCGGGTTGTGGTAAGTCATCGTTACTCAATATTCTGGGATTACTCGACAGCCCCACATCAGGCTCCTATTTATTAGATGGATCCGAGGTTGCACGGCTAAAGGAAAGCGAACGTACGAACTTCCGCAAAGGAAAGATTGGTTTTGTCTTTCAGAGTTATAATCTCCTAGACGATATGACCATCGAAGAGAATGTGCGTCTGCCTTTGATTTATCAACGGATGACAGCATCAGAGAAGACTGATCGGATAAAGATGGTATTGAACAAAGTGGGACTGGGACACCGTATGAACTACTTCCCCAGTCAGTTATCCGGCGGTCAGCAGCAACGAGTAGCCATAGCCCGTGCCGTGGTCTGCCACCCGGGATTGCTTCTTGCCGACGAACCGACAGGGAACCTTGATTCAAAAAACGGAATGGCTGTCATGGAGCTATTGAGAGAACTGAATAATGAAGGTACCACCATCGTCATGGTGACTCACTCTTTACATGATGCCTCTTTTGCCAACAGGACCATCAACTTGTACGATGGTCAGATTGTTGATACTTTAACTGACAGACTCTGATGAACTTTCTCCTCGCATTCTATAGCACGATGCGCAGATATAAGACTGAATCTGTGCTCAACATCATAGGAATGGCTTTGGCCTTCGGCATTGCCTATCTTCTATTTGTACAAGCGTGGAATGACATTACATTTAACCGCAACATACCCAATGGGGATAGAATATTCCGTGTCGAGTTGATGGATTTCGAAGGGAAGTACTGTTGTGCGGTATCGCCAACATTTATTTTTGCTGCGTCAGGTATTAAAGGAGTGGCAGAAGAGAGTGGAGCGATGAGCAGAACCGACAACCTCCAAACGGTATTATCAACGAGCGGGAAGGAAAATATAGCTATGAGAGAGCGGCTGATGACGATAAACGCCATGCACGTTCTAGGTATCAAGCCTGTAAACGATTCCATAGGTACCCTGGCAAATATACGGAAGATCGGTATCAGCCAGCGTGCAGCCAGCCGATACGGACTCCATGTGGGCGATACGCTGAGAAACTGGAAATATGAGAATGAAATACAGAATATTGTCGTTGGCTTAATCTATAAGGACTTCCCCTATAATTCCGATCTGGGACGCATTGATGCCATCAGATTTATGGATTATTCTACCTTTACGATCGATAACATATCAAGTAGCAACTGGTCTTTTTATACACGATTACACTCGGCTTCGGACGCCGGTATCTATATAGACTCTCTGGTGAAGAGACTTAATAAATCGGAGGCAGAACATCATCTTACAAATTTTCAGATAAGACTTACCCCCATCAGAGATACTTATCTGGCCAGCGACGTAACATTATCAGATACTAGTACTGGCAGTCTAACCATTACGCTGATGTTTATTGCCATCGCTATATTCGTAGTTGCCATAGCATTTATCAACTATTTCAATTTCTTCATTGCCTTAATCCCCCGTCGTATCAAGTCTGTGAACATGCACAAGATGTATGGTGCAAGTATCAATTCGATACGAAAAAGAATCATTTTTGAATCTGTCGGCATGGTTCTATTGTCAATGATACTAACATCTTTCATCATAGGAATCATATCATCTGAGCTGATGACAGAGCCTGCAAGTGAATATCTACAGCAGGACTTATTCAGCTCTTCGATCATGATATCGGATAATATGCCGATTGCCTCTTTCCTGATTGCCTGCGGACTACTTTTGTCTGTGATTATAGCGATTCTACCTTCCTATTACATCGCCTCGTTTAAGCCTGTTTTCGATATTCATCGGAGAAATATAATGATCAGGCACCATTCTCTATCCATGCGCTATCTGCTGATAAGCATCCAGTATATCCTATCTATCGTACTGATAATCGTTGCTGCGACAATGCGTCAGCAATATGGGTATCTGCTGCATCAGGATTTAGGGTTTGACCACACCAATGTAATGCAATGCAACATTCCTTCATCAATAGCGGAGCAGCCGGAAGAACTGAAACTGCTCGAAGTCGAACTTCGTGACAATCCTAGTGTCAAGGATGTTACATTCGCAAATGGTGATTTTGTCAGCGACAACCATACACGCTGGACTTATTCTGTGAACAACAGGCCCTTGGACTTCGATGTCTATCCCGTAGCAAGCAACTTCTCTAGATTCTTCAAAATATCCTTAAAGGAGAGAAGAAGCGACATCTCACAAAAAGAAGATGGGTACATGATATTCAACCGTCGCGCACACAACAAGCTGGGACTGACGCTGAATGACAGTATTTACGGACGGTTCTATAAAGTGAGTATGGATGAGGATAACGGTAAGCTGATATCATCATTTGTAACATCAGAGAATCTATATGACAGCATTCGTATAGGAGCCTTCTGTGGCGACTTTAATTACAAGCCGCTACTCAGAGATATTCAGCCATTCGCCTTTTATGTCTGTGGAGAGGAGCACCCGCATGCCTTCAACCGTCTCTATGTAAGAACGAGAAGAGCTTCGGATATGCCTGTAATAGCAAGATTCATTACAGAAAGGATGCTCGCCCTGCAAAAGAGGAATGAGAAAGATATAGTAGACAGTATCGGTCTGGATTACACATACATCAAAAATGAAAAAGAGAAATATTCACTCAGGGCAATCCAGCTTAGTTATACGTTATCCTCTAATGTGGACAAGTCGTATGTTTATCAATATAATGGTTTCGATCCTTATAACAACGCATCTAAAGAGACAAAAAGAAGTCTCAGAAAGATGCTGCATTACTATGCCGGCAACAATTGGCAGCTTAAGTTTGTTGACAAGGACGTAAATATTACAGACATGAATGTCCTTTTAAAGACATACTACGATGAGCAACACCGACTTTCTTCACTCATTACCTCATTCTCTTTCATTGCCATTTTTATCTCACTTCTTGGTATCTTTGGGCTGGTTTATATTGAGTCACGACAACGCGAACGTGAAATAGCCATCCGGCGTGTGAGCGGAGCCAGAGCTTGGTCAATCATCAACATTTTTGTATTACGTTATGTTATCGTCATCACCATCTGTTTTGCTTTGGCAATCCCTCTCAGCATTTATCTGATTGACCTTTGGATCAACAATTATGCGTACAGGGCTCCCCTAAATCCTTGGATATTCATATCTGCCTTTACCATTATTTTAGTTATCACAGCCGTTGTTGTTATTATCAGTTCCTGGCGGGCTTCACACCGTAATACGGTGATTGTATTGCAGAAAGAATA
>DAIOSW010000098.1:0-7591 GCA_036752365.1 Prevotella sp.
TACTTTATTTATGATTATCTTTACCGCCAAAATTCTAAAAAAACATGTATACAGCACATGATTTATTTAAGTTAGGTGGCACAGATCATAGTCAGACTTGGAACGGACAGATAGCCTACTTGCTCATTCACAAGGAAAACCTTATGATTCAACAATCTATTGATGGTGCATCTGTATTTTTCGCTTTGGTGAAACAGGTCATCTCACTATCAATTATGATGGTACTAATATGATTCCCCATCCGAGCGAAGTGAACACATATGCACCGGGATTGCCACTGACTATGCTACATGTCACAAATGATTATGAGTGCTATTGCGTTATCATTGACGAGGAAGCACTCTTTATTTATCAAGTATAGTAAAAGTGATGAGCGGTCGCACTGTAAGGGGTTTCATTTACCTTATCCACGGAAGTCGCACAAAGTATGAATATTCTGCATTCTCAATAACACTGCCTAGTAGTGTGATGAGCTAAAAAATGATTGATATTATGAATGGATCTTTTGTATTATATCTCATTATCGGCATAGTCTTTCTAATCATTATCATGTCGGCCACGCAAGGCAAGCAAAAGTCTAATGGCTGTCCGAAGCATGATAAAGTGCCTTTAATAAACATAAGGGTGACGCCTAATTATAAGACAGTCAGTATGAAAGCGATGAAATGTGACGTCAGCAACTTGCATACCAAGGATTATTATGTGGTGATTGATACGCTTACCGTGGGTGGGGATTATTCTGAAAACGAAATCATTGAACTGGCTTTTATCAAGGTGCGCAGAACAACGGGGGAAATCGTGGATTCATTTACTTCGTATGTAAAACCGTATAGGCTGGAAAAACTGCGACATGAACAAGGGGTATTGGATGATGCTCCGTATGCTAAGGATGTTTCTGAAAGGTTAAAGACTGTCTTTGAGGATGCTATCGTCATGGGGTATGATGTAAAATCTGAAATCGGGTCTGTCATTGCCATGGGCTATATTGCAAAGATACCACTTGACATTAGATTCTTTGACCTCTATGATGAGATGGTGAGAGATAACCATGAAACGCTAAGCAAAAATGTGCAGACCATGGCGAAACGCTATGGTTATGTGAAGAAGTCTGACAATCAATTACTGGATAATTGTTATGCGTGTGAAGCTCTATATAGGGCAACTATGGTATCATGAAAAGTGTTAAAAAACTGGACTTGTAAAATTCTTAAGATTGAAATATGAGGATGATATCGCTTTTTCATTCTTTGTATTTTGCTGCCATTACAAATGCTTTCTGAGCCATACGTTGACGAAGAGAAATAGGTGCTATGACATCTATGTGTTCTCCAAAGCCGAAAATGAGATGTTCAAGTTCAAGGTTACGTATCACGTTTAAAGTAATAGTAATACTTCCATCGTCATGCGTCTTGATTACTTGCTGACTGCTGTGAAGTGGCTTTGTCAAAATGTATGGCGCTTGGCTTTCGTCCACTTTGAGTGTAATCAGTTCTGGTACAGATTTCAATTCGCGGGTCACACCTATCATCTGGCTCAGATAGTCGTCTGGAGAGAAAAAAGTATTCTCGACAAATGCATTCTTCTTATCAGGATTAACATCCAGTATTCTGTCAAGAGCCAAAGTCATCACTTTGTTTTTATTTTGATGATAGCCAATCAAAAACCATCTGTTGTTAAACTCCTTCAGTAGATAGGGTGATATATTGAAATATGAATCTCTTCTGGCCTGAAAGGATTGGTAGTCCACAACGATAGCTTCTCTTGCTTTGATGCTCTCGTAGAGTGGACTGAGAAATTGAAGACCTTTAAGTCGCTGATTGGTCTCGATATAGATAATCTGACGGTCATCGTTGCTTTCAATACGATCCTGAAGACGTGTGAGAATGTCATCTGCTCCTGACATACCTGCAAAACCCTGATAGTGCTTGATGATGTCCATCGCACTACTTAGTTCCTCGTAATCCCATTTGGATAGAGGCATCTGTTTGATACTGTAGTCAGAATCTTCGTAGGTGTAATATTTACGCTGCCTAACAATAATAGGTGCATTATAGCCTAACTTATCACTACGCATCAGCTGAATGTCACGCTGGATAGTGCGAAGACTTACACCGTCTATGCCTTCACAATCTGCTAAGGCATCCTCACAAGCCTGACGTAAATCTTCCAATGTCCACGTTTTTTGACGGCGACAAAGACAGGCATCTATAGTTCTTAATCTTATCAAAGTACTCTTATTTGCAGGCATAATCTATTAAATATGAAGTTTTCCGCACAAAGATACTAACTTTTTTTGAATTACGACAATACGTGGCGTCATAGAAATATAATTTTGCCACGTCGAACATAAAAAATGAAGAAATTATGATTAAGAAAGTGGTTATGGGTACAAAAGTGCCTGCAAAGTTATGGCTTGATGATGTTGAGGGCAAGTGTCTGGAACAGATTGTAGCTCTTGCATCACTTCCATTCGTGTTCAAACATGTGGCTATGATGCCAGATGCCCATGCTGGTAAGGGTATGCCAATCGGAGGTGTCTTAGCCACTAAAGGAGTTGTCGTACCTAATGCCGTAGGTGTTGATATTGGTTGTGGTATGTGTGCAGTAAAGACCTCTTTAAAGGCAGATGAACTGGAACGTAAGGATCTGACTGGCATGATGAAGTACATTCGCGCTACTGTTCCCCTCGGCGACAAGCATCAGCAGATAGCTGTCGATGATAAATATCTTCCGGAGATTGACTTTGCTACACTGCCATATCTGAAGAATAAGCGAGAGGCATGTCTGCACGAGATAGGCACATTGGGTGGTGGCAACCATTTCATTGAGATTCAGAAAGATACAGCAACCGGCGATGTATGGTTGATGCTTCATTCGGGAAGTCGTCACATTGGCTATACTGTTGCTGATTACTACGATAAGATAGCAAGATTCTGGAACGAGAAATGGTTTTCTGAAACTTTGCCTGAACTGGCATTTCTTCCTATTGAGACGTCAATGGCTAAAGACTACCTTAAAGAAATGAACTTCTGTGTTCAGCTTGCTTTTGCCAACCGTAAAGCTATCATGGACAGAATGATGGAGGCTTTACTGAGTGTCCGCCCTGAAACGACATTCGATACCGTGATCAATATTGCCCACAATTATGCTGCATTTGAAAATCATTATGGTGAGGATGTCGTGGTTCATCGTAAGGGAGCAACAAGGGCTTACGCAGGAGAAATCGGTATTATACCTGGCTCTATGGGAACAAAGTCTTACATTGTCGAAGGACTAGGCAACCCAGAGAGTTTCATGAGTTGTTCTCATGGAGCAGGTCGCAGACTAAGCCGTTCTGCCGCATTCAAAACGTTATCATTGAAGGATGAAGCTGCCATGATGGAGGCAAAAGGAATCATACACGGTTTGCGTGAGAATGGACTGGATGAAGCTCCAAGTGCCTACAAGGACATTGATGTTGTCATGGAAAACGAGAATGATTTGGTAAAGCCTATCGTTGAATTGGTTCCTCTGGCCGTAGTCAAGGGTAATTGAACATTGTTGTTGTTGACATTAATGTTTTGGGCAGGTTTGGGCAGGTTTGGGCAGGTTTGGGCAGGTCACTATTCTGTGATCCTGCCCATTTCAAATTTGTATCTAAATCATGATAAAATCGCTTTTTTTTGCAGAAAAATAAAAAAATCTTTTCGGTACGCAAATAGGCTGCATTCTGCCTACTTACCTTTGCATCGTCAATCATAAGGAAGTATGGGTGAGTGGCTTAAACCAGCACACTGCTAACGTGCCGATCCGTAAGGGTCCGGAGGTTCGAATCCTTCTGCTTCCGCAAAATATATGGAGTTCTTAGCTCAGTTGGTAGAGTGCCAGAATGTGGATCTGGTGGTCGTGGGTTCGAATCCCATGGGACTCCCTAATTGCTCCAGTAGCTCAGTTGGATTAGAGCATCTCGCTACGAACGAGAAGGCCGCAGGTTCGAGTCCTGCCTGGAGTACAATATTCAGAAATAGAACATTGGTAGTATTCGGAATTCCGAATCTTTATATTCATATTATTTTAACATGTTATAGAGAGTGTCCTTTACTTTATTGAGGACTTTGTCCAAGTCGTCCACTTGACCATCAGCCTTGTATTTCTTAATGAGATTGATGGCTCTGACTACTGATTCATAATCATCTGCAGATATGGGTGAATCGGTGATTGAATAGTCAGGATCAGTGTATCTATAGTATTTGTTGTCGTATACTTCTATTGGAGCAAAAAAACCTAATTTATCTGACCTCATGATCTGTATATCAGCCTGAACGGTTCTTGTGGAAATGCCTTTGTTGATACCCTCCATATCATAGAGAGCATCAGAACATGCCTCTACGAGGTTATCCAATGTCCATCTCCGGTACCTATTTCTCAGGCATCTGTCTATAGTCTTATATCTTATAAGCGCATTTTTGTTTGCTGGCATGGCTGCATGTAAAATTAAAATTCATCATTAAATTAAATGTTAGTGTCATGCCAGCCACGATATATGAGGAGAAGAGGGCCTGGTAAGGCACAAAAAAAAACTGGAAAGTACGGTAAGGACTTTCCAACTTCTCCCCAAATCTTGGGTTGTAATATCTCTGATTATAACTTCATCGACTATATTGCTGGATATGTCCTTTCTGTCCGTAACTACTGTAATAGCTATGGCGTCGCAATAATGTCGTATGGAGTTGTTGTATCAGCATGTTTGTCATTCTTTTATTTAACGGGCGCAAATATACGATTTATTCTCAATATTGCAATGAGTTTTTATCGAAATCTTTAAATTGCGCTGCAAAATTATCTATTTGGTACGCAGTCTTTCTGCGTAACTAAAAAAATGTAGAAATAGGGCAGATTGATATACCCATTTTAATAAGCTGGCAAATAAGTGCCAAGTTTCAAGTGTAAAGTCACTATATTCTGCCAATCACAGCAAGGAAATGGCAATGTCTATAAGTTTTTTTAGTGGTCATTGTTCGTTCTTTCTCACCTTCATGTATGTGATACAGACATCATGCTCTTTATAGACTAACCCTTTCTATTAGCTTTGACCTTTATCCCTGAACGTCTGGGGAGTCATTCCCGTGCGATGCTTGAAATAATCGCAGAAAAAAGAGAGGCTCTCGAAGTTGTAATCCCAGGCAATCTGAGTGATGGTCTTGGTGCTTACCCGCAAGGCCATACTAAGCTGGGTTATCACATAGTCGTCGATCAGAGTCTTGGCACTTTGACCGGTGGCATGGTTGACGATTTCGTTCAGATAGCGTGTGGTGACATTCATGCGGTCGGCATAGAAGTTCACGGAGCGTTCCTCACGGTGATTGTGGATGAGCAAGTCGAAGAAGCGGGAGTAGAGCATGTCTTTTCGCTTGCACTTGATGTCGGCATTGCCTCTTACTAATCGCTCATAGCAGACGAGAAAAAATGAGCGGAGCTGCATCACCGTTACGTCGCGAATAGCCCGTGGGGCTTCTTCATTCATCAACGTATCAACGACACCTAGAATTTGATGGAAGAACCGACCAAGAAAAGTCTCCGTTGTGTAGAAACCGCGAGTGAGGTAATCATTCACCATTGATTCTACTCTGAACGAAGCCTCGCGCTGAATAGACTCTTCGTAGGCAAGGCACGAGAGCTGGTAATCATCGCTCATATCCACACCATGGACGATGTCGCCGGGCTTCATCATAACGATTGTTCCTGCTCGCATGTCCGTGCGCTTATAATTGATATATAGGGTGGCATTGCCACCATCGCACATGAGTATCTGACC
This sequence comes from Prevotella sp., assembly GCA_036752365.1. Classification (GTDB taxonomy): domain Bacteria; phylum Bacteroidota; class Bacteroidia; order Bacteroidales; family Bacteroidaceae; genus Prevotella. The sequence goes on from DAIOSW010000098.1 coordinate 5,795, forward strand.
ACAATTGATTGCCATGCCTTCCTGAGCGAACTCCATCATCACATGGTGGTAGATAGCCACAGGATTCTCCTTTGTAACAAGCTCTTTAATCATAATACTTCTGATTTAGCAAGCAAAATTACTCTTAATTCTTATAAAAAACGATATTTGTTCCGATAATCTGAACTTTTTCGCGCATTTTCATAACATCTATATGGTAAAACCATCGTAATTTTGCACCATGAAATCAAACTTAATATGGAAGCAGTAAAATTACCATCTGGTTATGAGATACCGAAGGAAGGCTTCGGGGTGTTTCAGGTTGATGACCTGAAGGAGTGCGAACATGTGATATCGGATGCCATCGAGGTTGGATACAGGATGTTTGACACGGCTATGACATATAATAACGAGGAAGCTGTGGGACATGCCATCCGCAACTCGGGGTTGTGCCGTAAGAAGTTCTTCATCACCACAAAGGTGTGGATCAGCGATGCGGGCTACGATAAGACACTGAAGGCTTTCGACAAGTCGGTGGAGAACCTCGGGATCGAATACCTCGACCTTTACCTCATCCACATGCCGCTGGCCGACTATTATGGTTCGTGGCGTGCGCTGGAAACGCTCTACAAGGAAGGTCGTGTGAAGAGCATCGGTGTGTGTAACTTCTCGTCGGCTCGCCTCATAGACCTTTGTTATAACGCAGAGATTAAGCCGATGGTGAACCAGATAGAGTGCCATGTGCATTACCAACGGGAGGAAGAACTGAGGGTGATGCGGGAACTCGGTGTTCAACCGGAGGCCTGGGCACCATTCGCCGAAGGACTGAAGGGAACGTTCACCGAGCCAGTGCTCATGGATATCGCCCGCAAGCACGGCAAAACCACGGCTCAGGTGATGCTCAGATGGAATATCCAGCGCAGCGTGGTCGTCATCCCCAAAAGCACCCACAAAGAGCGCATCAGCGAGAATCTGAACGTCTGGGACTTCCAGCTCGATGCCGATGACATGGCTCGTATAGCCACCCTCGACAAAGGCATTCCCTCGATGCTCGACATGGAGAAACCGAGCGAGGTGAAGCGTCTGTATGAATATTTGGAGAATCCGGTATTAACAAGTTTGAAAAATAATGAAGAAGATATTATTAATCCTTAGCATGTGGGTTATGGCAACAACAATCAGTGCACAATCGGCTTCATCTCGTATCATTGAGGTGAGCGAGAAAGTTAAAGTGGAGAAGGTTTACTTCCACAATCGTTTCGGAATGCAGCTTTGCGGTGAACTTTATACGCCGAAGTCAAAGTCATCGGCAAAAATGCCAACACTCATCATCGGCGCTCCATACGGAGGCGTGAAGGAGCAAGGCCCCAGCGTATGGGCTAATTTCCTGGCTCAGCGCGGATTCGTCTGTTTCACGTTCGATGCGCCGTTTATGGGAGAAAGTGAGGGCAAGACGCGCAACGCATCCAGCCCTGAGTTATTCTCGGAGAGCTTTTCTGCAGCAGTGGACTATCTGGGATGCATGCCAATTGTTGACCGCAATCGCATCGGAGTGATTGGCATCTGTGGAAGCGGAGGATTCGCCCTCTCTGCCGCCGCCGTTGACCCGAGAATCAAGGCCGTACTTACCGCCTCGATGATTGACATCAGCCAAAATCCAGACGTGTTCTATGCCAAGAAGGAAGACCGCCAGAAGCGCCTTCAGCAGGTGGCTGAGCAACGCTGGAAGGACTATGAGAGCGGCTCGACAGAGGTAATCAACTATTATGGCTCAGTTGCAAAAGTCCGTGGATAGGTGCCAACCAACTACCCAAAGAT
>DAIOSW010000099.1:0-7530 GCA_036752365.1 Prevotella sp.
TGTGGCAGGAGCCGTGATACAATTTCCCGAACGGTCTTCAAGATAGAGACGATTTCGGTTGAAGAAGATATCACCACTACCACAAATGAAATCGACAACACCATGAATCTCACAATCCTCGAAGTAAGAACGCATCGTCGCGTTATTTGAATAATAGGTATCCTGATAGCTTAACAGTTTGACATTCTTAAAGATATTCTTATCTCCCTTATCCTGAAGGGCAACAGCACGACCGGTAGTTCCGATATAATCATAGGCATTCTTCAAAGTAAGATCCTGCATATAAACATTCTGTGCTGTAGCACCAAGCTGAATAGTTGCAGTGACACTGATACCCTCTACCGTAGGTTTATTATAGATGATGGTACTATCCTCATTTTCGCCTACAATAGAGATATTTGCGGTATTCATTGCTGTCAGAACTGATCCGAGATTATGTTGACCGTTCTTCACAAAGATACGGTAACGCTTGCCTGAGGTCTGAGCATTTGCAGCCTTGATGGCATCCACAATGGTCTTACCCTTTGTCCCGTCGACAACAAAGTCATAAAGGGATTTTGTCACAGCTGTACGTTCCATCGTCTTAAAGCTGAGAGAAACGGCGGCAGCCTGCACATTTCCTGATAGGTCGCTGACCGTATTGCCAGCTAGCGTAAAGATGTAATCTGTATGATAGCTAAGACCGGAATAAGAGAATGTTATCGTTTTGCCTGTGATTGAAGGAGTTAGAATCTTATCTCCTAATATAGCTGTAGTACCCTCTGCAATTTGAACTTTCTTATCATAAGTCAGAACAATCTTGCCACTGGCACTTGCTCCGATGGAACCTGTTGTTGGAACTGACGTCTGAAGAACAGGAGCTTTCCCATCGTTGAATATGGCATCTGTACCCATCACATAAATAGCAGAGATACTTGTGCCATCGTTAGTGGACGTCGTACCTACTACGGTTGAAGTATAATCGGGAATCCAGCGGAGGTACAGTTTCTCTGCATGATTACACGCTGAAGGAAGAGTAGCGTTTACATTTGTCCACACCTTTACGTCAGGCATTGTGACTGTAGTAAGCGTTGTCCAATTGGAATCATCAAAAGAATATTCCAGCTTCTGTATCTGGTATGCATTATAGTTGTATAGCATCTGTGACTGAACAGAAAGATTGGTATAGTTTGTGGCATTAATACATGTCTGATAATACCATTTATCTGATATATTCTGCCAGTTGACAGCAGCAGGCGCTCCTTCATAACTGCCATTCACAAAAGACTTATCAAGCCAAGCGATGGTTGTACCGTCAGCCTTACGTAAAACTAAATCTGTAGTTTCATTATCGGTTGTAGCATGAAAGTCCGTCACTCTTCCTGAGTTGCCTGTGTTATGGAAATCCCATCCACAAACATAATTTGAGGGTTCAAAGTTAGCGGCAAATGATTTATTGGATGTCATCGTGAAGTTGATGACTGAGCTGGTCTGACCGTCACTCCATCCTGTAAAGGTATAGGCAGGATTACCAGTGGCTGTAAGCTGTACAGCATCACCCTCTTCGTACATGATCTTTCCATTGACAAGAGTTCCTGCCGGAGAGGGTACCACCATATAACTAGCTGCGCCCTCACTGACGGAAGTTGTCAATGAATAGGTATTAATAGCTTGGAAGTTTGCTACGAGATGAGTTTCACTATTGACAGTTTGAGTGATTGTCGATTCTGTAGAAACAACAGAACCTGTAACGGAGTCTGTCCAATTGACAAACTTGTATCCAAAATTACGTGAAGCAATCAATGTAACCTCTGTTCCTGCATCATAAACAGTTGAATTAGGCTTTTTTGCTACACTACCACCAACTGCAGGATTCACAGAAGCAGTCAGTTTATATTTTACTATAGGTATCAACGTTCCGGAAACATATCCGTTGAATCGAACTTGGCTCAAGCCAACCTGCTTGGTACTGCCAAGAGCATACAAATAAAAACGAACAACACCTTCACCCTGTGAAGCTAATGCCACAGGTATTTTAATCGTCATATCTGTATACGAAGGAGTCTTCGTATTACGAGCCGGTTTTATACTATCCTGCAACAATGTCTCGACACTGTCTTTGGTTACATAATATACTCCCCAGTAACCTCCGTCAGTACCAAAACGGGTAGTTTTGAATGATATGGATGCAGGAGTGAAGGTCAATCCTTTAGAAGGAGTAACAGCAAAATCCACATAAGCTCCTGGAGTATGGTGAGCTGCATTATCAATTAGAGGCTGATACTTCGTATAGGTATAAAGGCCACTATTCTCTGTTCCTGTTCCAACGATTTTCAGGTTACTACCAACAGTATTACTTGTTATAGAGAAAGCACCTTTCACGGAACATTCACCATCAGTAGGATTGGTAGTACCGAGATTACAAGGCCATAACACGGATATGGAATCACTGAAAACGGTCTTCTCTGGTTTCAGGTATGTCATCTGGAAGTAACGGATATAGCCGGCATCATTGCCGACAACAACTTTCATTGTTGAATCCTTAGTTCCGGCATAAGTATATGTAACTGTTGAGGAACTCGTATAATCGTTCAGACCATCAATCGTTGTTGATGTTTTCCCCGAAGCGCCAAAGGCAGAATAGCCTTGTGATTCAAACTTAGAACCTTTTCCGGCTGGTATCGTAATGACTGTACCGTTATTGACCTGCGCCCAATCGCTCCAACTGGCATTATTAAATTTACCATTCGTTGCATCAATAAGGCAAGCCACATCAATAGATTCGCCACCGATTAAAACCTGTTGAACAAGTGCTCCGTAGGCATTACTTGATCCTTGGAGTGCATAAGTTGGAGTTCCACCGAGACTACATGTGTACCACTTGATGGTGAGTAAAGAATCTGTACGGTCAGCCAGCGTCTTCGTATTTTTCCTGAATAAAGGAGTGAGAGACATATTGGCATTAGGCAAAATAGAATCACCTACAGAATAAGTTGTTGTTCCATCAGTCCATCCTGTAAGTGTTGAACCTGCTAGATAAAGACTTCGATTGGCTGGAATTCCTATCTTTACACCAGACACAGCTGTAATAGGAACCGGTGCAACACCAATGGCACCACTTGCTCCAACAGAAAATGTAGTGGTATATTGGACCACTGATTCTGTCTTTACAGCAAAATAAGGCCAATAACTTCCACCTGAGACAGTCAGCGTGGTGGCCCCACCGGAATAATAACCTGAAGTTGTTCTTGCATCAGTGCCATCATAGCAGTTGCCTGCGGCTTTTGTACTAAAGGTACATGCAGTATTGCCTGAAGCATCTTTAACGGTGACATCACTGCCCCATGCACAATTACCCACAGTGATTTTAGCACTTCCCGGGACTTTAACTGTAACCGTTCCCGGAGTAAGTCCATGAGTATTATCATGAAACTTAAAGTTGTTGAATACAACAACGGCAGAGGCATCATCTGCAGCGACCCTTGTGCCTACAGAATTTATTCCAAAAGAAACATTTGTACCTGCGGACACCTCATCTGATGTCAAAGGGCCCCCATTCATCAAGTTGAGCTTGATATCCAAGTCTGCTGCGGATGACATCAATGGAACCATTGACAACAACATAACCAACAAACAAGAAGAATGAAGTAGAAAAGACTTCTTCATAATAGAAAATTTTAATTTAACAAAATGTAATTAGTAGTTCAACGAAATCAACTTTACGAAAAATGATTTCGGTTGCAAATATATCAAAAGGATCATTAATTATTTTCGACAGAATCAATTAAAATAAGGCTTTGTCAAAAAATGCTATAGATTGGTTAATTAATCCTACTCCTTGTTTTCATGAAGGAAAAAAGAGCCTTGGGAAAGAAAACGAGCAGATATCACTTGGGATATTGACTTAATGAATGAAGTATTCTCAGAATACAATATCCATCGTCTTGCATCTGCTCTTTATTAATCTCAATAGAGCAAAATGCAAGACCTTTTGATAATTATGGGATGAGAGTATCCTAACTTTCAGGCATCAGAATAACACCTTCACTCTTCATTCCATCCATTTTTATAACTAAAGGATTATCAAAACGTACATGACGTACATATTTTGTCTCTTCTACTGCGGGCATAGAGTCAAGAAGTGCTTTCTGATATATACCATCATTTGCAAAAGGATTAACCGTAAAATATCCAACGCCAAAACTCGTAAGGTTCTGGAAGAAATGAGTGCCCTGACTAGGGTCAACTCTATAATTCTTCAAACCAGCCTCTACAATGACGCGGGCAGCACTGATATGGGACCATTTTACAGGTATGCCCAACCAATAATCACTTGATCCCCAGCGACCCGGACCTATCAGAATGTAATTTCTACCTTCTTTCAGAAACTGACGGTTTATTCTCTCTATGTCATCTGCCACATAAGGATTGTTCATTGCTGTAAAATTATCATCTGTTTTCACGTAGACTACATCTGTAACATCACTGCTGACCCCATGACCAAGCGAAGAATGAGATCGTAAAAGACAGGCTGAATCTTCTATTTGCGTTAAATCTTCGTTAAGCACCTGTTTACTGTCAACAATAGGACGTATCTGAAGTAAATAGAAAGTTCCACTACGATCTTCATTGATATTACACGCAAATTCCACTTCTATTGGTCGACGCATCTCTTTAGCCGCAATCTTCTGTATCGTTTGTAATATCTCCGGTAAAGGGAACACTCCCTGCTGGAGCAGACCACAAAATGAGATGATCTTTCGACCTCCGGGATAAAGTCCGTCGCGTATCACCTGATCAACAGGATCGAATGTGGATGCAAGTAAATTCAGGGAATTGTCTTTATCAGCTTCACGCACATTCTGTTTGATAATATTGAATCCATCATCAATTTTAAAATCATCTTCTATATCTCTCAGATCCAATGAATAGAATTGTGTCTGTGTCTCTTTAAGAGCAATGTCCATCTCGCTTGTTTGAAGCACCTGATGGGGATGATACGGACTGACACGAAGCGTTAGCCCGCCATCAACAATGTATTTACCCAATCCTACAGCGAGACTGACGATCCCCTCTTCAACGGTCTCTTCACCTATTGGATAATAATTAAGAGATCGGAGCACACCACTGAAACTTGGATAATATCGATCATGATAACTTTTACCGACTACCTCTTGTAATATGACTGCCATTTTTTCTTGATCAATAACGTTACTCGTAGCTGTCATATACGCTTTCGAGTCACGATAATATACAGATGCGTAAACGGCCTTTATGGCATTTGACAACATCCGTAGCATCTCATATTTATCCTCAAGATATGGTATCATATACGTGGAATAAATACCGGCAAAAGGTTGGTAATGAGAATCCTCAAGAAGACTTGACGATCGGATGGCTATCGGACTCTTGACAACATCAAAGAACGTAAAGAAATCAGCAACGAGACGATCGGGTAACTTCGCTTTCAAGAACTGGGCCAGAATGTATTCATCTGCAGCATCGCTGAGAGCAGTCTGATAAAGGTTGTTGGTATCCATGAATTCATCAAAGATATCAGTACAGAGTACGACCGTCTTTGGGATAACCACATCGGCATTTTCAAATTGATTAAACTCTTGATGCTTCTTGATGATGTTGTCAAGGAAAGCCAAACCTCTACCCTTTCCTCCTAAAGAGCCATCACCAATTCTGGCAAAATGAGAATATTTGTCAAAACGATCCCGACGAAACTCTGCCACGACCCCAAGGTTCTTCATCTGCCGGTATTTAACGATCGCATCAAAAATAATATTTCGATGCATATCGATATCTTGAAGACGGTGCCATGTTATATTTTTAAGAAATGCAGAAACGGGGAATATGGCTCGTGCACAGAGCCAACGAGACACGTGATTTCGAGAAATATGATAGAGCATTGAATCATTTGGTATCTTAAAGATATTGTCCTGCAGCTCTTTCAAATTGCGAACACGTAATATGATTTCATGAGTCTTAGGATCACGAAAGATAAAATCACCAAATCCAAAATGCTCTGCAAGAATATTACGAAGATCGATGTTCATCTTCTTTGAATTCTTATCGACATAATTGAATTTATGCTCCATCGCTCTCTGTCGGTTCGCACTCTCAGAACTCTGCAAAACCAAAGGTATATACTCATCACGAGAACGTATCTCGTCAAGTAGATTAAGACCGGCATCAGGATCTTTCACCCCATTTACAGGGAAACGACAATCTGATATCACTCCAAGAGTATTGTCACTATACTTATTATATAAGGCTATGGCCTCTTCATAATTACGTGCCAAAGCTACTTTGGGGCGACCACGCATACGAAGAGCTGCATAATGTCCGTTAAGAGCTTCTGTTGCAAACGACTGGCTTTGGGCCAAAAGGAATTTATATAAGTTAGGAAGAACGGATGAATAAAAACGTATATTATCCTCAACAAGAAGGATCATCTGGACACCCGTTTCACGGATATCATGCTCGATATTCATACGATCTTCTATCAGTTTTATAATAGATAAGATAAGATCGGTATTTCCAAGCCAACAGAATACATACTCAAAGATCGACATGTCCTCATTCTCCATACGTTTGGTAATTCCATGAGAAAAAGGGGTTAATACAACGATGGGGATCTCAGGAAACTCGATCTTTATTTTTCTAGCTATGGTAAAAGCATCATTATCCGCAGTTCCCGGCATACAGATTACCAGATCAATGTTTGTTGTATTTATTATCCGTTCAGCTTCTTCGGTGGTGCTTACCTGCGTGAATGTGGGAGGATATCGCAAGCCCAATTCCATATACTCATTAAAGATTTTTTCGTCAACCCTACCATCATCTTCAAGCATAAATGCATCATAAGGATTGGCTACAATAAGGACATTAAAGATACGCCTTGTCATCAAATTGACAAACGACACGTCCTTTAAATAAAATTGATTCCACTGCTGGGATGATGTTTCTTTCATTGATAATTGATTACTTTGCAACGATGCATCACACGCATCTTTATTTTGCAAAGATAACCAAAGTTGGGAGGAATACAAAATAAAAAGGTGTGAATTTAATTTTTCTTCGTTAAAGTGAAGAGCCATATAAGTCCCATCATATTCCTTATTAAAAAAGGTATCATCCTACATATTTTCCGTTATGCTCCCGATGGATCAGAGCATTGAGTTGGGATGAAATTTAGCGGTAAATTCATCTTGGGAGCTATCTGATTTATATTGCTGAGATCACTAAACAGTATAACAAAGCATTTCTCCACAGTTATACCAATATAAGTTATTGGTTTCTGCTAATCATACATGATTTTAACCTTATCTTTTTGTTTTTTAGACATTTATGCGAGATAAAATCTTCATACAACATACATTCATCCTACATACTATTTCTTAAACGTACAACACAGCATGTAGGATGAATGTAGGATAGATGTATCATTAACAAAGGCTTAAACGGTACAAACATTTATCAATCAGTATATTATGTCTAAATGTATGTAGGATTGAGAAAAACAATAGAGTTGAGGAAACG
>DAIOSW010000100.1:0-7513 GCA_036752365.1 Prevotella sp.
CCAATGAGAATGACGGAGTGACGCTAAAAAATAGAAAAATAAAAAGTGGATGCGTCATTATATTTTGACACATCCACTTCATTATAAAAATCTATGAATAATCTTATTTAATTAGATCAACGCTACGTTTCAGGAAAGCATCCAGAGCAGCTCCTTTCAGCATTCCGTTCTGAAGGAGTGCAAGGTCAATAAGCTGATGAACAATTTTATTGTCTTTAGCATATTCAGCAATGATGTTCTTTTTCTTATCACGCTGTTCGTCTAATGTCTTTTCCGTATTTTGCAGGTCATCTTTTTCTTCTTGAGTTATTTCCTCAGGTTTCTTCTTGCTTTGTGCTTGATTCAATGCGGAGAGACGTGCCTGTTGTCCTTTGATCTCACTTTCAATCTGGTTCAATGTCTCACCTGTGTTGGTCTCAGCATCTTCGAGAACTTTCTTTATAAGTTGATGGTCGCTGTTTAGAACCAGTGAATAACTGTCAGGCATCTCTGCATAGAAGCTCATTCCACTTTGGAATTTACTTATATCTTTCATACGGCGCATGTATTCACTCTGTGTTACAATAACAGGTTGTGAATTTTCACCTAAAGACTGTACCTCAACGTTAAACTCTATCTTTTCTAGTTTTGGCATCTGTGTGCTGAATACAGATGACAGATTGTCACGTTTGTCAGAGTCTAGATCGCTCGTCTTGACATCCTCTTTCACAATAAGACGGTCGATGATGTCACTATCGACACGGGTAAAGCGACTCTTCTCAAACTTCTGTTCGAACATGGATATAACCGGAACATCAAGTTGTCCATCAAGAAGTAATACATTGTATCCTTTATTCTTTGCAGCTTCGATATAGGTATATTCTTCTTCCTTATTATTTGTATAAAGGTAGATGAGGTTACCATCCTTATCAGTCTGGTTATCTTTGATTAATGTTTTATATTCATCAAATGTAAAGTATTTACCTTCAGTATCTTTCAAAAGGGCAAAATCCTTCGCACGATCATAGAAATCATCTTGAGATAACATTCCGTAGTTGATGAATATCTTCAGATTGTCCCATTTCTCTTCATATGATTTGCGGTCTTCCTTGAAAATGCTCTGAAGACGGTCTGCTACTTTCTTTGTGATGTATGTGCTGATCTTCTTAACATTACCATCACTCTGTAAATAAGAACGACTTACGTTTAAAGGAATATCCGGAGAGTCAATCACACCATGTAGTAGAGTCAGAAATTCAGGTACAATACCGTCGACTGAGTCGGTGACGAATACTTGATTACAGTATAATTGTATTTTGTTACGCTGGAGGTCTATGTTCGTCTTGATACGTGGAAAATATAAGATACCAGTGAGATTGAAAGGATAGTCTACATTTAGATGTATCCAGAACAATGGTTCGTCAGACATAGGATAAAGATCTTGATAGAATTTCTTGTAATCTTCTTCCTTCAAGTCAGCCGGTTTCTTCGTCCATAGCGGTTCTGTGTTGTTGATGATATTATCTTCATCCGTATCAACCTGTTTTCCATCTTTCCATTCCGTCTTTTTCCCGAAAGCGATAGCTACAGGGAGGAATCTGCAATACTTTGTTAGGAGTGATTCAATACGTTGTTTCTCAAGGAATTCCTTGCAGTCATCATCAATATGTAGAATGATATCTGTACCACGGTCTTTCTTATCAGCCTCAGAGAGCTCAAACTCAGGGCTTCCGTCGCATACCCATTTTACAGCTTTGCTTCCCTCTTTGTAACTCTTTGTAATGATTTCCACTTTCTTACTTACCATGAAGGCAGAGTAGAAACCTAGTCCAAAATGGCCTATGATCGAGTTTGCAGTGTCCTTGTATTTATCCAGAAAATCATTGGCTCCGGAAAATGCTATTTGATTGATGTATTTGTCTATTTCCTCTTCTGTCATACCGATACCACGGTCACTGATAGTCAGAGTCTTTTTATCAAGGCTGACACGTACTGTCATATCGCCTAATTCACCTTTGAAATCTCCCTTATTTGCAAGAGTTTTCAGTTTTTGAGAAGCATCAATGGCATTTGAGACAATCTCGCGAAGAAAAATCTCATGATCGGAATACAAGAACTTTTTAATGACGGGGAATATGTTCTCAGTTGTAACCCCAATGTTACCTTTTTGCATAATATAATACTTATTTTGTTAATAATCATTTTACGCATGACTACAAACAAATATTATGCCAAAATGGTCTTATTCTTCCTTTTCTGCTCCTCTAAGTATTATATTTGCTGCACTGATATTGAAAATCGTACCGTCTGTAATGACACGACGTTCACGATCACCCAATAATTCATTATCCACAAAGGTACCTGTATTACTTGGAGCGTCTCTGAGTGTATATTTGATCTTGTTGTTTTTATCAAAACTCACATTAATGATACAGTGAGTCTTGTCCATACTTGGATCTCGTGTTTCGATAGGAGTATTTGCATTTGTCCCTTTTTCGTATCTGCCGATAACATTGTCACCAAGACGAAGGGGGAGAACCTGTTTGTAATGGAACATATTTTCAATGACAATAATACTTCCATAATTGTTATTGTCCATCTCTTCTTCAAGATTCTCTTCTTTTCTTGTGCTTCTTAGCTTTGAAACCCCAATACGTATTCCAAACTGTTTATAACATGTTGGGCATTCAAATACGAGAGACTGGCCTTCGTCATATTTCGTTTCGTCGAAGGTTATAAATTGGTCACATTTAGGACAGCGTACTCTTTTCATTCTTATATTTTGTATACCCACGCATCCTCAAAATAGTTGCGGTCATTGAGGTGGTTAAGTGCATGATAGGCTTTTGATTCATTATCATAATAACCGTAAACGACTCTCACCGTCTTACCTTTTATTACAACACGGGCATCCTCATACCCTTCTTTATGAAGCTTTTCTACAAATGCTTGGGCATTCTTCTTGGTGACATGACTGGCAAGAACTATACAAAACGGTTTATTATCGTTTTCTGGTTCGCTTACTTTTGTCTGTGTCGGGTGAATATCTGTTGTTTTAAGAGAACTCGTTGAGTTCTTTAATTCATCATTTTTAGGAGATGGGGCACTCTCTACTTTTGTGACAGCTATTGCTTCTGCAATCTTGTTTGCTGTTTTAGTGCTCGGCTCATTTAAAATCTTATAAATGACGCCGTTGTTTATAGAACTTTCGTTAACACCATTTGTAGATGTATTACCGAGCGGGAGTGTGAAGATGAAGAAACAGATGATAGCAGCTGCTACTGCTATGGTATTACGCAGAGCACCAATGTTGATAACGATGGTATCTTTTTTCTTTTCATCTTTGGAATCAGTATTCCTGTTATCTGTCAGTATTGTCTTCTCAACATGCGTTTTTACGACTGGCTTGATCTGTTCCTCTTCTTTTTCGAAGGTTACTGTTGGCACAGATGTAGTCTGCATGATACCTATTCTTTCCATAGGAAATGAGCAAAGACCATACAAGGATGGTGTAAGAATTCCAGCATCGCATGGCTTAAATTCGTACTTGCCATCACTATTAATAGATAAGATACCTATATCATTAAGCTCGTATGAGCCTTCTGCAGCAAGTCGTTGTTTCAGTTCATGAACCTCACTTTCAATTCGGCGTGTTGCCTCTGGGAAACTGATATCGTAAGCTTCCACATACGATTGCGCCAACAATGAATCATTGATGGTAATCTGAGCATTAAATCCAAGAGTACGTTGTGGCGGCAGAAATAGATTTTCTGACTCGTCATAATACGCGTCAATATGGTGCGTCATAAACCCTCCAAGTTCAGGCACTATGACGCAATCATTGCTCAATAATAGTATCTCGATATGTCTTTCTAACTCAATCACGATGCAAAATTAATTGATTTTATTTGAAATAGCAATAAAAACTTCATTAATTAATTCACAAAATGAAAAAATCATTTCGTCAATCCGATATTTATGTTTAAATTTGCATCATCAATTTATTGTATTTATAAAAGATGGAATATATAAAAACCGAAATCGAAGGAGTATGGATTCTACAACCGAAAGTATTTGATGATGCACGCGGCTACTTCTTCGAGGTATTTAAGCAGTCTGATTTTGAACAACACATAGGAAATGTCAATTTCATACAAGATAACGAATCGAAGTCAACTTATGGCGTATTACGTGGTTTACATTATCAGAAAGGAGATCTTTCCCAAGCTAAGCTAGTGAGGGTTATTTCGGGTAAGGTACTGGATGTTGCTGTTGATATTCGTAAAAATAGTCCTACCTTTGGTAAGCATGTTATGGTAGAGCTTAGTGGAGAAAACAAACGACAGTTTTTTATTCCCCGTGGATTTGCACATGGTTTCTTAGTAATGAGTGAAGAAGCTGTTTTTACATATAAGGTAGATAATATATATTCTCCTCAAAACGAAGCATCTATTCGTTTTGATGATCCTGATTTGGCCATACAATGGCCTCTTAACATGGATGACGTGTTGACTAGTCCGAAGGATCTTACAGCAGTGTCATTCAAAGATGCTGTTGTGTTTGAATAATCATGATTATAATCTAAAGACATGAACATAGCAATTATAGGAACGGGTTATGTTGGATTAGTTTCCGGCACATGCTTCGCTGATACGGGAGTAAATGTTACTTGTGTTGATGTGGACGAAAATAAGATAGAACGTTTAAAAAAAGGTGATATACCTATATATGAACCGGGACTGGACGAACTGGTAGTTAAGAATGTGAATGCCGGTCGTCTCCATTTCACGACATCTTTAGAAGAATGTCTGAATGATCAGGAAATTATTTTTAGTGCTGTTGGTACTCCTCCTGATGAAGATGGAAGTGCCGACCTGAAATATGTATTGCAGGTGGCAAAGACGATAGGGCAAAATCTTAACCATTATGTCGTCGTTGTGACAAAAAGTACAGTTCCTGTAGGTACAGCTAAGAAAGTCCGCGATGCGATTCAGCATGAACTTGATATCCGCCACTCTGATGTTAAATTTGATGTTGCGTCTAACCCTGAATTTCTCAAGGAAGGAAATGCAATCAAGGATTTCATGAGTCCTGATCGTGTTGTGGTAGGTATTGAAAGTGAAGAAGCCAAGAAAATTCTGACAAAGCTCTACAAACCCTTCTTGATAAATAATTTCCGTGTTATCTTTATGGATATTCCTAGTGCTGAAATGACGAAATATGCAGCAAACTCAATGCTTGCTACACGTATCAGCTTCATGAATGATATAGCCAACTTGTGTGAGAAGGTAGGTGCCGATGTAAATATGGTTCGTGCGGGAATCGGTTCCGATAGCCGTATTGGTCGTAAGTTCCTTTATGCAGGATGTGGTTATGGAGGCAGTTGCTTTCCAAAAGATGTTAAAGCGCTAATTAAGACATCTGACAATTATGGCTATTCTATGGAGTTACTGAAGTCTGTGGAAAAGGTCAATGAACGCCAGAAAGGGATCTTATTTGATAAATTAGTTCAAGCCGTAGGAGATGTCACAGGATTAACTATTGCGATGTGGGGCTTGGCATTCAAACCGGAAACTGATGATATGCGTGAATCTCCTGCACTAGTGATTATTGACAAATTATTGAAAGCCGGCTGTCGTATCAGAGTTTATGATCCTGTAGCTATGACGGAGTGTAAGCGTCGTATCGGTGATGCGGTATATTACTGTAAGGATATGTATGATGCTGTATTAGACGCAGATGCAATGTTATTACTCACTGAATGGAAAGAATTCCGTTTACCGACATGGGGCGTGATAAAAAAGGCAATGAAAAGACCACTGGTAATAGATGGACGAAATATTTATGACTCAGAGGAAATGGATGAACAAGGTATTGAATATCATTGCATAGGAAAATAATAATGAATAAGATTACCACCGTATTATTGTTGGTGTGCTGTCTCTTTTTTACTAGTTGTAGAAGGAATGGCTCAGATAAAACCTTGACTACTTCCGAGAACAAAGAGGCTAAGGCATTGTTACAAGGAATCTGGGTGGATGAGGAGTCTGAAGATGTTTTGTTCAAGGCAAAAGGTGACACAATCTATTATCCGGATACGACAAGCGTACCCGTATACTTTCAGATCGTCAATGACACATTAGTATTGAAGGGCAACACCGAAGTAAAATACCCAATAATCAAACAGGCAGCTCATATATTTTGGTTTAGAAATCAGAATGGTGATTTGATGAAACTAGCTAAGAGTGATGATCCCAATGATGCTTTGTTGTTCACCCATCGGCACCCGAATATGTCATTGTCTGATCATGTAGTTAAGAAAGACACGGTGGTGATGTATGGAGGTAAGCGGTATCATTGTTATGTTTATGTGAACCCGACGCGTTATAAAGTAATCAAGTCTACATATAATGATGATGGAGTAGAGGTTGATAATGTTTATTATGACAATATTATACACATTAGTGTCTTTCAAGGAGCACAACAACTTTACTCTCGTGACTTTAATAAGAAAATGTTCAGTAGGCTAATACCGATGCAGTTCCTCTCGCAGGCCATATTGTCAAATATGGATTTTAGTACCGTTGATAGTAAGGGATTCCATTTCAATGCAACAATATGCATTCCTGATGGTGCCAGTTGTTACATGGTTGGTACTGTCGTAAACTATGACGGCGAAATGAATATGGAATTATTAGATTATTGAGGTTTATTCTGATGATGTGTCGTCTTATCTTTTGTGTTATTGCGACGGTTATTGTTTGAATGCTCTTTTCCTTTGCCTTTTTCTTGGGAATTACCCCCTGCTTTCGCTCTTTTATTTTGTCTGTTGCCATTGCTCTGACTGTTTCTGTTATTGTGGTCGGAGCGTTTCCCATGTGCGTTATTATTTCCATGTCTTGATGATCCATGTCTGCGGTTGGGTATAGTAACGTAAGCCGGTCCATCTCCAATACCTCCTGGCAATGGCGTTTTCTCGACTTCTTTCTCAAGAAACTTTTCTATTTGTTTGAAGTCACCCACTTCGTTGTCACTGATGAATGTGATTGCAACACCATCTCTGTCGGCACGGGCTGTTCTTCCGATACGATGAACGTAATCTTCTGAGTCATGCGGAACGTCATAGTTTATGACCATGGTTATGTCATCTATATCTATTCCTCTAGCAACAATGTCAGTTGCAACAAGGATATCAATCTGCCCACTTTTGAATTTGTACATGATATCATCCCGTTCTGCTTGAGATAGGTCTGAATGCATCTCTCCGGAATTGGCTTTCATCCTTATGAGTGAGTGCTGAATCTCTTTAACCTTCATTTTAGATCCGGAAAAGATAATAACTCTCTTGGGCTTGTTGGTCTGAAATAAATGTTTTATAATACCAATTTTCTGAGTTTCATAACATACGTAGGCAGATTGTTTTATTTTCTCTGCAGGTTTGCTGACAGATAACTTCACTTCAACAGGATTGTGAAGAAGGCTCTTAGCCAGTTCCTGAATCTTCTTAGGCATCGTTGCCGAAAACATAATAGTT
>DAIOSW010000101.1:0-7508 GCA_036752365.1 Prevotella sp.
ATACTCCGTCGTTAGCTTTCACATAAGTCAGAGCTATTAAATTTGCGATGATTATTAATAATATTCTTTTCATTCTTCCATTGATTATATTTAGGATAAAACTGATCTTAAGTATGGGTATCTTACCAATCACCCTCATGAGTGATATTGAAGCAAAGCAACACCTTCTACCTGTGAACTTTATTTAACATGACAAATTAACTGTTTTTTTAGTTCTACAACAAACATTCTTGGTTAATAAAACTAAAATGTACTATCTTTTGAGAACATCCTACTCAATTGTAATTTTTCAAAATGATTCCACAATTACAAACAAACGACTGACAATCAATTAAATAACCGTGGAATCAATTTTCATAATACCATATAGACATTGTGATTACATTCTCGTGATCCAAATAGTGTTCATTTACTAGATAGAAACAGTGTCTCTGAATATCATAAATACAAACAGCCTACTCAGTTCATTAAAATCAAGGACAGTTTGTTGCGCATCCAACAGCTTATCACTAAGCATCCAAAATATAAGCACCGGGTATGTTCCCCTGTAGGGGAAAAGATCTTCCCCTGTAGGGGTACATCTTTTCCCCTACAGGAGCACGCAAAGAAAGGTTATCTTTTGTCTCTCATGACCTTACCAAACAAAACGTATCCGACTACCTCTATTCCATGAAATGAATACTAACACCTGCCTCCACGGCACACATACTGATCATGTGACAGTTATAAACAATCGTGGAAACAAAGTAAAATCAACATAAGTAATAAAGAATAGCAAATTTGTGACTATTTTGCAGAATTTTATATAATATATTATCTTACTACGGAATATTTTCATATCTTTACCCACGATTTTTGAATCACTATAATTATTAAATAACTTACAAAAACGTAAAAGCAATGAAAATCAAAAGTTTAAAATTAGGAGTATGCCTTGTTGCAGGCAGCATGTTATTCAGTTCTTGTATTGGATCTTTCACACTATGGCACAAGGTATTAAAATGGAACCAGAACATAGACAATAAATTTGTCAACGAGTTGGTATTCATCTGTCTCCATATAGTACCTGTTTACGAGATTGCCGGTTTTATTGATGCTGTTGTTCTCAATTCAATTGAGTTCTGGACTGGCGAGAATCCTGCTTTAGCAAACGTCGGTAAGACACAGACTGTCTTCGGTAACGACGGAAAGCAGTACCTCGTAAAGACTCTGAAAGACGGTTATGACATCACAAAGCCAAACGGAGAAACAGTAAACTTTACTTATAACAAGACAGAAAACGCATGGTACATGAACGCAAAAGGTCAGAAGTCAGAACTATTTAAATTCAACAATGACGGCACTGCCCAGATCACACTAGGAAATGGCCAGAAAATGAATGTTGCACTCAACAATGCCGGCATGTATGAAGCACGCATGGCTGTTCAAGGTGGCACATTCTTCGCATTGAGATAACCTTTTCGGTATATATTTTATCTAATAGGACTTGCTTTAATAAAAGAGGCAAGTCCTATTTCGTTTTACCCGGTGTAAGATTTATCTTATAACTAAGATGTAACATGACATAGCTTGGTATACAGTTATTCCATGTAGACGAATTACCGTTGGATGAAACATTGTATTGTATCTGAGTCAACTGATGAAGGATGTCGAATCCTTCCAGACGACATGTCATTTTACCATGAATGAAACTCCGGGCTATTGAAGCATTCCATACGAGATTATCTGTATTTAATGACTTGTCGGACATACCACGGCGGCTGTACATCGACAATGTCGTAGCAAGCTGTATCTGCAATGGGAATTTATACTGACCCGAGAATCCGTAATTGTAGGTATACACATTGGTACTCGACACCCCTTGTGTTCCACTACCAGAATGCTGCCATGAAAACTTACCGTCAAGACTGAGCTTCAGATCATCTTTCTGATATTTGACTATTGCACGCTCCACATTAGTGTATGATTTTGCTGTACAGCGAGTCTCTGCTACCAGATACACGTTGTGCATATAACTGTTATCTGTAGACACCTCCCAGGTAAACAGTTTCAGACTGTCAATCGCACTCTGGTAATTCAGGCCGAGACTTGCATTCCAGTTACCATTGACATTTTGGGGTTTATAAGTATATACACCCGTGGTAGAATTATACGAATAGCCGTTGGTTATCTCATTCTTTACAAGAGAAATATTCGTATTAACAGAGAAAGAGCGTTCACGCTCAGGTTTATTAATAGAAAAACCACCATAAAAATTATGATTCTGGCTATTCTTCAGATTTGGATTACCATAACGAACAACCAGAGGATTTGAATCATCACGCACATTCACAAGATTCTGTGCAGTCGGAGTGGTCACCGCCTCTTGATATGACATGTAGTAATTATATTTTTTTGCATTCAAATATAAAGTTACACTGGGCTGAAACAGCCAGTTACGCTGATAAAAAGATGTATCCGTAAGGTTTCGTGTATAATGATCATGTTCCGACTTATAAGCGATTGGTAAGCGCACAACAAAATAAGAATAACCTCCGCCATCTCTATCTTTAGAATAATATAACTGCACACTTTCTGTATGAGTCTTGCTAAGATAGGAGTTTGTACTGCTGTTATTCACATCAAGACTCATGAGCAGAGAGTCGCGTGTCTGAGGTAATGAGCCGAACGGATGATAACTTTCATCGCTCCATCCATCAAGACGATCCAACCTGTATAAGGGATTTTTATCAGAACTCCAATTCTGTTTGTAATTGTATGACAAAGAAAAATTCCAGTTTGAGAGAAAGTGAACACTATAGGTCAGAGAGCCCCCATAGTCATAATTGCGCCTTCTATTGTCATTATACTGGTTACGATAATCAGGAAGTTTTGAACTCTGGAGATAATCCAAACGTGAAAGACCATATTGATGTGACTTACTATCTCCATAGTATAGATGGGTCTCGGCCTGGATATTATCCCCCCAAGGCAGTTTTTGCATGAAGTAGATATTCTCTCTAAGCGATAAATCACGGCCGTCCCCCATATCTAACGAACGGTTACGATTGACAGCCGTACTCTTCAACGAAGGGGGAATTATCTTTTTAAAGATGGAATCCAGTATTTCAGTTGTACCCCCGAAACTAGAGGGGTCTTGACTAAACGAAGCGGAATTGCTACTGCTGGAACTATTTGAATTGTTAATCGAAATGCTTGTACCTGAAGAAAGATAAAATGGTTTGATAATTTCAAGATTATTATTTGCTTCGAAATTGAATGTACTATTATTTGACATCGAACGAAAATGCGAGAAGGTGTTTCCGGATGAAAGATAAGTCTCGGAAGCCGAACGGGTCTCATTGTCAAAATCGTTCCACGACACCTGAGCATCTGCAGATTCTCTGTATCGCTTGTCTTTATCATCAATATAGATATTAGCTCCGACATTCTTCACGCTCTGCAATCCCTGAGGAGAGTTAGATGGTTCCCAATCACCATTATTATTCGGGCTACGTGTTTCATTCACATTATTCACATTTCCAAAAACGGATATACGTGAATTATCAGTAAAACGGAGTCCAAAGAGTCGTGATATATATCTGTCAGAAGAACCTAGAGCCCCTTCCACATTGGCCATGTATCCCTTGGAGTATTCACGCTTGAGTTGTATATCCATCACATAATCCTTCTTCTCATCAGTTCGTCCCAGGTATTTACTCTTTTCGGTATTCTTATCATAAACCTGGACATTCTTGACAGAATAATAAGGAAGGTTTTCAAGCATCACTTTATTATTTCCTTTAAAGAAATCCTTGCCGTTCAGCGTGAGGTAATCTACTTTTTTCCCATTTACTGTTATTTCACCATTTTCTTTGAGTTGTACACCGGGCATTTGCTTGATCAGATCATCGAGCATGCTACCTTGAGGGAGATTGAAAGCATCAGCGTTGAAAACAAGAGTATCACCCTTATAGGCCATTTTTATCTTCGTGGCCTTAACGACCACCTCACCAAGCATCACATTCACATCTTTCTTCTTATCCTTACGATGCATCTGCATCAAGGGTGCCTCGAAATAAGTATTACGGGCTATATACTTCAATTCATAATTCAGATAAGTATTATTATAATCAGGATGGACACCTTTAATAATATATTTTTGAGGATGGGCGGGTATCTTAAATTGATAATAAGCATCCTTTTTGTTTGTATATGCATCCCAAGCCTCCACGTGCACAGTATCCACAATGCTACTATCGGGTAGCATGATTGTTATAAAAGTTTGGGGTATACCCACTTTTGTAAAAGAATCGCACACACGTCCATAAATAGATATGGTTCGCTCTTTCTTCACTTTTTTCACACTAAGAGTGTCGGCAGCACCGGCTGTGATGGCAAAAAGCAACAGACAAAGCAGGGCCAATAGAGTTTTTTTCATATTTAGTAGTTAAAAACGGACACAAAGATAGACATAAAGATTAATAAATAACCCATTTGTTTTCCACAATGTAAGTTTTTATATATCTTTAAGACGATATTTGCATATAAAAGTTTTTTTGTATGAATGGGCAGGAATATTTTTATTACAAATTTACTCTGACAAATAAATTCAGGATTTACGACACATTCACAGGTCGTTTAATATTTTATTAAGCAGGAACGTCGCATTCTGATTACGGGCAACACCTGGCGTAACACGGTAAGAATAGGTAACATCGTCTCCTAGTTCTACCTCAAAGCAATAATTATGGAAATGGTCCGGATCAGAATCTTCCATCTTTGAAAGTTCCAGATCATGAGTAGCGATGACCCCGGAAACAGGTAACGATGAGATGGACTCCAGAAACAGACGCGACCCATTAAGTTTGTCAAGCGAGTTTGTTCCTTTAAGTATTTCGTCAAGGATGATGAGGGTATGCTCAGACTCCTTACACGAGCTAATCAACTGTTGCAGACGAATCAGCTCAGCATTGAAGTATGAGATGCCATGGGTAAGATCGTCGGTAGTACACATGCTCGTAAAGATATTGAACATGGACACTTTTAGTGACTGTGCAAAAACCGGCATACCATTCATTGCGAGGATATAATTGATACCCAAAGAGCGAAGAAAGGTACTTTTACCTGCCATATTTGCACCCGTTATGATATAGAAAGTACCATCATCGATTTTGAAATCATTTCGTACAGCCTTCTCTTTACCGATAAAAGGATGGTAGAGCTCTGTGGCTTCATACACAATTTTATCCGCGTCGAGTACTTCGGCATCCACTGCTTCGGGATGATTAAACCGGTAGGTTGCCATGCTCATCATCGCATCAAACTGGCTGACATAGTCAATCCACTGCGGAAGATGAGAAAGATTGGTTTGCTGCCAACGGGTGAAACGGCGAACGAGAAAGAAATCACTTAGGAAAAAAGCATTGGCAAATATCAGTCCGAGTATGTTTCCACGTCGGTCGATAGCAGCAAGGATACGGGTAAGCAAATGGAGAGCGGCAAGAGAGTTCTCACCTTCACTAAAAAGCTGGTTGTGCAGATGTCTATTGTAATCAGTTTTAAATTCGACATCCTTCAAGACATTAAACAAACTGACATATCCTTCCAGTTCCTTTGTCAATCGGTTGACCACTCGACTGATACGGTTGAGCGTCTTGGATGCCACTGCCAGTGACATAAAAAGCATAACCAACGCAAGCAAGACTGGAACATTGGCACTCAACGGAGTAAATATGGAGAGAATAATTGTCACGAAGAGCAAAACAATGAGACCATAAACGATCCCAAGAGACAGGGGGCTACTGAAAAGAGGACTGATCCGGGTGGATGAAGCACTCTGAAGAACAGAGGATATTTTTGCCGTATCGATGAACGACGATGACGATGCCATAAACAGAGTACGGGTCTCATCCAAGGCTGCCAATTCATCAACACTCTCCTTCCGATGGCGTACTTCATCCGAACTGGCAGGCAGCGAACTAAGACATTGCGCCAGACGATCACTTCCTCCGGTTGTCACCGTGCGGTTCATTCGATTGAACAAGGAGAACTGTCCAAACAGATCCATATCTGTGGAAAAAGGATGGTACTTATCGATATATTTCTCACCATCAGCAAATCTGGAGAAATCACCATCAAGATAAAGAAGTTCATTTTCATAAACTGTTTGTATTCGTTCTGCCAGACTCAACCGTGAAGCGTTTTTCCGATCAAAGAACCTCGTCACTGCATATACAACGATACATACAATACCTAGAATTATAAAGACAGGTTGATGAAAGACGAAGAAATACTCATATAAGAAGAAGACAAACAACACAAATGAAAGAAGTTCTAACGTCAGAAATATAGGATTTCTCCGTTTAAGGACAGCTACCCGAGCATTCAAACGATTGAGATGCTCTATATATAAATCTTTTACCATTAATACTCTTATTTAAAATTAGGGGAAAGTGTATAAAAAAAGGAGTACCGCTGTACTCCAACCTTTATTAACCTTAAATCTAATACTATGAAAAACGATGCAAAGATATAGACTTTTACTATATGAAGCAAGAGTTACCGTGTTAAATTGTATAAAAGTCACATATAAATAATGTAAAATGGCGATTTATGATTATCATGAGGAGGCCACAAACTAAAAAAATCCCAGCTCTGAAAGCAGAAACTGGGATTCCTTAATAAATCGTGGTATATTTCTTATTTATTCAGCACACTCCTCACGACTGTACTTCCGTCTTTTAAGATCTGGCGCTGAATAGTCAGACCTTTCTGCGCCTTATTCTGCTTGATACCATCAATACTATAATAGTCGGTGCGAAGGATATTACCCGTATTGACACTTGAGTCTATACCTGTAACAATACCATGATCGAGTTTGACAACATTTGACGCAGCACCAAGACCACCTAACTCATTAGCCGCACGGACAGACACCATTCCAACTTCATCAGTAGCGAACGAATAGAAATTGTCTGTAGTGAAATACTTCACTTTGCCATCTACACATACGGCATACAGCAGCGCATAATCACTGGCATTCCAACTTATTTCAAAAGATCCCTGTGCTGCTTGAATCTCAGGAGCTGCCTCTTGTTCTGTTGACTCTGTTGGAACCCACTGGTCGGTACCACCTAATACATTCTCTATGTTATAGTTGGCTGCATCAGCATCACTGAGAACCGGACTATATGTTACAGTTCCTGCTGTATAAACTGTTTTACGAGCACTACAATCCACGGCAGATCCACTGGCTGTCACACTCTTATATTCGGCAAATAGAGCAGGAAGAGCTGTCGTACTCATTTCTGTCCACCCATCACCTGCGGGCAAGACATTCATCGTCGTATTCAGGTACACACAACGAGGTGCACCCTGCCAGTTACGACCCAGATGGTAAGAACCGTTATTCGAGGGTGCGCCATCAATCGTACAGTTGCTGAAGACATATCCCCAATTTGTACTTGTGGCAGGAGCCGTGATACAATTTCCCGAACGGTCTTCAAGATAGAGACGATTCCGGTTGA
>DAIOSW010000102.1:0-7508 GCA_036752365.1 Prevotella sp.
ACTTCACCTCATCCTCGAAAGTCTTGATACCACCGATACCTACACCGAATACAACGCCAACGTTGTTCAAGTCTTCCTTCTCAAGATCGATATTAGCATCCTTTACACCCTGCATGGCAGCAATCATAGCCAACTGGGTATAACGGTCAAGCTTGCGAGCTTCCTTACGATCAATCCAATCATTGATGTTCAGGCCTTTAACCTCGCAAGCGAACTTGGTCTTGAAAAGGGTTGTATCGAAATGAGTAATAGGCGCAGCACCGCTCTTACCTGCAAGGAGGCTCTCCCAAGTTTCCTCAGGAGTATTACCAACTGGAGTCACAGCACCGAGACCTGTTACAACAACTCTCTTTAATTCCATTTAGTATAATTTAGCTGCTAAATTACTTAGCGTTCTCCTCAATGTAAGAGATAGCGTCACCTACAGTAGCAATCTTCTCAGCCTTATCGTCTGGGATAGAGATAGAGAACTCCTTCTCGAACTCCATGATCAACTCTACAGTATCCAAAGAATCTGCACCAAGATCATTTGTGAAGCTTGCCTCTGGCTTAACTTCAGCCTCATCAACACCGAGTTTATCAACGATAATTGCCTTTACTTTGCTTTCAATTTCTGACATAATTGTAACTTTTAAAATGTTTATAAATCAATTTCTAATTAAAAATCTGGGTGCAAAGGAACACTTTTTTTTTGAGATAAACAAATATTTTGGCGAAAAAAGTGCATTATTGTGCACAAACACCCCCTAATTGTGCATATTTTTGGCATTTTTTTCCTTTTTTGTTGGTCGTTTCAGATTATTTTGTTACTTTTGTACGGTATTAATTAAACATTTAAATCCATTATGACATTTACAGAAAAAGCCAATAAGATATTTAATCAGGCGATAGCCGATTATCATATCAAAGACAACATTGATACACCAATCAATAATCCATACCAGGAAGGTAGCATCGAGAACTGCCTTTATCTGAAGTGTTGGATTGACACTGTACAGTGGCATTTCGAGGATATTATCCGTGATCCTCAGATAGACCCGGCTGAAGCACTCGTATTGAAGCGCAGAATCGACAAGAGCAACCAGGACAGAACAGACCTCGTTGAGCAAATCGATACTTACTTCCGCGAAACATACAAAGACGTGAAGGTTCAGGATGATGCACGCATCAACACTGAGAGTCCTGCATGGGCTGTTGACCGCTTAAGTATTCTTGCCCTCAAGATTTATCACATGAAGGAGCAGGTGGAACGCCCGGAAGCTTAGGCTGAGCACAAAGCGAAATGCCAAGCCAAACTGGATGTACTCCTGGAACAGCAGGTAGACCTTTCTACAGCTATCGACCAACTCTTGGAAGATATCGAGGCTGGACGCAAATACATGAAGGTTTACCGACAGATGAAGATGTACAACGATCCTTCAACAAATCCTGTACTCTACAAGAAATAAAAAAAACAGAATAGGAGAGCGCATATACCTTATTATATAATAAGAGGTATGGCTCTCTTTTTTCACCTTATATTATATATAGAAGAAAAAAACGATGAAAACTGAGCATATCCTGGTAATTAGATTTTCAGCCATGGGCGATGTAGCCATGACCGTACCTGTAATTCAATCTTTGGCCAAACAATACCCGAAAGTAAGAATTACTGTGCTCAGTCGTCCCTTTGCCCGTCCTTTCTTTGAAGACTTGGCTCCTAACGTTGGCTTTATGGAAGCTGATATCAAGGAGGAATACAAAGGGGTGAAAGGACTCAACGCACTCTATCGCCGATTGATAGCCAAACAGTTTACAGCAATTGCCGATTTACATAGCGTGCTGCGTTCCGATTATCTGCGTATGCGCTTCAACCTGGATAACTTCAAGGTTGCACATATTGACAAACATCGCAAGGGAAAACGCAAGCTGGTAGCTTCTAATGGTAAAAAACTTGTGCAGCAACCTACATCGTTCCAAAACTATGCTGATGTTTTTGCACAACTTGGATATCCTATCCACATGGATTTCACATCTATCTATGGGGATGGAAAACAAGGAGATTTAAGTATCTTACCACAGGAGGTATTCGGAGTAGGAGAGAATGCTATCTCACTAGAAGACAAGCACATAACAGAGCCGTGGATTGGTATTGCTCCCTTCGCTGCACACGAGGGAAAAATATATCCGATACAACTGATGGAAAAAGTTATCCAGCGACTTATCCACAATCATCCACACGCTCATATCTTCCTTTTCGGTGGAGGCAAAGACGAAACACCAGTGATGAACGACTGGGCTGAGAAGTATCCACAACTCATTAACGCTTCTTCTCATCTTAACGGATTGAAACAGGAACTCATCCTGATTAGTCATCTGCACGTTATGGTGAGCATGGATAGTGCCAATATGCACTTGGCATCGCTTGTAAACACTCCTGTAGTAAGCATCTGGGGAGCTACCCATCCATACGCAGGTTTCATGGGCTGGCATCAGGATCCTGCCAATGCCGTACAGCTTGACTTACCTTGCCGCCCTTGCAGTATCTATGGTAACAAGCCTTGCGCTAGGGGAGACTTCGCATGTATGAAGAATATCTCTCCTGAACTGGTAACAGAAAAAATTGATTCTGTTTTGAACAAAAGATAGGGAATCAGAACTTCTATATATAATAATATATCAGAAACCTATATATAAATAGGTATTGAATAGAAAGAAACAGATGAAAATCCTATAACCAAAACCAACCATATAAATAACTCAGACCAGAGAGCAGAATATCCTGATGGATTTCTGCTCTTTTTTGTTTTCCACAAAAGCGTGGATAAGTGTACGGAAAACCCCAATAATAACTTTTTAATAAGTTTGTAAATATCCACACATACCTATCTCAAACCAACGAAAAGAGGATATCCACATAGATATTATTAAGTTTTTAGAAACTTTTTCGCAGTTTTTGACCGAAAAAAGATATAAACTTATTAACTTTGCACCGAATTGGGGAAATGTTGATAAACCGGTTAATGCATTAAGAGACAAGAAAAAGATTTCAAAGGCCTCTGCGGATAAACTGGAATAAGACTTGGATAACGAAATACGCAAGTTTTTATGCAGAATGTTATCCACTTATCCACGGCATATCATCATCTCTATATTCTCTTTTAAAAAAATAAAAAATAAGAAATATAATATGAATGTTATGGTGAAAAAAGAATGGATTGAGAAAGGATACGTTGACGAACCCGTTGACGAAGCCTTGGACTTGAAAGCTGAAATCAGAAAGCTTTGCAAGGAGAAAGATGCTATTATCCTCGCCCACTACTATACGGTAGGTGAGATTCAGGACATCGCCGACTTTGTTGGCGACTCTCTGGCTTTGGCTCGTAAAGCAGCTGAAACCGATGCCCAGGTAATGGTTATGTGTGGCGTGCACTTCATGGCTGAGACATGCAAACTCTTGAGTCCTGACAAAACCGTGATCTGTCCTGACTTGAATGCTGGTTGCTCGCTTGCTGACAGCTGTAAGGCTGAGGATTTGAAAAAGTACAAGGAAGAGCATCCAGGATATAAGGTTGTGAGTTATGTAAACACCACGGCTGCAGTGAAGGCGCTGACTGATTGTGTAGTGACAAGCGGTAATGCCAAGAAGGTGATTGACAGTTTCCCACAGGACGAAAAAATCATCTTTGGTCCAGACTATAATCTCGGTAACTATATAAACAGCGTTACAGGCCGCAATATGTTGCTTTGGAACGGTGGTTGCCATGTACATGAGAAATTCTCTGTAGAGGCTATAGTTAAACTGAAGCAGAAGCATCCTGAGGCTGTTGTGATGGCTCACCTGGAGTGTAAGGCACCAGTACTTGCTGTAGCCGATGTAAAGGGCTCTACAGCCACCATGTTGCATTATGCCCAAGAGCATCCTGAAATCAAGGAGTATATTATCGCTACAGAGGCTGGTATCCTGCATGAGCTGGAGCGTAATTGTCCTAACGTAATTTTCTATCCCGTACCTCCAGAGGTAAGTGAGGGTGGAGTAGGTTGCAGCTGCAACGAGTGTGAGTATATGAAGATGAATACGCTCAAGAAGATATACAATGCATTGAAATTTGGTTGGCCAACAGTTGAAGTGGCTCCTGAAATAGCGAGAAAAGCGGTCAAACCAATAGAAAAAATGTTGTCACTATCATAGAATAATGTGGTGAAAATTATAAGATTGGTGGTAAAATTTGTTTTTTATGGGTGAAAAAATCATATTTCGCTACCATAAAATGTATAATTTACGACTTTATAGACAAAAATCGTCGTATCTTTGCATCAGTTAAAACAAACGGACGTTGTGAAACGTCATTTCATCATCTTTTACTTATACAAATAATATTAGAAAATTTAATCTAATTATAAAGATAGAGCGTTCAAGTGATTTGAATGCTCTATTTTTGTTTATATAGGATTTTCTCTTATTCCTCTGTATGCTTATCCGGATGGGAGAAATCTTTATGCCTTCATTCATTTATTTCTTGATAAGAAAGAGAAGTGCAATTCGTCCTACGTATGTACCTATCATCTTTCTGAACATCATATATTTCTTGGTATATTCTTTGTTTGGAAGAGGATATAATCCGTGTTTCCTTAATTCTCTGATGGCATGATTCAAGGATATCAATGAATGCTTCAAACGGATATTGTTAACCAGATAATCCATCGAGAGCTGGGCTATACGGCGGTTGAGTGCCTGGCGCTCTGCTACAGGAACCGTATCGAGCAACTTCTGAAGATGTAGAATCACCTCCAGTTTATTGTCCATGTGGATATCTATCTTATCCTTATTTTCTAATTCACCAGGTGCGTATTTGTCCACTCTATTATAATAAGGTGAGGTCTGAGTCTTGAATATTCGTTCTGCCCGTAAGAAGAGTTGTGGTGTGAATTCCTCGTCCTCGCCGAAACTGATGTTTGGTGAGAATAACAGGCTACCCACAATGGCGCGGCGGAATATATAGGAACAGGCTGAGCCTAAAAGGGTATTGTTGTTGAGATATTCTGTGCCGCTGATTGGGGTAGGGAGTTCGTAAGATGGTTCTCCTGTATCATCCTTGCTGAAACAGAATGTAACGATATCTGGTTCGTGGAATCTCACGATGTCAAGGCAATGTTCATAGGTTGGCTGAAGAAGATAATCATCTCCTTCTATAAACTGGATGTATTTTCCTTTGGCTAAGTATATGCCATAGTTGCGTGCCATACTGCTGCCTAAGCCGGGTATTCTTAAATAGAGCAGGTTATCCAGCAACTCTTTTATCTGGCTGGCTACCAGTTCATCGCTACCATCATCAACGAGAATTATTTCCCTCTCTTTGGCATTGAGCGAAAGCTGAAGGATACTATTGATGCATTCTACAAGATGTTCCTTCTGATGGTTGCTTGTAGTAATGATGAAACTCACCAATGGTGAAGATATCTCTGATATTAATTCTTTCTGCATAAGTTATTCTTTTTTATGACTGCAAAGATAATAAAAAGATTTAATTTACGTATTAATAGTAGTACAAAAAACATAAAAATGGAAATAGTTTGTTCTACTGATAGTAAATATATCATGCCGACCGGTATCATGTTGACCTCTTTGTTTGAGAGCAACAGAGGAGAAGTTGTCAATGTACATCTCTTGCATGATCAGGATTCTGCTGCATTATTGGATTCTATCAGAACCATAGCTGCTCGTTATCAGCAAAATATTCATTTCTATCTAATTAATGATGATATCTTCAAACATTTTCCAATTGGTCTGGATTTTCAAGTAGATCATGTAGGAACTTCGTTTGCTACTTATTATCGTTTGTATCTTACGGAAATTCTGCCTGCTGATATTGATAAGGTTATCTATCTAGATGGCGATATTCTGGTTGTGGATAAACTTGTTGAATTGTGGAATACTTCTGTTGAAAACTATGCAATTGCCGCTGTTCCAGATAGTTATAATAATAATATTGAACACTATAATCGCCTGCGTTATCCCCAATTTATGGGTTATTTCAATGCTGGTATGTTAATTGTCAATCTGAGATATTGGCGTGAAAAGCAGGTCCTTCTCAAATTCTTTGATTATGTGAAATCTAATACGGAAAGGTTGAGATGTCATGATCAGGATGTACTGAACTATCTGTTTAAGAATTCTAAGTTGGTATTACCTATCAGATATAATGTACTGAATGAGTATTGGTTTGATTTGCGTTATTCTCTTATCTCCTGGGAATTTGATGAACAGATATTGGAAGCTCAGGCTCATCCGGCCATTATCCATTTTACGGGTATTCCTAAACCATGGTATAAGAACTGCAAGCATCCATGGAAAAAGGAATTTGATAAGTATAAAGCGATGAGTCCTTGGCGTGATGAAAAAGAAAAGCGCTGGATGCCATTGAAGTTCTGCCTGGAGAAAATGGCCATAAAACTGGTGGTAAGCATGGGACTGCGCAAATCTGATTATATTGTAGAAAATAGGTATATTGAATTGTCTTAAGATTTCTGATATTCAAGTATCTTATAAATAAGTATCATATAAAGTTATGAAGATTCTGTTGGTAGGTGAGTCTAGTTTGCTACATAATACTCTCAAAAAGGGATTAGTAGAACTTGGACATCAGGTAACGCTGATGTCCGACGGCAATGATTGGCACAACTCTCCTCGTGACATCGACTTGCGCCGTAATATGGAGCGTTATGGAAGATGGAGCGGGCTTATGGTGTTGTGGAAAATAGTCTGCAATCTTCATAAGATATGTGGAAATGATATTGTTCAGGTACATAACTATCAATTTGTGCCTTTGATGGGGTGGTGGAACATGCTGATATTCTGGTTTCTCAAGTTTACCAATAAGCGAATCATTAAAGGCTGTTTTGCCGATGATCCGCATCTATTCAGACAACAGGCCAAGGGTATTCCTGCCTATTCTGATACTTTTTGGAATGGTAAATTACAGAATATCGAGGAGAATAAAGAGCGTATGGCTTTTCATTTCATGCCTCAGTTTGATAAGTGCTGGCATACTGTATCTTATCATTCTGATGCTTTGATAGCCTGTCTTTATGAATATTACCTCTGTTACGATGTTTCTGAATTTCATAAAAAACTCTACTATATTCCTCTTCCGATGATAATTCCTGCTATAGATGAAAACAGGCAGAAAGGGAATGGTGAGGTTATCAAAGTGCTTGTAGGTTTACAACCCAAGCGCGAGTATCTGAAAGGTGCTTTAAAGATAGCTCATTTTGTGGAAATTCTGGCAAAGAAAAATCCTGGTAAGATAGAACTCAAATATGTAGAAGGAGTAGACTATGATGAATATTGCCGGATGCTGGATGAAGCAGATGTTCTGGTAGATCAGTTTTACAGTTATACTCCATCCATGAATTCGTTGGCAGCCATGGCACGTGGTACTGTGGTTATCGGTGGAGGAGAGGAAGAATATTATGAGTTCATTGGCGAAACAGAATTACGCCCTATCATCAATGTGAGTCCTGAGTAT
>DAIOSW010000103.1:0-7497 GCA_036752365.1 Prevotella sp.
CCATCGTTTACATAAGCATTTGCCTGATAAAATTTTGCGTTATATCCGGTGGTAGAAGCGTTGGTACGAGCTTCAAGACCTGATGATGATCCATAGAGATATACTCCGTGCTGACCGTTTTCAATCTCGGGACTGTTACCCTGCTGAGCTGCACAGATATATGCACCAATGACGTATTTACCATTAGGAAGGTTTTCGATTTTCTGTGTCATTGATCTGTTTGACAGCATGCCACCACCTCCTATCCATGTTTCAATAGCACCGTCAGTACCACCACCACACCAATTGTAAGACTTAGAACTTCCGTTGCCGAATGCACCCGATGGTGACAAAGTCCAACCATCAAGTGAAGGACATGTAGCATTAACAATCATGCTGGTGAAATCAACAGGATTCTCATCAGTAGCATGCTCTATAAGATAAGCTCTGATTACTTCATTTAATTTCACTGTTGCTGCGATCAATTGGTCATTAGTACTTGCGGCATTACTATAAACAGCCAATGCTTCTGTAATGTCAAGTCCATAATTTTGTGCTGTTCCCATAGCAAGATTCAGATTGTTCTTGGCTGCAAAGTCTTTGTAGTCAGACTTATTAACTGCCTTCCAGTCAACCGCGTAGCTTACAGTCGGATCAATTAAAACCAATGGAAGTACGGTGCTACCAGCGGTGAAGTCAGGTACACCACAGAATAAATCCAGGTATATACCTTCACCATACAGAACGTCATTTATATCGGCTTTGAATTTGAAACTGCCGTCACCGTTGTCAATAACAGTGAAGTTGTTGTGTTCGGTGCTCTCAGTACCATTAGTCGAAAGGTTGTTTGCGTCGGAGATATACAGAT
Source organism: Prevotella sp. (assembly GCA_036752365.1). Lineage (GTDB taxonomy): Bacteria > Bacteroidota > Bacteroidia > Bacteroidales > Bacteroidaceae > Prevotella. The sequence continues at coordinate 848 of DAIOSW010000103.1, forward strand.
ATGTAAAATCTACTCCGTTGCTCGAACACTTAATTTTATAAGTGCCGTCTTGATTGAGAACTGGAATAATTGCCATACCTTCAGTGGCAATAACCGGGACATTGTTCTGAGACATCAGAAACTTGGATGCTTCAACACTGTTGAAATACAAGGTGTCACCAGCAGTAAAGTTAGTGAACTTCAAGCTGGGAGAATCCCATGTTGCAGCTCCTGCATTAAGAACACTCAGCAATACACCCATAAATGAAAAAAGTAATTTTTTTCGCTTCATTGTAATACTAGTTTTAATTATAACAAAAAATATTGGTCTTTTTGTCTACCAATGGCTGCAAAGGTATGGATTAAATCAAAATTGGACTTTATCTATTGTTTCAAATAGCTTTCCTAATGTTTCATCTTCAATAAAAAGAGTTTTTTTAAAATCAACATGTACAGAAAGAAACGATAAGACTGTATATGGCGCCAACGATGCTCATTTTTACTGAAAATCCCATAGAAATGGCCATAAATGCAGACTATTTGCTTTGTATTCGAATGAAAAAGATATTTTAAAATGTATCAACGATGCAACAATATTGAATCTCTGATACAAAATTAAACGAGTCAATCAATTAAATGTGTTTTATCGCACATCAAGGTCGATATTCTTGATAAATAACACACCTGAATTGTTAATATGATGAACAACAGTCTAATACATAATGTGCGATTTGTGTGCGATTTGATTTCAAAATTGCACGTCTGGATACGTTGAGATGAACACCCTTAAGGATGATTAAAGGCCATCTCTTCTATGTTTTTGGACTGATTTATATTGTGAAACGGATTGATTTATAGTACAAAACGGGTTGATTTTATGAATAAATCAAACCGATTTGTAAGACTAAACATGGTTAAAATAGAGTCCGAACCATAGTGATTGATACTTAATATACGTATCAATTGTGCGATTTGTTGATAAGGTCGCACATAATCGCACATATAATCGCACAGAGTCGAAAGCCTTTGCTAATGGACATTTCAGATAAAAATGTGCGATGTGCGATTATAAGTGATGTTTTTTTAGGAAGAAATCAAAGAAATTGTGTATTCTGAAATTTAACATGTCAACTCTAGGTATAAAGATTAAAGAGGTAGAGATATGATACACATATTAAATAAAAAATAAAAGGGACTAATTTTGTTCGTACATCGTTTTTATGTACCTTTGCACTCACAAATGAATTATTAATCTCACCAGTTATGAAGATAGAAGAGGAAATATGTGCTTCGGTCATCAGCGCCGTTAAGCAACTTTATGGACAGGACGTACCTGCAAAGATGGTTTCACTGCAAAAGACGAAACGCGAGTTCGAAGGTAGTCTTACACTCGTAGTATTCCCGTTTACCAAGATGTCTCATAAAAAACCAGAAGAGACAGCTGAAGAAATTGGTAAATATCTTGTGGAAAACGATAAAAATATTGCAGCTTTTAATGTGATAAAAGGTTTCCTGAACCTCTCAATATCTACTGCGGCTTGGATTGATCTTCTGAACACAATCAATGCTGACGAGAAATATGGAGAAAAGAGCGCTACCGAAGATTCTCCTTTGGTGATGATAGAATATTCTTCACCGAATACAAATAAACCTCTTCATCTAGGTCATGTGCGCAACAATCTGCTAGGATGGTCGTTGTCGCAAATTATGGCGGCCAATGGTAATAAGGTGGTGAAGACAAATATCGTGAACGACCGCGGAATACATATTTGTAAATCTATGCTTGCCTGGCAGAAATGGGGTAATGGTGAGACCCCGGAGACGAGCGGTAAAAAAGGTGACCATCTGATCGGTGACTATTATGTAGCCTTTGACAAACATTACAAGGAAGAGGTAAGTACACTGATGAGTAAAGGAATAACCCAGGAAGAGGCAGAAAAGGAGGCTCCACTCATCAAGGAAGCTCATGAGATGCTCGTAAAATGGGAAAATAACGATACTGAAGTACGTGACCTTTGGAAGAAAATGAACTCGTGGGTTTATGCCGGCTTTGATGAGACATACAAGGCCATGGGTGTAGGCTTCGATAAGATATATTATGAATCTGACACATATCTCGTTGGTAAGTCAAAGGTTGAAGAGGGGCTCGAAAAGAATCTGTTCTTCCGTAAGGAGGATGGAAGTGTATGGGCAGATCTCACAAATGATGGGTTAGATCAGAAACTACTGCTTCGCTCTGACGGAACTTCTGTGTATATGACTCAGGATATCGGTACAGCTAATCTCCGTTTCAAGGATTTCCCTATCAACAAGATGATTTATGTGGTAGGAAATGAACAGAATTATCACTTCCAGGTGCTTTCAATCCTCCTCGACCGTCTTGGTTTTGAGTGGGGTAAAGATCTTGTGCATTTCTCTTATGGTATGGTGGAATTGCCTAACGGTAAGATGAAGAGCCGTGAGGGTACTGTGGTGGATGCCGACGAATTGATTGCAGAGATGGTCAAGACTGCTCGTGAGACGAGTGACGAGTTGGGTAAGTTTAATGATATGAGTGAGGAAGAAAAGCAGGAAATTGCCCGCATCGTAGGACTTGGTGCTCTGAAGTATTTTATCCTAAAGGTTGACGCTCGCAAGAACATGCTCTTTAATCCAGAGGAAAGTATCGATTTCAACGGGAATACTGGACCTTTCATTCAATATACTTATGCGCGTATACGTAGTATCATGCGTAAGGCGGCGGCAGAGAATATTGTGATACCTGAAACACTTGATGAGACGATGCCTTTGAATGAAAAGGAAATAGAACTTATTCAGCAGATGAGCGATTTTGCAGCTGCTGTCCGCCAGGCGGGCTGCGATTATAGTCCTAGCGGTATTGCAAACTACTGCTATGAGTTGACAAAGGCTTTTAATCAGTTCTATCATGACTTCAGCATTCTGCACGAAGAAGATACCAATAAGAAACTTGTCCGTTTGGTTATCGCGAAGAATGTATCGAAGATTATCCGTGAAGGTATGGCACTGCTGGGTATCGAAGTTCCTGAGAGAATGTAAATTCTATGAGTGAAATACATAATCCGCCAGATTACCGTCATGATACGGTATTACCACTGCACCGGGATGTGACTGCAAATGCGTGGGCCGTAGATGCTGCATGTAGTGGTAACCCCGGGCCAATGGAGTACCGTGGTATTGATTTGGCGACAGGACAGGTGGTATTTCATTTTGGTCCGCTACATGGAACTAATAATATAGGTGAATTTCTGGCTATTGTCCATGCTGTCGCCCTGATGGAGCAGCATGGAATCAACAAAACGATTTATTCTGATAGTTATAATGCTATATTATGGGTCAATAAACGTAAGTGTAAGACGAAACTGGAGCATAATGCGAAGACAGATTATCTGTTTCAGCTGATTGTCCGGGCTGAGAAGTGGCTGGCTACACATAAGATTACTGTTCCCATCGTTAAATGGGAAACATCGAAGTGGGGCGAGGTGCCTGCTGATTTCGGAAGAAAATAAGATCTGTTATGATAGATGGATATCTTTTTGAAATACAGATAGCGTATTTTCGTCATAGCTTTTTGTCTCAGTGAGTGTACGTATTGAAGGCAGTATGGCACATCTGGTTCCGTTTGTGACTGACTTTGGTGACTGTTCCACTCTGATCTCATCCCATATTCCACTATCAATAAATGTTTGGTGGGTGTATGCTCCTCCTTCGACAAGGAGTGACTGTATGCCCTTACGATAGAGGTAGTCCATCAACTGGGGGATGACGGGCTGGTCGAAATCAGCGTCGGGCGAGAAAGGATGGTTGCGGTCGAGAACTATTCGCAGCGGATCTTTTCCACTCCAATCACGCACATTCAGAAGAGGATGTTCTCGTTCGTCATTGACCCTGCCTACAAGGATAGCATCACATTCTGACCGGAGCTTGTGTACCAACATTTTCGTAAACGGTGTGGAGAATGCGATCGGTTTGAAATTGTCATCGATAAAACCATTGGCCGACTGTGCCCATTTTAAGATCACGTAAGGGCGGTGATGAGTATTGTAGGTGATGAACTGTTTGTTAAGATCGAGACACTCCTGTTCGAGCACCCCTACAGTTACCTCTATTCCCGCATCGCGCAGTTTCTTTATTCCGCGGCCTTGCACTTTTGCGAAGGGATCGATACACCCAATAACCACACGTTTGATACCTTTTCTGATGATAAGTTCGGCACATGGCGGTGTCCGACCATAATGACTACACGGTTCCAAGCTTACATATATTGTCGATTTGGAAAGCAAGGCACCGTTTTTCTCTGATACCGAACGGAATGCATTCACCTCAGCATGACCTTGACCACAACATACATGGTATCCTTCACCAATAATTTTTCCTTCACATACGATTACGGCCCCCACCATTGGGTTGGGCTTTGAATTCTTCTGTCCGTTGCGTGCCAGTTGCAGACAACGGCGCATAAACTTCTCATCAATTGTATTCATTGTGATGGCAAAGTTATATATTTATTCCTAAATCTGTTGATTCTGCGGGATATTTTATTACTTTTGCAGTATAATATGAAGTTCACTTACGATTATTTATGGCGAACGTTGGCTCGCGTTTATGATGACGCAGAGGCAAAATCGATAGTCAAACTGCTTCTTGAAAAGCGGTTTGGATTATCACAGACCGATGTGTATTGCGGCAAGGTCGAGTTACTTGAAGAAGAGAAGGATGTAGTGTTGGATGAGATGATGGTCCGACTGATGGAATATGAACCCGTACAATATGTTTTGGAGAATGCTGAATTTTGCGGGCATGACTTTTTTGTGCAACAAGGAGTACTTATTCCTCGTCCGGAGACAGCAGAGCTTGTTAATTATATCATCAAAGAGGTGAATGGTAGTCGCGTCCTCGATGATTGTGTCTCTATTCTGGATATAGGTACGGGAAGCGGATGCATTGCCGTCTCTCTGTCTCTTGGCATTCCACAAAGCAAGGTCTCAGCATGGGATTTGTCCGATGTGGCTATTGGTATTAGTCGGGAAAACGCAAAAAGACTCGGTGCAGATGTAGATATATGTAGTGTGGATGCCCTTCAACCTCCCTCTGATGTTGACAAATGGGATATCATTGTGAGTAATCCCCCTTATGTATGCGAAAATGAGCGAACGGAAATGGAAAAGAATGTTCTTGACTATGAACCGGAGATGGCTCTCTTCGTTGAAGACAATGACCCGTTACTGTTTTACCGTGCCATTGCTGAATATGCAAAGAAGGCTCTTAAATCCGACGGTGGCTTATATTTTGAGATAAATCCTATGTATGTGAACGATATTGTGATGATGCTTTCGGAGAAAGGGTATAAGAACGTTATCTCGATAGAAGATGATTTCGGAAAAAAACGGTTTATCAAATGTATACGATGAAAGAGATATCAGAACAGGATGCTTTATATAAGCTCTCGGCGATGTGCTCAACAGCTGAGCATTGCTCGCATGAGATGAAGGAAAAGATGCGTAAGTGGGGTCTCGAAGAAGATGCTCAGAAACGTATCATGGAACGGCTTACTACTGAAAAATATGTTGACGATAGTCGTTATTGCCGTTTTTTTGTGCGTGATAAAATTAGGTATAACAAATGGGGACGTATGAAAATAGAGCAGGCTCTTTGGCAGAAGCGTATTCCCAAGGATATCTATGAAACGATATTTGACGATGTTGATGAGGGTGAGTATCTAAAGGTGCTGAGACCTCTGATTCATGCAAAGATGAAGACCATTAAAGCCGGAAGTGATTATGAACGTAATGGAAAACTCATTAAGTTCGCACTCGGACGTGGGTTTAGTATGGACTTAATCCGTCAGTGTATGGATACTGACGGAGTGAATGTGGATGAGGATGACATCAAGTTTCTTGAGTAGGCTGATTGAACTGATTTCTCCTCGGGCATGTGTGGTCTGTGGAGGCCGACTGGCAGAGGGGGAGGAGGTGTTATGTTCGGTGTGTAATATGCATCTGCCACGTACCGAGTACCATCGTTGTGCTGATGATAATCCGCTAGCTCAAACTTTCTGGGGCAAAATTCATATCAAGAAAGCTGCTTCCTTGTTCTTTTATAACGCTCATTCAGCATCAAGCAACATCTTGTATTCGCTTAAATACAGGAATCATCCTGAGATCGGCACATATATGGGTCGGGTAATCGCTCGGGAGTATATGCCGGACGGTTTCTTTGAGGGAATAGATATGATCATCTATGTGCCGCTAGCCCGTAAGCGTCAGCGGCAACGAGGATATAACCAGAGCCGTGAGATTGCTCTCGGAATAAACCAGATAACAGGAATACCGATCAATGATAATGCAGTAGTCCGCACTTCTTATAAAGGGAGTCAGACCCATTTGAACCGTTGGGGACGTCAGGAAAATGTTGAGACGGTGTTCGTAATGAAGGAATCGGATGGTCTCAATGGAAAACATATCCTTATCGTGGATGATGTGGTGACAACAGGAGCTACAGTTACTGCTTGCGCAAAGGAAATAAGCAAAGTCGGAGATGTTATTTTCAGCGTGCTGTCTATAGGTTTTGCGAAGAGTTAGAATGGCGTTGTACAATTAAAGTTAGATTTCTTTAACCTAATTGCGCTCCACCATACAAAAAGATTGTGTACC
>DAIOSW010000104.1:0-7359 GCA_036752365.1 Prevotella sp.
CCTCAGGATGCTTTATCCCTCCTACCAGTCCAAACTTGATACTCTCCTCTTCACCGGGAAGACCGGCAAGAAAAGCACCTTTATGGTTATCATTGAAAGGACCACGTAAGCCATCACGCAGTTCATCACCGAAAGCCCCTATTCTATCCATCTTATATATATTGGCTTTCATGGCCAATTGACTCTGAGGTATCGCAGGTGTGCCTGCAGCCCATCCTTCGCCATAAATGATGATATTCGGATCTATCTTATCCAAGGCAACACGGATGGCTCTCATCGTCTCCATATCATGAATACCCATAAGGTCAAAACGGAAGCCGTCAATATGGTATTCTTTCACCCAGTAACAAACACTCTCTACCATAAATTTGCGCATCATTGCCCTTTCAGAAGCTGTCTCATTACCACATCCGGAAGCATTTGAGGGCATTCCATCTTTAAGATAACGATAAAAATATCCGGGTACAGTCTTATCAAAGTTGCTTCCCGGAATACTAAAAGTATGGTTATATACAACATCCATGATGACTCTTATGCCTGACTTATGAAGAGAATGCACCATCTGCTTCATTTCGCGGATACGAGACCTCGGATCAGCAGGATTACTACTGTATGAACCATCCGGAACATTATAATTTACCGGGTCATATCCCCAATTATATCTATTGGCTTTCAAGTTTGACTCATCCACAGAACCGAAGTCGAACATGGGCAATATCTGGATAGCATTTATTCCCAGTTCCTTAAGGTGATCAATGCCTGTAGAAAGACCATCGCCATTACGGGTTCCATATTCTGTCATCGATAAGAATTTACCGGGATGAGTTATATTGGAAGTACCGGACATGGAAAAATCGCGTAAATGCATTTCATAAACAATCAGGTCTGATTGCTTTAATAAGGTGGGACGTATATCACGATCCCATCCCGAAGGGTTGGTAGAAGCTAAGTCCAGTATAGCAGCACGTCTTCCGTTAAGACCTACAGCCTTGGCAAATATCCCAGGAGTGTTTCCCCGCCATTTCTGACCGACCCTCACATTAAAGTCATAAAACTTCCCGATCAAGTCCCCAACGACAGTTGCCTTCCAGCATCCGTCACCTCCACGTTTCATCAGTACAGTTCTGTAGGCCATTCCATTATATCCATCTGTATAAAGAGAAAGTTTAACGCTATTTGCAGTTGGAGCCCATAACGAAAAGTCTGTAGAGAGACTACTATAGTTCATCTCACATAGTTCATTATCGGGTACAGGATAATCATCAAACGACTTAATGTGAGCATGATTTGAAGAAAAAATCGTCAGTGAAAATCCGAAAAAGAATATGGCAAAAATACGTCTCATAGGCTAACGTTATTTAGTTCATAAGACAAAAGTAATCAATATTTTAATAGAATGGATATTTTATCAGAAAAATTATAATAATGATGCATGCAAACGATTGATAATGAAAAAGGACCTGATCGTTGATCAAGTCCTTCCTAAACCACTTAATACCTAAAAAAAACTAATCTATTTGCTATAAACCATAAGTAATTACCTTTTTCAAAGAATCCTAATAACAATGTCGGCGATATCACAATTCTCTCGATACTTGCCATACCGCCGACAAGTTGTTATCTATCATTTCCAGACTCACGTCTGACTAAGACATAAAGTTAGTTAGTAATATTATTTTGTTTTATCTTTTTCTGAAGGCAAAAGTAATATATATTCTGTTTAGAGTAGTTGAATTATTATTATTTGAAGTTGAATTATTAATTCAAAGACCATTTTCAGGTATAAATAATAATAATTCTACCATAAATAACAATTTAGAGAAAAAAACAATAAATATCTTGCAAGTATCAGAATTATAGCGTAATTTTACAGCCGTTTAGAATGTAACCCATAAGAAATGAGACTCTTCCAACGATTCATTACTATATTTTTGACACTGATCACACTTGTGTCTCCTGCCATAAGCAACAACATCGAGAAATATGATATCAGACAGACATCACCATTGACAATGTTACCGTCTAATGAGGTGAGATATCTGTATTTCGACAAGAAAGGTTTACTGTGGATAGCATCAAACACAGGACTTAGTTCGTTTGATGGCTACAAGGTACAGACATACCGTTCAAGTGAGTTTTCGCCTCTAATATTACCCAACAACACAACTTTGTGTATTGGTGAAGACAATAATAATAATTTGTGGATAGGAACACAAAACGGACTGGCCCGGATGGACATGCGGACAGGTAAGTTCAAACAATATTCACTGCCAAAAGAAGGGCAACGTACAATCTACACATTATTAGTGACTTCTGACGGAACCGTATGGATAGGAACTGACGCCGGACTGGCACGCTACATACCCTCAACCGATTCATTTTACACCTACGACAACACCAACACTTGGTTTAAAGATGCAGACGGCAGTAGATATAGAGCCGTTAACTATAATGTAAAATCTATAGTACAAGACACTAATGGTGATATTATCTTCGGAACATGGAGCAGCGGTCTGTTTAGATTCAATCCAAAATCAAACACCTTTATAAGATATCCGAAGATTAATGAACGTAATTCTGCCCATTCACTATTCCTTGACCGCTATCACAGATTGTGGATTGGCACCTGGGAATGCGGACTACAATGTATGGACAACCCTAGAGACATCAAAAATCCAGGATTACATACGTATAAAAATAATGGCAACAAAAATGGTATCCTCGACAATATCATTTATAGCATAGCATACGAAGGTAATACCAATACATTATGGATAGGAAATCAGGGAGGACTGAGTGTCATGGATTTATCCCATCCAGAGAAGGGCTTCAGTAATTATTATAATGGAAGTGTAGAACATCCTCTACCCTTCAACGAAATCAATTCAGTAACTACCAATGGTGAAGGCATCGTATGGCTCGGTTCTCTTACAGGAGGCGTTTTACAGACAAACACCCGTCCGGGACTCTTCAGTAATTTCAATCTCAATTCCTTCAATTCTTTTGCCCGTGCAAATACCATCAGGAGCATATACACATCTGACGGACGTAACTTTCTCATGGGAGTTGGAGCTTACGGAGTGGCCAGCTATGACCGAATGACAGGAAAGTCTGTATTTAACAACAATATTCCACAATTTTCAGGACTTGCCAATGCAGACTTGCAAACTACGATATACAGCATTTATCAACGCAAAAATGGTGAAATATGGTTGGGGACTTACGGGAAAGGAATTGTAATTAGCAAAAATGGAACTAAAAGCAGATACCTGCGTACGACAAATACCAAATTCATTGAAGATGACTGCATTCTAGCCCTGGGCGAAAGCCATGACGGAACAATGCTTGTCGGCCAAAGAAGTAGTATGTGTGTCATCTATCATGATGGTCATGGAGTGATTCTGAAAATGAAAGATAGAAAGATAAACCTGTCTAACAGTGAAATAAATGGAATAACTGTAGACGGGGCTAATCGCTACTGGCTCTCGACTAGCAATAACGGAATCATCCGTATTGACGGCAATCTCAATAGACCTTCTTCTCTACAATATCACCGATACTATATCGGTGATGGCGATATAAAGATACCCGATTTTCTGAATTGTTACAAAGACTCACGCGGAATATTATGGGCAATCTCCAATAGCGGAGGTCTGTTCAGATATGATGCCGTCAAAGATCAGTTCATCACCGTCAATAAGGCTTACCATATATCAGGAGATCAGGTTCGTTCCATCAATGAAGACAATTTGGGAAATCTTTGGTTGGGTACGAACTATGGAATCGTAAAGCTCACCTTTACTAAGGGTCAGGGGACTCCTGTTGTCATGAGTTTCACGGCCAACGATGGACTCAACGCTGTCACATTCGTGCCAAATTCTACATCCAAGTTTGGTCATGAAATGTTCTTTGGCAATTTTGACGGTCTTGTCTATTTCTCACCGAGAAAAGATTTCGGCTACAAATACGCCAAACAACCGAGAATGATTATATCAGACATTAAGATAGAAAACACGCCATTCAATGAACTTGACTCACTCTTAAGACATAAGATATCAATAGAGACACCACCATACACCAGAGAAGTAAATATACCTTCATACGTAAACAACTTCGGCATTGAATTTGCGCTACTTACTTATATAAACCCGGAACAGTGCAAGTATTCTTATAAACTGGAAGGATACGACCACGACTGGCAATACTGTGACGCTACGGTGAGAACAGCAAAATACGGTAACCTGCCTTCAGGTACGTACACATTTCTACTTAAAGCTACAGATAATGATGGTGTTTGGTACGAACTGCCTTACACTATCACTATCCATGTAGAACCTCCGTTCTATGCTACATGGTGGGCTTTCCTCATCTATTTCATACTGGTCATCGCTTTGATATTTTATTCTTCACGATTATATCACAACCATATTAAGACAAAAAACCGTCTGCAAATGGCTGTTGTGTTTACAAACATCACTCACGAGTTGCTTACTCCGCTTACTGTCATTTCTGCCTCTGTGGATCACCTGCGTTCTATTGCGCCACAGTTTAATAACGATTACACGATGATGCAGAATAACATACAGCGACTGGTAAGACTGCTTCAGCAACTGCTGGAAACCAGGAAATCACAAGCCGGAGAACTGAAGCTGCTTGTCTCCGAAGGTGATATTTCTTCATTCATCTACAAGATATGTCAGAATATCCAGCCTCTAATGATGAAGCACAATCTCAAATTCCATATAGAATGCCAACCGGAAAACTTAAAAGCATGGTTTGATCCTGACAAGATAGACAAGATCATTTATAACCTGCTGTCAAATGCAGCAAAATACACAGGAGATAATGGTACTATCAGATTATCATTATCTACAGATGATATGCAGCAAGAAGTGGTCATCACCGTAAGCGATAATGGATGTGGCATCTCTAAGGATAGAATCAAACATCTGTTTGAACGTTTCTATGATGGTGATTACCGTCGATTCAAGACGATCGGCACAGGTATCGGATTGGCTCTCACAAGAGATCTCGTTATATTGCATAAAGGAAAAATAAAATGCGACAGCGAGGAGGGAAAAGGTACCACCTTTACCCTTACAATACCTATCAAGAAGGAGGCTTTCAGTGTAGAAGAGATAGACGAAAAGAATAAGATAGACCTAGAGAATGTGAACACCACGATTGTCGACTTCTTACCGAATGCTGTTCCCGATGCTCCAGCTCTACAGACAGAAGAACAGTCTGGAGATGAGGACACTTACAACATTCTGCTGGTAGAAGACAATGAGGAACTACTGTCACTGATGAAACAGCTGCTTCGCTCAAAATATCATGTGTATACCGCCACAAACGGCAAAGAAGCTCTGGAACTGGTGGAGAGCAAAGATCTCGACATGATCGTTACTGATGTGATGATGCCTGTCATGGATGGAAACGAACTGACCAAAACGATCAAGAACAATAACGATTACAGCCACTTGCCTATTATCATGCTCACAGCAAAGTCACGAGAGGAAGATCGCATCGAGGCTTTACAGATAGGTGCAGACGACTTTATTCAGAAACCATTCAAGTTGGCCGACCTTCAGCTACGTATCGATAATCTGATAGAGAACAGAAAACGCATCAAGAAAGATTTCCGTAATCAATTCACCATTGAAGTCAAGAACGAGAAACTTACTGATCCGGATGCTGACTTTATCCAACGGGCCATCAATTGCATTAAAGACAATCTGGAGGATTCAGAATATGACCGCGAACAGTTTGCCAGAGATATGGGCGCCAGCACGAGTACGCTATATAATAAGCTCCGCTCCCTCACAGGAATGAATACCAGCAGTTTCATACGTAACATACGTCTGAAGTCAGCGTGTAGCATTGCAAAACAAAATCCTAAGATACACGTCAGCGATTTGGCCTACAAAGTAGGGTTCAAAGATCCTAAATATTTCACCACCTGTTTCAAGAAAGAGTTTGGAATGTTGCTTTCAGAATATCTGGAGAAAGAATCCGATTAATTGAATTCCAGATATCAGTGTCTGCGTATCAGATATAAGCCTGAGAACGTCAATAATCCATTCAGCATCAGCATCTCATAACCGAACTTATACCCGAGAAATGTGGACGCTGAAATCTCAATCATATAACAAATTATTGGTGAAGCGACAGCAATGAGAGGAACAAAACGATCATGCACACTTCTCTTTGTAAACAGGCCAAAGGCAAACAAACCGAGCAAAGGTCCGTAAGTATATGAGCAAAGAACATAGATTGCATCAAGGATACCGGTTGAGTTAAACGTTTTAAATAGCAATATACATACCACAAAAACGCCGCACATCACGATATGCATCCGTTTACGAAGGCGTTCATCTCCTTGTTTTTCAGCAATATCCACGCAATAACTCGTAGTAAGAGCGGTCAGAGCAGTGTCTGCGCTGCAAAATGCTGCCGCCATAATACCTATGGTAAACAGTATCAGCACGACCACTCCCAAATTACCACTGGCAGCAAACATCGGTAGCATATCATCCCCGTTCTGCGGCAAAACCACTCCTTTGGAATGGGCGTAAACCATCAGTAAAATGCCAAGACTAAGGAAAAGCAGATTCGCGGGAATAAAACAGAATCCGTAAGAGCACATATCCTTCTGGGCCTCACGAAGAGTTTTACAGGTGAGGTTCTTCTGCATCATCCCCTGATCCAGTCCGGTCATGACAACCGCAATGAAGACACCACTGAAAAACTGTTTAAAGAAGTTTTGCTTTGAAATAAAATCATCAAAGACAAAGATTCTGCTATGACTGTCACTCTTAATCAGGGTCACAGCATCAGCCATACTCATATTCATCGAGTGAACCACATTGATGATGATCAGTATCAACGCAGAAAACATACAGAACGTCTGAAAAGAATCAGTCCACACCAGAGTTTTAATCCCTCCTTTTCTGGTGTACAACCAGATGAGAGTAACCATCATGGTGACATTAACAGCAAAGGGAACCCCTACAGCATCGAAGACATAAGTCTGAAGAATAACACAGACAAGATAGAAACGCGCAGCAGCAGCTGTCATCTTTGACAACAGGAAGAATGAAGCTCCGGTCTTGTAAGAGACTCTACCGAACCGCTGACCCAGATAACTGTATATCGACGTGAGATTCAGGCGGTAATACAACGGCAAGAGGACAGTGGCAATGACGATATATCCAAAAAAGAAACCGATACAAGTTTGCATATAAGTCATATCACTCTTCATAACCATGCCCGGCACAGAGACAAACGTTACTCCGGATATCGAAGCACCAACCATACCAAACGCCACCATATACCATGGCGAACGCTGATTGCCCCTAT
>DAIOSW010000105.1:0-7280 GCA_036752365.1 Prevotella sp.
ACAGATGAAGTGGCTTACAAGAGTATTGCCTTCACAGCTCACATGGTAGATGTGTCGACAGTGTCTGATTCAATCAAGGAGATTGCTAAAAATGCGTCCGGAGTCGATTATACAGGTACACTCTGGTATTTTACGATCAAGGATTCAGTCTATGTTGGTAACAATGATGCCACCGGCAATCTTGTAAATACCAATTACATCTCTACTCCCTATTATTGGATAGTGAAAGATGGAGCAGCAGCCAACTACTATGACATCAGGTCATTTACACGTTTTCAATCACTTGACTTAAATGCCGGTGGACAATATTTCGTTCTTTTTGACGACGAAAACGCAGACCGTGCTTATGCTCAGAATAAATGGGCATTCCTATCACTCGACGCTCAGGCTAACTATATTGCAAAGTGGGGATTGTACAATGAGATAAACACAGCTACGGAGAAGAATACAACATCCGACCCTACATTGACAGCAGCCATAGCTACAGCTACTACAGTTTACAATAATGCTCAAGCAACAACGGAAGACCTTACCACAGCTATTGCCAACCTGAAAACAGCTGTTGCTGTATATGAACAGAGTAAGGGAGACATCACCAACAAGCTTGTCAATCCTAGCTTTGAGGATCTTAGCAGTCAGAACAATGCTACCACGACAAGTGTTGCCAACCCTCCTGCAGGATGGAATATCATTGTGAACGGAACAGCATGTGCGACAGCTGACGAGATCAAGGCTGCCGGACTTACAGGATGGTGTGGAGTCAACGCTGATATTGATGCTACAAAAGACGGATCTTACGGTTTCGGCATCTGGAACCAGAACATTCCTGAATTTGAGATATCACAGACAATAACCGGTTTAGACCGTGGTACCTACACAGTTTCTTGTGGTCTGATGGGTTCTTCTAACTCTTCCGGTTCTCGTTTAACTACCCAGCGTGTATTTGCCAATAACAACTCAACCTATTTTGGTCATCCAACAGACTACTCTGCATCCAATCTGGCCAGTGATGAGATCTCGACTTATGGTGAATATGATGAGACGATGAATGATCAAGGTCCATTACAGACATGCTCAACCAAAGTCTACGTATACGATGGAACTCTTAAAGTAGGTATCCGCACCAATGGCGTAAGTTCCGACGGTAGTCAGAATGGTGGTGGTCGCGGCTGGTTTAAAGCAGACAACTTCAAGGTCGTAAACAATGGTTATTCTGCAAGCGACGCAATGAATACCCTCAAATCATACATTAGCATAGGTGAGACTTTAGTCGACGGATACATGGAAGAAAAACTTTGTGACAACTTCCTTAATCTGATTAGCGATGCGACAGATTACACGAAATCTAGCACGACTACTCCTGAAGGCATTGACAATATGATTATCAAGTTGACAAGCAACATTTCTGTAGTCAAGAAAACCGTTTCAGCATATAAAGATTTCAGTGTGGCACTACAGGATGCAAATAACAACCTAACCACCTACAATAGCTTGTCTGGAATTTTCACTTATAGTGATTTGTATGGTCAATGGTCTGATGCTTACGACTCACGTTCCGTTAATGCCGACAGCATTGCAAAGATTCTCACCCAAATGAGCGATGCCCTTGCTGAACTAAAACGTTCTGGTGTAAAAGCAAACACTGATATTACAAACCTCATCACAAACCCAAGTTTTGAGACTGGCAACTACAACGGGTGGACCCTCTCCAGCAAGTCTTTAACATGGTGTGGTGTGAATACCGATGGTGATGCAGCGACAAAGAACGGATCTTATATCTTTGGTATCTGGAATAATCCTATTCCTAATTTCGAACTCAGCCAGACGATTTCAGGTCTACAGGGTGGATATTATAAGGTTACCTGTGGATTGATGGGTTCAGCTAACGGCGGTGGTTCACGTATGACCACACAACGTCTCTTCATCAATAACAACGTTCAATATTTCGGTTCTGAGACAGATTACAATGCAGCTGCACTCGATTCACTCTTCCCTGCAGAGAAACGTACATTCGCAGGACATGTGGAAGGTACAACTGATGCTTGCACACTCGAAGCAATGGAAGCAACCACAGCTATCAACACAGGTGACGCCCTGAAAATCGGTATCCGTACAAGTGGTGACCTCACAGCTGTCAATAATCGTGCTGCCAATGGTGCAGGAGGTGACGGTTGGTTTAAGTGTGATAACTTCACCCTCACATGTATCGCTCTGCAGGAAGGTGCCGGTATAAACGGGACAGAAGGTACCATCAAATCTGTTGCAAAGACGCAGATCTATGATGTGAACGGGATCCAAAGGAGCACACTTCGTAAGGGTATTAATATCCTTAAGTATACGATGACAGATGGCTCATCAAGAACTTCTAAAATTATTGTAAAATAATACTAGTTACTATTCTCTGAAAGGCCGCAAACGAAATAATTTGTGGCCTTTCTTTCTGATAATCGATGATTGTAAAGGTGAAATTCTGCATATCATTTTGATCATGCAACATTTTCGTCACTTTTTGAGACATGATATTTTCGGATTTCAAATAAAATTGAGTTTCTTTGCATTGCAATAAACTTCTAAATATTTTATTATCAACATGAAAAAACTTTTTTTCTATGCAGCGTCGTTAGCTCTCTCCTGCAACATGGCCTCTACGGCCAAGGCGCAGAGTGTGCTTTACCCGCAAACATTTAATTATTCGGAGGTGACGCTTAATGACGGTGTTTTCAAGACAGCAGAAGAACTTAACTACAAAGTCCTGTTACAATATGACACCGACCGTCTGCTCACTCCGTTTTTCAGACAAGCCGGAATGGGCGACTGGGAAACACGTCATCCAAACTTCAGTAACTGGGGATCCGGCTCATTCCGTCTTGACGGTCATGTAGGCGGACATTACCTTACGGCCTTAGCGCTAGCTTATGCGTCCTGTCGCGATGCCTCAACGAAGGCAATGTTAAAAACACGTCTCGACTATATGGTTGAAATGATGGACTCCTGTCAAAGTAAGTTTGACACTAACACGGATGGACTTTATGGATATGTCGGCGGACTTCCCGACAATACTGTCTGGACGAAGATGTACGGTGGTGACATCAGCGGATTCAACAGCAATCGCGGCAACGTACCGTTTTATGTGATGCACAAGATTATGGCTGGTCTGCGGGATGCCTACCTCTATGGCGGTAACACAACAGCAAAAAAATGTTTCATCAAGATATGCGACTGGTCGGTCAATCTTATTTCAAAGTTGCCAGAAGCCACCATGCAGTCAGTTCTTGACACAGAACATGGCGGTATGAATGAGGTCATCCTTGATGCCTACCAGCTAACAGGAGATGCAAAATATCTCACAGCAGCCAAGAAATACAGTCATAAGACAATGATCACTGGGTTCCAGACCTACAGCACCACCTTTCTTGACAACAGACACGCGAATACACAGGTGCCAAAATACATTGGTTTTGAGCGCATTGCACAGGAAGATGGTATAACTGCTGACAAGTCTGTTATGGCGCAATACCGTAAGGCTGCTCAGAATTTTTGGACCGACGTGACAGAGAACCGCACTCTGGCGCTCGGAGGAAACAGTGTTGACGAGCATTTCCTTTCCGTGGCTAACTGTTCGAACTATATCAATAACACCAATGGACCTGAGAGCTGCAATAGTAACAACATGCTGAAACTGAGTGAAGACCTCTTTGCCGACAGTCATGATGCCAAATACGCAGACTTCTACGAGAAGGCGATGCTCAACCATATTCTCTCAACACAAAACCCCACTACCGGTGGTTACGTCTATTTCACCAGCCTCCGTCCACAACACTACCGCGTCTATTCTCAGGTAAATCAGGGTATGTGGTGCTGCGTGGGAACAGGTATGGAGAATCATAGCAAATATGGAGAATTCGTTTATACACATGTTGGTTCCGATTCTCTCTTTGTCAATCTGTTTGTTGCAAGCACACTCAACAATTCAAAATTTGGATTAGAGCAACAGACCAAGTTCCCCTACGAACAACAGACGGTTCTGAACATTACAAAATCAGGGAAATACGTCATGGCTATTCGCCATCCGGAATGGTGTACGGGTGACTTTCAGATCAGCATCAACGGTGTAATGGTAAATGTCGGCAGCAAACCGGGTACTTTCGCCTATATCAACCGTAGCTGGAACACAGGCGATGTCATCACCGTCTCTCTACCCATGCAACTGCAACTGATCCCCTGCCCCAACTATTCCAACTATGTGGCTTTCCGATATGGACCGGTATTGCTGGCGGCAAAAACAGGAACAGATAACCTGACCGGACTTTTCGCCGGCGAAGGTCGAATGGATCATGCAGCAAGCGGAGCACAACTGAGCCTGACATCAGCCCCCATGCTGATTGGCGAACGCTCTTCCGTTCTCGACTCCATCTATTGTATAGATAAGGATGCTCTGAAATTCAAGATTAAAGAAGGACTGTATAACAACAGTTCATTTAAGAATCTCATTCTCGAGCCTTTCTTCAAGGTACATGAAGCTCGTTACATGATGTACTGGCAGCAGCTTACAGCCTCCCAATGGGAGCAGATAAAAGCACAGGTAACTGCCGAAGAAGAGGCCGTTCAGAAACTCAACGACCGCACGCTCGACTTTGTTTCCACAGGTGAGCAGCAGAGCGACGCCGGTCACTCACGCAGTGGGGACTTCGGTACAGGTGTTTACAGTGGTGAATATTACATTGATACCCAAAGCGGCAAAAGCTTTAGCTATGAGCTGGAGACAAAGGGTTATACAAAGAATGTCAGTCTGATGTGTCGTTATACAACATCCGACATCAACCGTGTCATGACCATCTACGTGGATGGGCAAAAGCTGACCGATGTAACAATAACATCACAACCCACATCCGGCTTCTTCAACGTGGAATATCCTATCTCTTCATCCCTGCTTAAAAAGAGCAACGGGACAGCAAAAGATACGATCACGGTCACATTTAAGGCTTCAGGTACGACACCTACTCCAGGTCTGTACTATCTCCGACTGCTGAAGGATTACGTCGCACCGCCGGTAAAGAAGCTGCCTAAATACGCTTTCATTCCCAGTCAATGGATATCCGGCGATGCCAACCGTGTAAACTCGATATCGTATAACACCTCAGCAAATACGATTACCGTCAACGGCAAGAGTGGAGCGAATAATATAGCACTGCAATATTCTACTTCGTATAGTGACTCTTCTTATGTAAAACTTGAGCAAAATTATCTTTTAGTTAAAGGTAGCCCATTGAAAATCACCACAGGTAACTCTTACCTGTGGTGGCTCAATGGAGCCAACCATGGTAGTCAGGTGGCCCCGCTCTATGCTGTCACTGATGCCAATGGCGACAGCTACATCATCTGGGATATCGCCAACAGCGGCCTCAACGATTATATGAAGACCGACAGCATACTCGTCTCCGCCAACGGAGCCTCACTTATCACCGTCTTCGGACTCACAAGCAGTGCAAATGACTATGCTGCCACCATTAAAGATATCAATTTTTATACAGCACAGCAGGCTGTTGACACCTACCCCGTCTTATCTTCCTCATTTGGAATAGTACCGTCAGCGATCAAAGCCATCAATATAACCCCGGAGAATGACAACCGGATATACACCATCGATGGCCGTCATGCAGGTACAAACTCAAAGAATCTGCCTAAAGGTATCTACATACTGAACAGAAAGAAAATGATTATCAAATAATTTTCTTCGTTTTTCTCTCTTCATTAGATTTATTTTATATTTTTGCAAAATAATCGTGGTTCCTATTGGAACATTTTATTCACTTTTGCGTCCTAATATAAAATACATATATAAAACTAAATCTAATGAAATCTACCAAATTGTTTCTTTTGTTATTATGCCTTATCTGCGGCATAAATGTTTCAGCAAGTGAAAAGCGCATCAATACGCCTTACTGGGTCTATTCTCCTGCCAGTGACTTCACTATTAAAGGGGTCACATTAACAAAAACAGCTTCTACTCTTGATGTATCTATCAGAGAACGAGAAGGTAACACGTGGAGTCTTGACTCCGCCGCCCATCTCGTAGCCGATGGAAAGCCTTACAAGATCTTATCAGTAAAACGATACATGATCAAAGATGGAAAAACCGAGCCTACAGAATTTATTTTCAATAAATGGTTTAAAGTAGGGAAAGACCAAACAGACTCCTTGATCATCAACTTTGAACCGATGCCGGCCAAAATCAAGTCTTTCGATTTCATTGAAAATGACAAGAGCGACTGGATTGCTCTAGGTGTTCGCACGATAGGTGAGCCCTATCCATCACAGCTCAAACCACAAAAGAAGATTTCGTCAGACCAAACTCTGCAGCCATTCGTACCTAAATACGACAAAGCAGTGCTCAAAGGCCACATATACGGATACAATCCAAAGATGACAATCTCAGCCAGCCATCGCAACCCATTTACCAATAAAAATGATATTAACTTCCATATTGACTCATTGGGTAACTACCGTGCCGAAACACAATGCACTTCCCCTATCAATATTTATTTAGAATTTGGGATGCCATACATAACATGTCAACTCGTACCTGGAGAAGAACAGACTCTCGACGTTGACTTTGCAGCCATGATGGCCAGGGATCTTGAAAATCAGAACAAGCACTATAAGAAACATGGCTTACATTCGTACTACGTCTTCTTCGGATCAACGGCTGCAAATAGTAACATTTTAAACAAGGACCTCAATTACGAGCCTGAGAAGTTTGATACCACGACAACCTTTAATGAATTTATTTCCGACATCTGGAATGTTTATCAAAAGAGACTGAAAGAGATTGATACTGACAAAAGTTACAATGAACAGGAACGCGCCTTCGCGAAACTGTATCTTCAGAAATGTTATATAGACTTGCGTTCACAATACGCATCAAATATGTTTTATAAATATGGAGGAATGAATAACGACTCTATTGCCAGAATAAAAGCGGCGGCTGCACATAAGCAGTTCACCTACGTTGACGACCATGCCAAAGACTTGAATGTATTTAATGACATGCGTTCACCTTACGTTATAACCGGTAACTACAATTATTATCTGAGCTACATAAAAGCCAACAAACCGGCAGAGCTCATAACCGGGTTATCAACTCCCAGTGACGACGGTAAGCGCCGTGTGACACGCTATCCAGAGGTCAATGGATACGAATGGCTTCAGTCATTTGATCAGGCAAGTCAAATGGCACAAAATATTAACTCTCTTAAGATTGTAACTGACCCTAGTTCATG
>DAIOSW010000106.1:0-7195 GCA_036752365.1 Prevotella sp.
TATCATCTCAGGTCCAATTCCTAAAGGCGATGACCAAATGTTCGAGGAATATCAGCCGCTTGTTGAAAAACTCGTTGAAGTACAGCGTAAGCTCGCTACTCAATATCTGGCTGATGCAAAACAAAAGATTGGAAATCCGGAAAAAGCAGTCAATGAGGAAGGTTTCCTCTATCTGTTCCGCAGCCATAAGGCTCTTCCAAAGAACAAGCCTCTTATCAAATATCTCTCTGAGCAGGGTATAAAAGCAGGAATGCTTAAGACCGAAGAGATGTATATGGAGAACAACAACCGCCGTATGCCTGAAGCTACTGATCCTCTTTATTTCGTTGTTGACGAGAAACTCAATTCCGTAGATCTTACAGATAAGGGTACCGAATGGTTGGCAAAACAAGTAAACGACAGAAATCTGTTCGTGCTTCCGGATATCACCTCACAGCTTTCTGCCCTTGAGAATGAAACAGATCTGACAGATGAACAACGTCTGGATAAAAAAGATACACTACTTGCAGAATATGCAGTACAGAGCGAACGTGTGCATACACTCCAGCAGCTTCTTAAAGCATATACCATGTTCAATAAGGATGACGAATACGTTGTCATTGACGGTGAAGTTAAGATCGTAGACGAGCAGACCGGCCGTATTATGGAAGGTCGTCGTTGGAGCGACGGACTCCACCAAGCTGTTGAAGCTAAAGAGCATGTAAAGGTAGAAGCTGCCACACAGACATTTGCTACCATAACGCTGCAGAACTACTTCCGTATGTATCACAAGCTAGCCGGTATGACCGGTACAGCTGAGACTGAGGCAGGCGAGCTCTGGGATATCTATAAACTTGACGTCGTTGTTATACCGACCAACCGTCCTATCGTTCGTAATGATATGAACGATCGTGTATATAAGACGAAACGTGAGAAATATAATGCAGTCATCGATGAGATTCAGAAGATGATCGACGCCGGCCGTCCTGTACTTGTCGGAACCACATCTGTCGAGATATCTGAGTTGTTGAGTAAGATGCTTGAGATGCGTAAGATTCCTCACAATGTACTTAATGCTAAGTTACACCAGCGTGAAGCAGACATCGTGGCTAAAGCCGGTCTCAGTAAAACGGTCACCATTGCTACTAACATGGCAGGTCGTGGTACCGACATCAAACTTTCTCCGGAGGTAAAACAGGCAGGTGGTTTGGCAATCATCGGTACAGAACGCCACGAGAGCCGTCGTGTAGACCGTCAGTTGCGTGGTCGTGCAGGACGTCAGGGAGACCCGGGTTCATCAGTATTCTTCGTCAGTCTGGAAGACCAGTTGATGCGTCTGTTCGCTTCTGAGCGTATTGCAGGCGTCATGGATAAGTTAGGGTTCAAGGAGGGTGAAGTGATCGAAGCTCCAATGATCTCCAAGAGTATCGAGCGTGCCCAGAAAAAGGTAGAAGAGAACAACTTCGGTATTCGTAAACGTCTGCTTGAGTATGATGACGTGATGAACAAACAACGTACCGTAATCTACGAGAAACGCCGTCACGCTCTGATGGGTGAACGTATCGGTATGGACATTACAAACATCATCTGGGACCGTGTTGTCAACATTATTGAGAACAACGACTACGAAGGATGCAAAGAAGGATTCATCGAGATTCTGTCAATGGAAGTTCCCTTCACCGAGAATGATTTTACCAGCAAGAAACGTGAAGATCTTTGCGAGGAGTCATTCCAGACTGCTATGGCAGACATCAAGCGTAAACTTGAACGTATCAGCACCGTCGCTTGGCCTATCATTAAGAATGTATATGAGACCAATGGCAGTGTTTATGAAAGGATTCTTGTACCCGTCACAGATGGAAAGCGTGTATATAACATCACATGCAATCTGAAAGAAGCCTACGAGTCATCATGCAAAAGTGTAATCAAGGATTTTGAGAAGACTATACTTCTTCATATCATTGATGACTGCTGGAAAGAAAACCTCCGTGAACTTGACGAGCTGAAACATAGTGTTCAGAATGCTAGCTACGAACAGAAGGATCCCCTACTTATATTCAAGTTAGAGAGTGTGAAGCTGTTTGACAATATGGTTAACCAGATGAATAATCGTATCGTCACAATCCTGATGCGTGGTCAGATACCACAACAACAGCCACAGGATGTTCAGCAGGCAGCTCCTGAAGAGCACACCCAGCGTCAGCGTTACGTAGAGAGCAAAACTGATCTCAGCGACATTCATGATCCAGCTCAACAGGCCGCAGCATCACAGGACACCCGCGAGACAGCACAACAGCAGCGTCGTGAACCGGTGCATGTAGATAAGATGCCGGGACGTAATGATCTATGCCCATGCGGTAGCGGAAAGAAATTCAAAAATTGTCATGGCAAAGGACTATAACATTTACCTTGACTAAATAATAAAAGCCCGTTTGATTAAGAGAATCAAACGGGCTTATTGTTTGTATTGATCTAATGTATTTTATCTGCATAAGATCAGGTTCTCACATCTTTTTATTACATTTTCTGATTTTTATTAAAAAAAATGTTGTGTATTTATTAAATAATGTTTACTTTAGCCACCAATATAGAGAAATCTATACACAACAGAGTGGCAAACAAATACATACGTCATGAATAAATTATTTATCCCTATATTAGCCGTTAGCTTGATTGCCTTCACGGCTTGTCAGAAAAAAAGCAATTCATTATCTCAGCAAAAGTCTGAGAATGACAGTTCAAATGTTGAGCAACAAAAGAAATCAGCAGATATAGAGTCTGTAGAGTTTCATGCGATGAAGGCTGTGGGCATCAATGATTTGAAAGGGAAGGATATAAAATTCTTGAGTTTTGCTAAGGCTTTCACAAAAGCATGGAAGAATGCCAATCCTGATGAGGTTGCCAGAGAAAAATGTTTCATTTCAACCGTAGAGTTGGGACTGAACGGAGGTTGGACAGATAAATGGAAAAGTAGCAATGAAGCTTACGAATGCATTCTTGAACCAAATAACGGGTATCTTTATATGCATAGTGGTGCAGACCAAGGCATTGACTATCAAATTAGTTATTGGAAACGTACAGACGGAAGATATCTGTTAGGTATCAATCGTCTCGTATGGCGTGAAACCGATAAGATGCAAGCCGACAGTTCTCAAGTGGCATTTTATCTATACGACCCAGCAACAGACAAGTGTACTTACGATAAGACATCCGTTGATGCCGTCCTCACCTCCATCTCTAATGTCATCGAGAAGTATGGCAAGCCCGCATACGATGCAACCAGCCGTACCTCAACATCATATAGATTGTTGATGCCAAGACAAGGTAAAGACATTGATTTCTATTGTCGTGTTGATAGTCCTATAGGAACTGGTGGCGCTTATCTGAAATCGGAAAAGCCGAAGGTCACAAATCACAATTATCTCATCAAGTGGAACGGATTATCCTTCGATGTCATAACATTGGCTTCTTTATAGAACGAGGATTAATACACCAAAACCTTTGATGAGCTTATAAAGGATATATTGATATTTAAAAGAGTGTTCTTCTCACAATCCGAAAACATTGCAGGGCTGACGCATTAAGAGTGAATAACTTGATTCCATACACTTT
The DNA here is from genome assembly GCA_036752365.1 of Prevotella sp. Taxonomy (GTDB): domain Bacteria; phylum Bacteroidota; class Bacteroidia; order Bacteroidales; family Bacteroidaceae; genus Prevotella. Next base: position 3,592 of record DAIOSW010000106.1, read on the forward strand.
TAATTTTCAAATTATAATTATTCTTGGTTCGTGACATAACTCATATTGATCATTAAGTACAGAACAATTTGAATAAATAATATCATCTTGATTCAAAACTCCATTTTCTTCATGCGCATGACCAAACAAATGATAGCGAGGTTTTACCTCACGAACTCGATTAAGTATCTTCATATTCCCCCAATGAGTACCATTAGACTTGTCCAAGATCATGACTGGTGGCTCATGGGTAACAACAATATCTGTACCATCTGGAATAATGCTTTCCTCATGGTTGTAAGCTATGCCGAAGAACTTAATACCATCAATCTCACATCCACAATCTTGAAGGAAATGAATATTATCAGGCAAATCTTCAATCCACTCAGCCTCCCATAAGCATAGATCATGATTGCCAGTGACGAATATCTTATTTCGATATGGAAGTTCGATAAACCAATTCAAGAAGTCAAGGACTTCATCTTCAGTGCCCATGTCAGTGAAGTCACCACAATGAACAATAATATCTGCAGCTGGCAAATTTGTCAACATCCGATGTTTGTTGTGGGTATCAGACATCTGGAGTATCTTCATTATATTGATATTTCTATACTGTTTGAATTGCTATCCAAAAATATTTTGTTTCTTTGTTCATCTGATATTTGAAGCAGGGATAAATCACTATCCTTATCACGATGAATAGGAATTATAGCCCTGCGAGGATTTGTAAGCCTTATCACCTCTGAGAGTGTAGATATTGAAGCATGACCACTTGTATGTATTTCGTGTAACTTGGAATTAGGGAACTCATTAATTATGTCCACAACGTTCTTATTGATCTGTTCTTTTGTTCCTGCATAATAACCATGCCACATCGAGTAAATCAATTCAGCATCAGGGAAATAATACATCACTTTCTTCATCATGTCGTGCATACTTGTACGTATCAGCATGACAAATCCAGTCTGACGAATTTCATCGAAAAAGTTATTATCTTCACCCAAAACCTTGACACGGTCAAATTTGAATAGATTGCTAAATTGTCCAGCTCGCTCTGTGAATATATCAAGAACCTGCTTTTGATATTTATCACAAACCAGCCACCCATCACGTTCCTTGCAAGCCATGTGGAAAGATGCCAGACGATCTATATCCGTAGATGAACAAAGGGCAAACAAGTGCTTGAACTTGTTATCTTGGACAAGTAGATGCTCCACGTTTCTTTTTATCTCTACTTCATGTAGCACGTTCTCCACGTTTCGTCCAAGCATGGTTCCTTCAATAATGAGTGCATCTACCTGGCCAATCTTGACAGGAATCAGTTTGTGAAGTCCTTTGCCCAAATAACCATGTTCTCGAAAGTCTCCAGTATGAAGAATCTTTTTACCCTCACACTCTATCAGAAACATATAAGAATCAAAAGCTGAATGAGAGCAGAAATATGGAGTAACTGTAATAGCACCGAAAGGCAAAGAATCTTCAGCGTTGAACGTGTTCATCTTTTTCAATAGTTTCAAATCCTCTTCCCTGTTCAACTTCTCTGCTATATCTATATTTCCTTTTTTCAATGCATTCTCAGAGGCTTCTTGTAAGGCTTCGTCTTTGCACTTCAATACCGTTAAAGCACCTTCACCGATATACTGTTCTACACCTTCTGCTACCTTAGACAGAAGTCCTACATGATCACCATGATAATGTGTATAGAGTATTGCGTTGGCATGTTCTGTTATTTTAAGAATCTCATTGTCAGAAAATTCATGGCTGGGGGTTCCTTGAAGATTACTGCCAAAATCAATAATGATTCGGTCATTGCCTGATCGGATCTCAGTAACACATCCTCCAATCTGACTAGTTCCACGATGTATTATTATATCCATTAGATAGTCAATGTTGATAGTGAATACTTATAGGTGTCTAATTTAAAATTAATCTCTACGTTTTCAAATTTATTATTATTCAAAATAGAGAAGACTTTTTCATCTTTCACCAATGGATGATATGTATCAGCCAGCATTCTTGCATGGATAGTTTTCATATCATTGATATGGGAATACAGTTCCTTCTCGTATGGTAATATTGCATCAGGCTTTGCTATCTGCCTCATGACAATATCTCTCATTAGACATACGTAGAAAAAGAGCTCTGAAATGATACCAACCATCTTATTCTCATATTTGAGTTCAATAATAGTCAGCTCGTTACCATTCATTCCCCAAAGATCAATAGCAGCCTTAGAGCCAGCAAAGAATGTTTTATCCTTATTTTTAACACCTACAGGAAGTTGATGGTATATATCATGAATATTATAATGCTCACACATCAATTTCCGAAAATTTTGTTTATGGACCATATCATATTCTACAGCATTCTCGCCAACTTTGCCACCACGTTTAATTTTTTTTTCTGGAATCTTATTGCCACAATTATTTTGAAGATTAACACATTCACGCTTGAACTCAATGATTTCATCTTTATTAGTTTCATCTATAGAAAACCAACCGAAAGCTTCGATCATCTTGTCGATACGATAGCAGAATCTTCTGTAATGATTATTTCTGTCTGAAGGAATATCCCATCTCAATTGTACATTCTTAACTTCTTTAGGAAGCCAGGCTTTGAGAACAACGGCCCAACCTTCAAAGGCAGAATTGTCAGTTTGCATATTTTGAGATAATGTGTTTAACACTTTTTTCTCGGTGTCAATCTGCTCTTGAATATACATCACAAGCAATCCGTCATCCTTCAGGATAAAACTGATATACTTTGGCAAGGTAATATGAGAGTTCTTGGTTGTAGACACAAGTTTTTCAATGATATCCTTGCTGCAATCACCACCTCCCTCTTTTTCCTTTGCATATTGCTTTATTACTCGTTTCGCCTTAGCTATTCCTGACTTTTCCATGTTTATGTTTTTTTGTATATTAATAATTAAATCTGCGATTAAATATTTGCTTTGACTATACATTGCTGCAGACAGTAAATGATATTGTCATGTATCAAAATTTAAACTCGTTTCCATTATATATACGATGAAAAATATAAATTTTAGAGAAAAACCTTACGAATGTATGCAAATTCATTGCACAGGTTTACATTTTTATGGTTCCATATTAGCAGAATCAATACAAATAACTTGAATATTTTGATTTAATAGCATCTCGTTGGTTACTCCCATCTGGGCGAATATTTTATCATATTTTCTTTGCCATTTGTTTTCTGTTGGATTCATCTTTTTTTGTATCCAATATGGATCATTAATAAAGTTAATGAACACAAGATTCACGTCTGAATAATTACTTGATGGACACAGTTCTTTCATTTTTCGTAGAAATACAATACGGTTTGAAATTTGGTAATATTTGTGTAACCAGATTTTATCATCGACTTTTACTTTCAATAAATTCATAGTATATGTAATTGCATTGCACTTCATATTATAGTTCAAACTTTTTTTATCGTTAGTTGTTTTTGGAGGGAAATTACCTGAACATATTTCTGAAAGATGAGACTTTGCCTCTATTAGATATAAAATTCTAGTTTTGAGTCCAATTGCAAGACCATCCCATTGTGGTTGGCGAGTTGGCCAAAAATGATCAAAAGAGACTTTTGCCAATGCCAGTTCATT
>DAIOSW010000107.1:0-7194 GCA_036752365.1 Prevotella sp.
CAACGACCCCGAGATTACAAATCACGTGCTCTGGCCAACTGAGCTAAAGAGGCAGTTCTTAACAGCCGTTCAGCACTGAAAGGACACGCCTTGTTGTGAAACGGCTGCAAAGATAGGCATATTTTCTGAACTACAAAAACTTTTCGAGGTTTTTTTTAATGATTCCTCTGTTTTTCTTTATATTTGCCCAGTTGTATCTTCAAAGCATCGACGCACTGGTCAACACTTTCCTCAAAAGTATCGCACACTTTTTCGGCGAAAAGAGTGGTACCCGGAACTGTTACTGTAATGCCCGTTTCCTTATTAGTTGCCGTCGCTGGTTTTACAATTTTCAGCTGCACCTCTACTTTAGATATTTCCTCGTAACTTTTTTCTAACTTAGCGATTTTCTTTTCGACAAACGCTTCTAGTTTCTCAGTAGCGTCAAAATGAATTGACTGAATCTTAATTTCCATAATAACCTCCTTGTTTAAAGATTAAGCCCTAGGATGGGCGGATGTATAAACTCTCTTCAGCTGCTCGAATGTCGTATGAGTATAGACTTCGGTTGTTTCAAGGCTCTTGTGACCTAACAGCTGTTTCACACTTTCAAGTCCTGCTCTATTATTAAGCATTGACGTAGCAAAAGAATGACGTAGAACATGAGGGGAATGTTTTTTCAATGTGCATACCTTGGGCAGCCATTTCTTTACAACATAACGTACATGTGCATCTTTCATATTATTGCCCTTTTCATCCAGAAACACCTCATCTGACAATCTAACAATATTTTCGTCCCGAACATTTATATATGAGACCAAAGCGTTTTTCAGTTCTTCTCCGAAAGGTATAATGCGTTGTTTATTCCTTTTTCCTGTCACCTTCATCTGCATTTCGTGAAAGTCGACATCTTTTTCCTTTAATCCTGTCAGTTCCGACAGACGCATTCCCGTCTCATAAAAAGTCAGAATTATAGTACGTGCGCAAACATCTTTATAACGATCAGACCAAGCCACCTCATCGAGAAGCTGATCCATTTCCCTCTCTTTTAAGAAATAAGGTAATGGCTTTTCCTTTTTTGGCCCATTAAGTTTATGGGCAGGATCTTTTTCCACGAGATGATGAGACAAAGCAAAACGATAAAGAGAACGCAGTGCACTTAATCTTCTATTGATTGAAGTTGCTGTGTTTCCTTTATCCATCATGCTCTCCATCCAGTCACGGATTATGTCAGAGTCAATTGATTCCCAAGAAAGACGGTCATCTAAATTCCTAAAATACGATTCAAAGGCCTTAAGGTCTTCGCCGTAGCTTACGATTGTTCGTTTAGAGTAATTTCTCTCGAACAACAAGTAATCTAAGAATTTATCCACCATCATAATCGTTGCTTATTAAATAAAACTAAAATAGCTTCTAACATCAAACTTCATGAATAGCTAACTATCCAGAGTCCGTCGTCTGCTAAGTTTTTGAAAGCTTACTGCTCGCGATGCAGAATCAATCTAGCATTGCTGGTGAGCATTAGCATTTCGGCAACGAATTTACGGAATTAAATCCAAACTACCAAATAAAATCAGCGATTTTTTATTCTTCGATGATTTGGAGCTTCTGTACGTAAACGGCGTGTTCCATCTTAAGTCTCTTAACCACTGATGGTTTATCAAACTGCTGACGTGAGCGTAATTCTTTCACTACTCCAGTCTTTTCAAATTTTCTTTTGAATTTTTTCAGCGCTTTTTCGATGTTCTCGCCTTCTTTTACGGGTACTACAATCATGTTTTTTTGTTTTTAAATTTTTAAATTAAACATTAGCGTGACACTGTTGTCACGATTTGCGGGCGCAAAATTACACTTTATTTCGTTAACCTACAAACTTTTAGCAATATTTTTTTTATTTATTTGAAGATTGGCTCCGTTGCCACCTTCAACCAAGCCTTCTCATCCGAGTTCAGGAAAGGTGATAATTTCTCATACACCATACTGTGATAATCGTTAAGCCACGCGATTTCCTCTTCCGACATCATACTGATATTAATCGGGCTTTTATCTATCGGGCAGAGGGTAAGCGGTTCAAATTGCAGGAATGGTCCAAATTCACCTTCGCAATAAGGAACGATCAGAAGCGTATTCTCTGTTCGGCATCCAAATTTTCCAGTAAGATAGATTCCGGGCTCGTCAGTGATCGTCATATGAGTCAGCAGAGGTGCCGGCATCCAGTTCATGCGGAACTGATGAGGACCTTCATGAACATTGAGGAAGGAACCCACTCCATGACCTGTTCCATGTAAATAGTTAAGCCCGGACTTCCACATATCATTACGTGCCAGAATATCAAGCTGTGTTCCAGATGAGCCAGAGGGAAACTTACACATAGACAACTGAATATGTCCTTTCAGTACAAGCGTGTATATCCGCTTCTGCTCTTCGGTTACTTCCCCCAAAGCAATCGTTCGGGTTATATCGGTTGTTCCATCCTGATATTGTGCGCCTGAATCAAGCAGCAAAAGCCCTTCCGGTTTTAGGGGAATATCAGTTTCAGGGCTTGCCTCATAATGCACGATTGCCCCATGTTCCTGATAACCTGCAATAGTATCAAACGATATACCACGAAACAAATCCTGCTCAGCTCTTAAACTTGTGAGTTTTTCATCTATCGTTATTTCGGTCTGTCCACCCGTCTCCACTGCAGGTATGAGCCATCTAAGGAATTTCACCATGGCCACGCCGTCGCGTGTCATCGCCCTATGATAACCGGCAATCTCCGTTTCGTTTTTAATAGCCTTCATGGCAGGTATCGGAGAATGATGGCGAACAATCTCCTGACAAGTAACCTTATTATATAGCGTATGGTTTGTCTCGTTGGTATCAAGCAGAATGCTATATTCTCCATAACGTTTAAGTCCGTCTGCCACCTTCTCATAACTATCAACACTCACCCCTTCCGCCTGAAGATAAGCCTCAACCTCATCCGTCAGCTTATCACGATTGATATAGAGCACAGCTTTCTTCGAGTCGATCAGCAGATATGCCACGAATACAGGGTTGCAGTGTACGTCATTTCCACGAAGATTAAGCGTCCAAGCTACATCATCCAGAGCAGAGACTAACATTCCGTCAGTATGTAATCCTCTCAATTGTTCACGTATCCTTCTGATTTTATGGCTGCATGATTCTCCGGCGAACTCCATTGGTTGGATAAAAACCTTATTAGCAGGTATGTCCGGGCGATCTTTCCATATTCTCGACAACGGATCGATATTCGTTCTCACAGTAATACCACCCTCACGTCTGAGTTCATTAACAAAAGTCTCTACTGCATTCTGCGAATTCACCAGACCGTCCAAACCAACTTCTGCCCTGTCAGAATGAGCAAGTTGCAGACCAAGCCACTGTGTTATCGACGGAGTATCGGACAGTTTATCCTTCATCAAGATAAATTCAGTATCTTTCAGTTGGTCGGCAGCAGCCAGAAAATAACGGGAGTCTGTCCATAATGCCGCCTTATCCATCGTCACGACAGCAGTGCCCGCAGAACCATTAAAACCAGAAATCCATTTACGCCCGGCCCAATGCTCAGGTATATACTCTCCATTATGTGCATCCGTACTGGGAAAGATGAAAGCCGACAGGTGCTCTTCCTTCATCAACCTTCTTAATTCGACCAAACGTTGATTTATATCAAGACTCATATTAAAATGTGTTTAATTATAAGATGCAAAGATAATATTTTCTGAAAGAACGAGAAATAAATCCACAAAGTTTTCTCCAATATCCATCTTTTTAGTTATCTTTGCGTCGCATTTCATAAAATACACGAACAATAAGCACAAGCATTATAAACTTTTTAAAAATATAAAGAAATGGGATTTTTAACTAACGAGAAATTGACCATCGTCGGCGCAGCCGGTATGATTGGTTCTAACATGGTACAGACCGCTCTTACAATGGGTCTGACAAGTGACATCTGCCTTTACGATGTATTCTCTCCAGAAGGCGTTGCAGAAGAAATGCGTCAGTGTGGTTTCGGTGATGTAAAGATCACGGCTACAACAGATGCTAAAGAGGCTTTTACAAACGCTAAATACATCATTTCTTCAGGTGGTGCTCCACGTAAGGCTGGTATGACCCGTGAAGATTTGCTGAAAGGCAACTGCGAGATTGCAGAAGGTCTTGGTAAGAACATCAAAGAGTTCTGTCCTGATGTAAAACATGTTGTTATCATCTTCAACCCTGCTGATTTGACAGGTCTTGTTACTCTTCTTTACTCTGGTTTGAAACCATCACAGGTTACAACACTTGCAGCTCTTGACTCTACACGTTTGCAGAGTGCTTTGGCTAAGAAGTTCGGCGTAATGCAGAGCGAAGTTAAAGGATGCGCTACTTACGGTGGCCACGGAGAGCAGATGGCAGTATACGGTTCAAAGGTTACCATCGACGGCAAACCATTGACAGAGATCATCGGCACACCTGAGTTCCCGGCTGAAGAGTGGGAGGCTATGAAGGTTGACGTAACAAAGGGCGGTGCAAAGATCATCGAACTTCGCGGACGTTCTTCTTTCCAGAGCCCGGCTTACCTTTCTGTTGAGATGATCCGTTCAGTGATGGGTGGCGAAACATTCCGTTTCCCTGTAGGTACTTATGTTAAGACAGAAAAGTACAACAACATCATGATGGCAATGGATACTACTCTTGATAAGAACGGTGCTTCTTTCAAAGTTCCACAAGGTACAGCAGAAGAGAATGCCAAACTTGACGCAAGCTACGAACACCTCTGCAAAATGCGTGATGAACTTGTTACTCTTAACATCGTTCCGGCAATCTCAGAGTGGAGCAAAGTTAATCCAAACCTCTAATTCAAAGTTCACTTTAAATAACATAAAGCCTTGGAAATCTACTTCCGAGGCTTTATTTTTATAAAAAATATAGTATTTTCATTTGATTTATAAAATAATAATTGTAAGTTTGCAATGTAAAATCATATAACTATACTGTAATATTATGAAAATGAATTACATTAATAAACTATTGTTAATTGCAGTAACAACCACAACATTGTTTACATTAAGCAGTTGCAACAAAGTGGACAGCCGTACAAAAGCATACCTTGACAAAGGTAAAATATTCGTGTCCGATTCTATGCCCGGCAATGGCAAAGAGATGTGCACCTACGCTGATATAAATGGCGGAAAGGTCGTTTACGCTGTACTTGATCAGGAAAGTAGCAAGATCGACAACGAGACCGACTACTACCCTATTCTTTACACCTACAACCTAAAGAGCGGAGAAAATGAAAATTTCGAACTCCGTGGCGGTATATACTCACAGAAAAAGGAAGAGATCAGCATTAAGTATATCAAAGGATTCAAGGCCATTAATGGAAATAAAGACATTATTATTGTCGGTACGAATGGTAACCACATGGGTCGTGGATTGATTGCTGTCAAATACAATATCACTAAAGGAACATTCGACCTCCTCTTTGAGTCAGTCGGAAGCCAGATATGGATTGAAGACGAGAAGATCGGCATACACCAGGAAGCCTCAGGCTCTGCTGCGTATAATTTCACAAAGGTTTACTACAACTTCAATGGTAAGATAGTTCCATAATGATGATCCTTATGATAAAAAGAAAAGAGGTTATGTCATTGACATAACCTCTTTTCTTTTGTGGGTGGTGATGGATTCGAACCACCGAAGGCGTCGCCAGCAGATTTACAGTCTGCCCCATTTGGCCACTCTGGTAACCACCCGAACACTTTCTTTAGGAAAGCGGATGCGAAGGTAGGCATAATTTTTGAAATACAAAAACTTTTTGATGGTTTTATTTAATTATATCTCAAAACTCGATATTTTTATGTAAGTTTGCACCTTAAATAACATCATAATAAGAAAAAATGGCATTAATTAAGACCGTAAGGGGATTAACTCCTAAATTCGGCAAACGCTGTTACTTCAGCGAAAACGCCACAATAGTTGGCGAGGTTACAATGGGCGACGACTGCTCAGTATGGTTTAATGCGGTCATCCGTGGTGACGTCAACTACATCCGTATCGGCGACCGTGTGAACATTCAAGATGGATCGTGTCTGCACACCTTATATAAGAAAGCAGCAGTAGAGATTGGTGACGATGTCACAATCGGGCATAATGTAACCGTACATGGCGCAAAGATTCACAGCGGCGCACTCATCGGTATGGGAAGCACGCTGCTTGACGACTGTGAGATCGGCGAAGGCGCAATCATCGCAGCCGGAGCTTTAGTACTGAAGAATACGATTGTAGGACCGGGGGAGATCTGGGGAGGCGTACCTGCAACATTTATCAAGAAGGTGGATCCTAAAACCGCACAAGAATTGAATATCGGTATTGCAAAACATTATCTGATGTATTCAAAGTGGTACACAGACGAAGAAAATACAACAGAAGAAAAATGATCAAATACCTCGATCTGAAAACTGTCACCGACAGCCATCTCGACGAAATAAAGTCGGCAGTCAACCGTGTCATCGATTCGGGATGGTACCTTTTGGGAGCGGAGACCAAACAGTTTGAGAATGATTACGCACATTATATAGGTTCACATCACTGTATAAGCACAGGCAACGGACTGGACGCCCTTTCTCTCATATTCAAGGCTTATATTGAGATGGGGGCCATGAAGCCCGGCGACGAGATTATCGTTCCGGCCAATACGTTTATTGCCTCCATTCTGGCCATTACCCACAATGGGCTCAAACCGGTCTTTGTAGAACCACGCTTTAACACGCTGGAACTTGACGACAACCTGATCGAAGAACATATAACCAGTCGTACACGAGGCATCCTGCTGGTGCATCTGTACGGCCGTTGCGCCTATACCGAGAAGATACGTGACATCTGCACCACACATCAGCTCAAACTCATAGAAGACAATGCGCAAGCTCAAGGATGTTGGTTCGGCAACCGCCGGACCGGTTCACTTGGAGACGCCGCAGGTCACAGTTTCTATCCCGGAAAGAATCTGGGAGCTTTAGCTGACGCCGGGGCTGTCACGACAGACGATGAGGAACTGTCATCCACATTAAGGGAACTGGCCAACTATGGCTCTTCCCAAAAGTATGTGTTTCATACCAAAGGTGTCAACAGTCGGATGGATGAATTCAACGCTGCCATTCTGGATATCAAATTGCATTATCTGGATGCAGACAATGCTCGTCGGCAGCAGATTGCTGCTTA
>DAIOSW010000108.1:0-7190 GCA_036752365.1 Prevotella sp.
GTCAGGGATCCGGGAAAACAGCTTGAATATTTGCAGGCAATACAGAATAAGTCAGCAAGGATGAACGATCTGATTCATCTGTTATTTGAGTATGTAAAATGTAGTGTGAAGGTAGTAATATCAGGATTGGTGTTGTGGCCATGAGGGTGCTTGCTATACCGGCAGAAGTATATTGAACAGCCATCAGTGAGAACCCAACACCTATAAATGGACCGAATATTGTGGTCAAAAGTGCAGCTGTCATACCTTTACTGTCGTGTATGACATCCTTAAGATCGCCAAATCCTTTAAATAAATACAAAATAGAGGTAAAACCAGCCAGTCCGGCAATGCATCTGATTAGATTTGCACTGAACGGAAGCATAAATTCAGTATTTGTCCCAATTAATGTTTTATTCAGTTCCTGATAGTGGTCAAGTCCAATCTTGCTGATGACAAGTCCTAATCCTTGTCCCAGTCCTGCTCCAATACCGAAAAGAACACCTTTAAGTGGTAATTTTAGTGACAAAGTGTGGCTTTTCCCTCTTCCTAAGATGGATATGGAGATACCTGTCAGTGTAACAATCATTGCCAGGATACTTTGCCCGTTCAATTGTTGTCCCAAAGTTATCCATGCAGCTATGGCAGCCATCATTGGTGCTAATGTCATGAATAACTGTCCGAATTGTGAGCCTATGATCAAATAACTGCTAAAAAGGCAGTAATCTCCCATTACATAACCTACGATGCCTGATAACAGTAGCCACATCCATGTTTCCAAGTCTGCATTTATTGGTAGAGGACTGCCTGTCGTTACAAATAGTAGTAAAGAAGAAAAAATAATAACGAGCAGCATCCTTAAAACGTTGAGTGGAATTTTACCCAGATGTTTCGTTGCTATCTCTCCCATAATTGCAGTTGCTGTCCATGAAACAGCTACTCCTAAAGAAATGATTTCACCTAAATACTGCATTGTTATCTTGTTTTCGCCACAAAGGTAGTGTATGACGGGTGAAATACAAAATAAAATCGCAGATTTTTGTTTTTATTTACGACACAGATCTGATTCTGTTTGAGAAAAGATAGTATTTCATGTTGCTTTTTCATAAAGGACAAACTTATCATAAAAAATGAAAAAGATTGTTCTATTCGGAAAATATTGAGTAAATTTGCAGCCAAATGCGAAATATTGAAATGTTTCGCCTCATTATATTTTGAATATATTTTAAATATGAATGTATTAGACCTCAGTGAACAGGAGATAATCAGACGTAATAGTCTGCAGGAGTTGCGCGATATGGGGATTGATCCATATCCCGCCGCAGAGTACCCAACAGATGCTTTTTCAACAGATATAAAGGCAAACTTCAAGGATGACGAGAAACGTGAAGTTTGTATTGCCGGTCGACTGATGAGTCGACGTGTCATGGGAAAAGCCTCATTTGCCGAGATTCAGGATTCTAAGGGCCGAATTCAGGTATATGTCACTCGTGACGATATCTGTCCTGAGGATGATAAGGACTTATACAATAAAGTATTTAAACGCCTTCTTGATATCGGTGATTTTATCGGTTTCAAGGGTTTTGTGTTCCGTACTCAAACTGGTGAAATAAGTGTTCATGCTCAGTCGCTCACCCTTTTGTCAAAGAGTCTTAAGCCTTTACCTATCGTAAAGTACAAAGATGGTGTGGCCTATGACAAATTTGATGATCCCGAACTGCGTTTCCGTCAACGTTATGTTGATCTCGTTGTTAATGATGGTGTGAAAGATACTTTCCTAAAACGAAGCAAAGTACTTGAAACACTGCGTAATGTGCTTAACGGATCAGGATATACTGAGGTAGAAACTCCAATTCTTCAGTCAATACCGGGAGGTGCAAGTGCACGTCCATTCACCACTCATCATAATTCTCTTGATATCGATCTCTATCTTCGTATAGCTACAGAGCTTTATCTGAAGAGACTTATTGTCGGAGGATTTGAAGGCGTATACGAAATAGGTAAGAACTTCCGAAACGAGGGTATGGACCGAAATCATAATCCAGAGTTTACTTGTATGGAACTTTATGTTCAGTATAAAGATTACAACTGGATGATGGCATATACAGAGAAATTGCTTGAGACGATCTGCATTGCTGTTAATGGTACCAGTGAAAGTGTTATTGACGGGAAAACCATTAACTTCAAGGCTCCTTACCGTCGTCTTCCTATTCTTGATGCTATCAAGGAGAAAACCGGTTATGATCTGAATGGTATGGATGAAGAACAGATCAGAGAGGTTTGTCATAAACTTGAAATGGAGATAGATGATACGATGGGTAAAGGCAAACTCATTGATGAGATATTCGGTGAATTTTGTGAAGGAACTTATATACAGCCAACCTTTATCACAGATTATCCTGTGGAGATGTCACCGTTGACAAAAATGCATAGAAGTAAACCCGGACTAACAGAACGCTTTGAGCTGATGGTCAATGGAAAAGAACTTGCAAATGCTTATTCTGAGCTAAATGATCCAATAGATCAGGAAGATAGATTTAAGGAACAGATGAATCTTGCCGACAAGGGTGACGATGAAGCCATGATTATCGATCAGGATTTCCTTCGTGCCTTGCAGTATGGTATGCCTCCAACAAGTGGTATCGGCATTGGTATCGATCGTTTGGTGATGCTTATGACAGGTCAGAGCACCATTCAGGAAGTTCTGTTCTTTCCACAGATGCGTCCAGAGAAAACAGTACCTAAAAGTGCCGTTGCTGAATGGGCTGAAATAGGTGTACCTGCTGATTGGGTTCCTGTCTTCAACAAATGTGGTTATAATCTCGTTTCGGATATCAAAGGCGTCAATCCTCAGAAGATACAAATGGATATCTGTGGAATCAATAAGAAGTATAATCTCGGATATACCAATCCTAAAGTCGAAGAAATCGCTGTTTGGATAGAGAACATTAAATAATAGAATACAAGATTAATTCAAAAAGATGTTCGATTGCGGAAAAATTGCAATAATGGGTGGTGGTAGTTGGGCAACAGCTGTCGCTAAGATGGTGGTAAACCATACTCATAATATTGCATGGTATATGCGACGAGATGACCGTATTGAAGATTTCAGACGTTTAGGTCATAATCCTGCTTATCTTACAAGTATTCATTTTGATGTCAACGAGATACGATTCTCTTCAGATCTCAATAAGATCGTACAAGAGAATGATACTTTGATTTTCGTCACCCCTTCGCCATATCTGAAGAACCATCTTAAAAAATTGAAGGTCAGGCTAAAAGACAAATTTGTTATTACGGCCATTAAAGGTATAGTTCCAGATGAAAATCTTGTCTGTAGTGATTATTTTCATCAGGTGTATGATGTACCTTATGAGAATCTCGCTGTTCTTGGTGGTCCATCGCATGCAGAGGAGGTAGCTCTTGAACGACTATCTTATCTTACCATCGGTTGTTGCGTTGCTGAGAAAGCTCAGGCTTTTGCTGATGTGTTAACGAGTGATTTTATCAAGACGAAGATCAGCTCCGATGTCGTCGGAATAGAATATGCTTCGGTGCTTAAGAATGTATATGCGATAGCTGCCGGTATCTGTAGCGGTCTGAAGTATGGTGATAACTTCCAGTCTGTTCTCATGTCGAATGCAGTGCAGGAGATGAACCGTTTCCTGAAGACCGTCAATCCTGTAGAACGTAATGTAGATGACTCTGTCTATTTGGGTGATTTATTAGTTACAGGATACTCTAACTTCTCACGTAACCGTGTATTTGGAACAATGATAGGTAAGGGATATAGTGTAAAGAGCGCCCAGATAGAGATGGAGATGATAGCCGAAGGCTTTTTTGGAACAAAGTGTATGAAGGAGATCAACAGGCATTGTCATGTAAATATGCCTATCCTTGATGCGGTATATAACATATTGTACGAGAGAATATCTCCACAGATAGAAATAAAATTATTAACAGATTCATTTAGATAGATTATGAAAAGTATCAGCTTAGACATTACTAAAGCTGCTCAGTTTTTAAAAGCAGGTGCAGTTAACGAGTATGAACAACAAGTGAAAGCCGCACAAAAAGCATTAGAAGACCACACTTGTCCTGGAAGTGATTTCTTAGGATGGTTACATTTGCCATCATCTATAACTCCTGAATTTCTCAAGGAGATTCAATCTACAGCCGACGTCCTTCGTAAGAATTGTGAGGTGATTGTCGTTGCAGGTATCGGCGGAAGTTATTTAGGGGCGCGTGCTGTCATCGAAGCGATGGGAAATTCGTTTTCATGGCTTGTAGCAGATAAAGGCAATCCTGTCATCGTTTTCGCTGGTAACAATATTGGTGAGGATTATCTGTCAGAACTCACTGAATATCTCAAAAATAAGAAATTTGGTGTTATTAATATCTCGAAGTCAGGTACTACTACTGAGACAGCACTAACTTTCCGTTTGCTGAAGAAACAGTGTGAGTCTCAGCGTGGCAAAGAAGAGGCAAAGAAAGTGATAGTTGCTATTACCGATGCAAAGAAAGGTGCTGCTCGTGCTGCAGCAGATAAAGAAGGCTATATGACATTTGTTATTCCAGACAATGTCGGTGGTCGTTTCTC
Organism: Prevotella sp.; assembly: GCA_036752365.1. Lineage (GTDB taxonomy): Bacteria > Bacteroidota > Bacteroidia > Bacteroidales > Bacteroidaceae > Prevotella. The sequence continues at coordinate 4,580 of DAIOSW010000108.1, forward strand.
TGTTCTCACACCTGTTGGGCTTCTTCCTATCGCTTGTGCAGGATTTGACATACTAAAGCTTGTTGAGGGTGCCGCTGTTATGGAAAGTGAATGTGGTGCAAATGTTCCTTTTGCCGAGAATCCAGCTGCACTCTATGCCGCTTGTCGTAATGCTCTTTATTCTCAAGCAGGAAAGAAAATTGAGATCATGGTGAATTTCCAACCCAAGCTTCATTTCATGAGTGAGTGGTGGAAACAACTTTACGGAGAGAGCGAAGGTAAAGATAATAAAGGTATATTCCCTGCTTCTGTTGATTTCACAACAGACCTTCATTCAATGGGTCAGTGGATTCAGGAGGGCGAACGTACCATCTTTGAAACTGTAATCAGTATTGAAGAACCCAATAGGAGCCTTCTCTTCCCGAATGATGAAGAGAATCTTGACGGATTGAACTTCCTCGCAGGCAAACGTGTTGATGATGTAAACAAAATGGCAGAACTAGGAACTCAGTTGGCTCATGTCGACGGTGGGGTACCAAACATGCGTATTATAGTTCCTCAGCTCAATGAATATTATATCGGTCAGTTGATTTATTTCTTTGAGATAGCTTGTGGTATCAGTGGAAATCTTCTTGAGGTGAATGCTTTTAATCAACCTGGAGTCGAGGCTTATAAAAAGAATATGTTTGCTCTTCTCAACAAACCCGGTTACGAGGCTGAGAGCAAGGCTATTCAGGAAAGATTGAAGAACTAACTGATATCTATCATGTTCGAAAAAAATATAGATAAATATTTGAAAAAATACGGCTTTGGGGATTTTCGTCCCAAAGCCGTTCTTTTTGATATGGATGGGGTGTTGTTCGACAGTATGCCAAATCATGCAGTATCCTGGTGTGAGTCCATGAAGCAATATGGTCTGAAGGTCTCTCCTAAAGAAGCTTATGAACATGAGGGTCGTACCGGTGTTTCTACTATTAAGATTCTGGCGCGTCGACAGTGGGGCAAAGAACTGACTGACGATGAAGCTCGAAAGATGTATAAGACAAAGACTGCCATTTTCAGTAGTTGTCCCAAGGCTGAGAATATGCCTGGTGCCGAAGAGGCAATGAGAAAGATAAAGAAGGCAGGATTAAAGATTGCGGTTGTTACAGGTAGTGGTCAGAAGACACTTCTTTCTAACCTTCAGAGTCATTTTCCCGGCTTAATTTCCGAACAGTTGATGATTACCGGTTTTGATGTAAAACATGGAAAACCGGATCCCGAACCATATCTTAAGGGTTTGATGAAAGTCGGTGTCCAGCCGAATGAAGCTATTGTCGTTGAGAATGCCCCGTTAGGTGTACGTTCCGCCGTTGCAGCTAAGATCTTTACAATAGCTGTAAATACAGGCCCATTACCTGATGAGGTGCTGCTTGATGAAGGAGCAAATCTGTTACTTCCGTCAATGCAATCTCTCAGTGAAAACTTGGAAAAGCTATTTTGATCTTTTACTCCTCATCTTCAGCATTTGTATCGTTACCTGAGTCCATTTTCGCATCACGGGCGATACTGACGCTGCCGTCAGCGGATAGTTTAACGATCAATGGAATATATTCATCTGTTTGAGGAAAACATACACTGGCTGCGAACTGTAGATATCCATTTCCTACTTTGTCGAATACAAGACCTTCAAGAATTCCTTTTTTCTTAAAAGCTTCGTCAATATAAGGAGAGAATGTGCTCTTCGTGAATGTCTGACTGAAGAATTGTGTACCATCATGAGTTATGGTAAGGTCAATCTTGTTGTCGAAGAATTTTGTTCCGTTGTCGTCTGTTACTACGGGAAGCCCCTGATCTACCATTCTGTGGATACAGTAAGTATATGTGCTTCCACGCCATGTGATAGAACTGGTTGATTTATATTCTTGCATACGTTGTGTCACCGGAGCTTTTTTTACTGAGTCTTTGACCTCGATAATTTGAGAGTCAGACTTATGATTTCCGCAACCGACAAAAGCCATAGAAATGAAGAATATAAGTATGATTTGTTTCGTATTGATCATTGTTTTATTATTTTTTTGCAAAGGTAATGTAAATGAGTGAAAATGCAAAACAAAACAATAATAATTTATCTTGTCAAAAGTTCTGTACTTTTCAAATTAGATGATCATAAATCTTGTCGTTTCTAATCTGAACATTGCTTTTTAATTTTTTGCTATTACTGTCACCGTAGAGGTGGTAAGTGTCACTGTATGAATTATTTATGAATTTTTCCCTTCGAGAATTAATGTCACCTTTTATCATGCTGTCGTCACAATGTAGTTTCTGATGACTTTTGGGAGATTAGTTCCCAGCCTCCGAGAGTATTGCTTTGACCTTGGCAGAGCATATCTCTGCAAGGCAAAAACAGCAGAATCTGAGTTCGAGAGCAATGCTCCGGAGGTTCGTTTTGACACATCTAAAGCAGGTTTTCAATGCTTTTGTGTGACGTTAGTGCATCTTTTTGTGACAGTAACGACGGTCTCTAAATAAGAGAACTGTCTTGTTAGTCAATGGCTTACCTCGTCAGTCGTGACGACATCGATGAATTTTTTAAAAGTTGTTTTGAAAGAACGGGACTAGTTCAGGTCTCACTTTCGTTCCTTGCGCCGTT
>DAIOSW010000109.1:0-7159 GCA_036752365.1 Prevotella sp.
ATCAAATTGTTATTGATCATTACATTTTCTTTTATGGCGCCAAAAGTACAAAAAAAACATTTATTGACATATAATTAATGTACTAAATAAAAATAAAGAAACGAAATATATTAAATATGTTAAATGAAGGATGAAATACAGAAGACATTCCATGCTTGTGGAGACCGAAACAAGCGGTTCTAGAACAGAGTCCTGTCTAAAAATAAAAGGCTGAATCCTCATTAGAATCCAGCCTTTCATATATTATTGATATAGATTGTTCCTATTAACCAGCAACAACCTCTTTCTCAGCCTCCTTAGCTTCATGTTTGCGAATGCGATGACCCATTGTCAAATAAGCAATAGGGGCAGCCACAAAGATTGAAGATAACGTACCGAATACAACACCCAGCGACATTGAGAAAGCGAAACTACGTATGCTCTCACCTCCAAGGAACAAGATACAAAGTAGTACGATCAATGTACACAGAGACGTATTTACAGTTCTACCAAGAGTAACGTTCAGAGAATCATTAAACAAATTCTGACGGTCATGCTTTGGATAAAGATGGAAATACTCACGTACACGGTCGAATACAACAACCTTATCATTAATTGAGTAACCGATAATTGTCAATATAGCCCCAATGAAAGTCTGGTCAACCTCCAGAGAGAAAGGTAAATGTCCCCAACATAATGAGTAAACACCTATGACCGCAACAGTATCTATCGCCAATGCAATCGTAGAACCTACAGAATAAGCGACATTACGGAATCGTACCAAGATATAGAGGAAGATAGCGATAAGCGCTAGAATCACACTGATGATAGCACCATAAGTGATATCTTTAGCCACAGAAGGACCAACCTTTGTACTACTTATGATTGAACCACCCTGACGAACATCCGGATCTTTAAATACTTCATAATTGCTCTGAGAAACTAAGCCTGCAGCCTTCAATGAAGTGAATAACTTCTTCTCAATCTTACTATCAACAGTTGGGTCACTTGAACCAATCATATAGTTGGTAGAGATACGGATAGTCTTATGATCAGTTCCTAATGACAGGGCATTCACAGTACTATTCTCAAATGTATTAGCCAATGCATTTTTAACCTGCTCCGGTTCAACACGATTCTGGAACTGTACTACGTAATTTCGACCACCGGTGAAATCAATGCTAAGACTTAGACCACGAAGAGCAAAACTTGCGATGAATACAACCAGACAAACCCCAACGAAGGCAAATGTCTTATGATATATACCCATGAAATTAAAATGAGTGTTCTGCATTAGATTCTTAGACATACGGGTAACGAAGTTCATGTTCAACCATTTGTCTTTCTTCATCTGATGTTCATATACAAGACGAGTCATATAAACTGCTGTAAAGAATGAACATACGATACCGATGATCAGGGTTGTTGCAAAACCGCGGATAGGTCCTGTTCCGAAATAATAGAGGATAACACCAGTCAATATAGACGTTAAGTTAGAGTCGAAGATTGCAGAGAACGCATTCTTATAACCCTCTTCAATCGCTTGTTTAACATTCTTACCAGACCTTAGCTCTTCCTTTGTTCGTTCATAAATGAGCACATTCGCATCGACGGCTATACCCAACGAGAGAACCATACCGGCTATACCAGGCATGGTAAGTGCCGCCTGGAAGGACGTTAGAATTCCCATCGTAAAGAAGAAGTTGGCAATCAATGCAGTATTGGCAACCATACCGGGGATAAAATCGTACATCAAGCACATGAATATCATCAATACGACAAATGCTACAACGAACGAAATAAGACCCTGATTAATAGACTGCTGACCCAGTGAAGGTCCAACAATATCCTCTTGAACAATATGTGCAGGTGCAGGCATCTTACCTGACTTCAACGTATTTGCCAAGTCCTTTGTATCTTCAATGGTGAAGTTACCTGTAATCTGTGAGTTACCACCGGTAATCTCATTGTTTACGTTCGGTGCGCTATAAACATAATTATCAAGAACGATAGCGATAGCCTTACCTACGTTAGCTTTTGTCAGCTGAGCCCAACGGCGTGCACCGTCAGAGTTCATGCTCATGCTTACACAAGGATGGTTGAACTGATCAAACTCATCTTTGGCAGTTGTAACAACGTCACCTTCAAGAGGAGCACGTCCATTGCGTTCTGTTACCTTGATAGCATAAAGTTCGAATATCTCGGCCTTTTTGTCGAAGTCAGCAGCTTTAACGCCCCACTTCAAACTCAAATCAGAAGGAAGAATCATTTTTGCATCTTCCGATAACAATATTTTGTCTATCGCTGCTGTATCACGGTAGCTGGCATATCCAACAACACAACCTGCCTTCGTCTGTGAAGGCTGAAGCATTGAGAGTAATGGATGCTCTTTCTTCATTTTTGCTGTTGCCTCAGTAGGAGTAGCCTTCGAACCTTTACCGCTACCCTTCAAAGCGGCAGCAAGGTCAGCCTTAGTCTCTCCCTTTACAGGAGCAGCTACTTTTGCTTTAGCGGAATCACCTTTAGCCACTTCAGCAGACTTCTCTGATGTGCTGTCAGTTGCAACGTCACCAATGAGTTTTGAATCTAGCTGAGAGAGTAACGGGGTAATCTCATTAGCATTGTACGTCTCCCAGAATTCCAAGTTGGCACTACCCTGAAGCAATTTACGAACGCGTTCAGGATCTTTTACACCAGGCATTTCAACCATGATACGACCCATCTGACCTTCAAGCTTCTGGATATTTGGCTGAACAACACCGAATTTATCAATACGGTTACGTACAACGTTGAATGAGTTATCTACTGCAGCTGAAACTTCCGAACGGATAGCACTTTCAACCTCAGCGTCTGAACTCTGAGTTGTTACCTTACCTTTCAACTGTTGTGTAGCGAAAAGCTCTGCAAGACGGCTACCGGGAGCCAACTGCTTGTAATCTCTGATAAACAACGAGATGAAGTCTTTCTGACTCTGTTCCGACTCTGCCTTAGCTTGAGCCATCGCTTTGACAAATGCCGGATCAGTCTTGTGATCGGCAAGGATCTCGACTACATCCGGTACAGAAACCTCGAGAATGACGTTCATACCGCCCTTCAAGTCCAAACCGAGACCGATTTCCATTTCACGGCACTCCTTTAAGGTGTAAGCACCAAGATAAACCTTCTCATTCAAAAGAGAGTCCAGGTATTCCTTTCCTGCCGCTTCTCCCATTTTACTCGCCTTACTTTCATAATGACGTGTTACAAACGAGAAGGAGAGGTAGAAGATGCACACCAGCGTTAGCAAGGCTGCAATAAACTTTACAATTCCTTTGTTTTGCATTTTTTATTAGATGTTATTTTAATTATTATTTGTTTCTTGATTTTATAAAGACCTGCAAATATAGTGAATTTTTCACATTATAAAGAATTTCTCATCCTAAAATTTAAGGTTTTATCTCTTTTTCAGCCAACAATAGATTGGATAATGGTCCGAAGCGTCGATATTATTATCTACCCGGCAATTAAAACTTTTCCAATCATTACTACACATGATGTTGTCTATTCTCACATTAAACCCCTTCTGATTGTATGACAAACCAGGACCGAATCCACTTCTTACATAGCAGTCATTCAGGTCTTTAGCTATAACTCTGTGTGTGTAAGAAATCGGATTATCATTAAAGTCTCCACATAAAATTATGCTCATTTTCTTATGCTTCCGAATATAAGCAGCAACAGCATCAGCCTGTTTACAACGCAGCTGCAGGGCTTCGCCTAATTTTACAATAAGTTTCTTGGATTCCACCTCAACTGTATCCCGTTTGATATTCTTAAACATGCGTTTATATTGAGACTTATCATGTAGAGTCAGCTTATTGCTTTCAAGATGATTATTGATGACAAGCACTGTATCACCATCTATCTTCAGCTTATAAGCCATACTTACATTCCCTACTGACTTATATTTGATTCTTTCCTTTGACAGTATGGGATACTTACTGTAAACAGCCAGAGCATTGTTAGCGGAATCACTGACAATCATAGTTGTATCACGATATTGATATTTACTCAGCACACTGTCAACAACCTCTTTCTTGACATCACACATCACCGCCTCCTGTAGGCATACAATATCAGCATCACTGTTTTTTATATATTCAAGTATAGAGTTATTCCCGTCTTCATCTGTCTCTGTAGGAGCGAAACCCAGAACATTATAAGACAACACCTTAATTGTTCCGTCAGGAGGCTCCAGGCGGAAGTTTATCGGGAAATAAGTTCTCAGAGGAACGATGCAGACAAGATACCCAAGCAGAGGCAGCCATGCCTTTTTGGAGTAAAAGATAAGCCAGAATATAAAGAAAAGAAAGTTGATGGCCAGAAATATGGGGAAAGTAAGTCCGATACATGCTAGCAAAGGATGTGTGGCAGGATTGATATAATCACTGAATCCCACAAGAAGCATCACGATAATCGTGGATATGTTTGCCCCGACCATCATCTGTATAGTAATCTTCTTTAAAACCCCAAACATAGTTTATGGTTTATGGCCTATGACTTATTACTGTTATCAAACAGTTTCTGCTTTTCTTCTTTTGTGAGACTATCATATCCACTTCGTCTTATCTTATCGAGTATTTTATCAATATCCTCTTGATTTTCTTTTTTCTTGGCATTATAGTCCCAATCAATATCCTCCTTTCCACCTTTGGTAGAACTCATTTTCGATTTATTGCCTTTATGGTTATCCCAATGACTCTTCATGTTTTCAAAGAACTGTTTGCCTCGTGATCTTCCAGAATTATTGAAATAGTTATTGCCTCGATCATTGTGTTGCCAGTATTTGATCATCAGGAAGCCGATCAGCATACCACCCAGATGGGCGAAATGAGCAACATTATCATTGATAGACAAGCCCGAGAAAAGTTCTATGACGGCATAACCTGCCACAAACCACTTGGCCTTAATCGGGATGGGTAATGGGAATATGAATAACCGTTCGTTGGGAAATAGCATGCCGAATGCAAGTAAGACTCCATAGATCGCTCCAGAAGCGCCGACTGTAGAGCTCTCCATCGCGCCATTGCTCAACTGAATATAATAAGAAGAGAACTGTACCAGCTCCTGTATGAGTCCGGCACCAATACCGCAAGAAATGTAATAAAAGAGGAAACGTTTGGGTCCCCAAACATTTTCTATCACCCTACCGAACATCCAGAGAGCAAACATATTGAAGAAAATATGCTCCAGACTTCCATGCATGAACATGTATGTAAAAAGTTGATAAATATGGAAATCCTGCGATAGGAAGAAGTACAATCCAAGATCATGGCCAAGGTCAACACCCCGCATGCCGAAGACGTAAGTAGCAATAAAGACCAAGCAGTTTATTATAAGCAAATTCTTGGTTATAGTAGGCATCATGCGCATATCAATACTATGTTTAATGTTATATTAACGAATTATCAACCGCAAAATTACGAAAAATATCTGTTCATAAGCATAAAATCAGCTTTATACACGGTTTTTTTCGAGAAATTCGGTACTTTTTTTTATTTTTTGTTTGTTTTATGAAATACTTAACTTATATTTGCCGTGTAAAAAGCAAACATTTGTGTTACAATTAATTAATTAATAAATTTTACGTTATGAACAAGACAGAATTAATCGAAAAGATTGCAGCTGGCTCAGGTTTGTCAAAGGCTGATTCTAAGAAAGCATTAGATGCAACAATTAATGCAATTGAAGGCGCTTTGAAGGGCGGTGAGAAGATTGCATTGGTAGGCTTTGGTACATTCAGTGTTAATGAGCGTCCTGCTCGCACAGGTATCAATCCATCTACAAAAGCTAAGATTCAGATTGCAGCTAAGAAAGTTGCAAAATTCAAAGCTGGTGCTGAATTATCAGAGGCGATCAACTAGATTGTAATAAAAAGAGACATCAAAATGACGTCTCTTTTTTTATACCATAGAGTGACGTAGTATTCTGCGCCACTTTTTTATTTTCATCAAGGTTGTTTCCCGATATAAGCAAGGATACCTCCATCAACATAGAGGATATGACCGTTCACAAAGTCGGATGCTTCTGATGCGAGGAACACAGCAGGTCCCTGAAGATCCTCTGGGTTTCCCCAACGGGCAGCAGGAGTCTTTGCAACGATGAAACTATCGAAAGGATGACGACTACCATCAGCCTGAGGCTCACGAAGAGGAGCTGTTTGAGGAGTTGCGATATAACCGGGACCGATACCATTACACTGGATATTGTATTCACCATATTCAGAACAGATGTTACGGGTAAGCATCTTCAGACCACCCTTGGCAGCAGCATAAGCAGATACAGTCTCACGACCAAGCTCAGACATCATTGAACAGATATTGATAATCTTTCCATGACCAGCCTTAATCATATTCGGAATGACGGCCTTGCTCACAATCATAGGAGCGTTAAGATCGACATCGATAACCTGACGGAACTCAGCCGCACTCATCTCACACATAGGGATACGTTTGATGATACCAGCATTATTAACAAGGATATCAATATTTCCCACTTCTTTTTGAATCTTGGCAATGAGTTCATTGACCATGTCCTCGTTTGTTACGTCACAAACATACCCGTGAGCATTGATACCACGCTCTTTGTAAGCAGCAAGACCTTTATCAACAAGTTCCTGTTTAAGATCGTTGAACACGATGGTAGCACCTGCCTGTGCAAAACCGGTAGCGATAGCCATACCGATACCGTAAGATGCGCCTGTTACGAGTGCTATCTTACCCTCTAATGAGAATCTTTGAGCAAATTCGTTCATTTCTTTTTTATTTAATAGTAAGTAATGTTATTTTAAATCTGTGATCTTTGAGAAATCCTGATCTCCGTAGTCAAGATTCTCACCACCCATACCCCAAATAAAAGTATAGTTATGAGTTGCTGCAGCTGAGTGGATACTCCATTCCGGTGAAAGCACAGCCTGATCGCCCTTCATCCAAATGTGACGTGTCTCGTCAACCTCACCCATGAAGTGGCATACAGCCTGTTCCTCAGGAACCTCAAAATAGAAATAAGCCTCCATACGACGACTGTGTACATGTGCCGGCATCGTGTTCCATACACTTCCGGGAGCCAGTTCGGTCATACCCATCTGGATCTGACATGTAGGTAGCACCTGTGTTACGATCATCTTGTTAATGTTACGCTC
>DAIOSW010000110.1:0-6990 GCA_036752365.1 Prevotella sp.
ATTGGCAGCAACTGGTTGGCATATATTATCATCACGGTGGTGACCACATTTGCTGTCATGGCGTCGGCAGGATTAGTAACTCAATATGTGATACGTAAAGGAAAGGATAGAAAGAAATGAAAGAGATGTTTGAGAGTTCTGTATTTTTTTGTGTGCTCATCAGTTTAGGGGCCTACTTCATCGGCATGTGGCTGAAGAAGAAGACGGGATGGGCGGTGATGAATCCACTATTGGTATCTATCATCCTGATTATCTGCTTCCTTCTGATTTCAAGAGTAAGCTACAAGTCATACAACGCAGGAGCCAGCTGTCTGAGTTATCTGCTCACACCGGCCACCATCTGTTTGGCTGTTCCGCTCTACCAACAGGTGGAACTACTCAAGAAAAACTATAAGGCAGTGATCGCCGGCATTTCAGCCGGAGTACTTTCCAGCCTTCTGTCGGTACTGCTGTTGGCGTTGCTCTTCAGATTCGGTCATGAGGCTTATGTCACATTCCTTCCCAAATCCATCACAACGGCCATCGGTATTAGTGTGAGTCAGGAACTTGGAGGTTTTGTCTCGGTTACTGTTGTTGTGATTGTTATTACAGGTGTACTCGGAAATATCTTCGCCGAGAAATTCCTTAAGCTACTGAAGATTGAAGAACCCATTGCCAAGGGTATTGCCATAGGCAGTTCCTCTCATGCCATCGGTACAGCAAAGGCGATGGAGATGGGCTCAATAGAAGGTGCCATGAGTGGACTCTCTATCGTGGTATGCGGTATCCTGACTGTTATCGGGGCATCAGTATTTGCCTATTTTCTATAAGATGATTATCATCTGATATCTGTTCATTTTGATGTTGTATTCATTCTCTTAAAAGAGAGGATGAACCTTATTGTGCGTCCTAAAGTAGCAAAAATGGCACGATAGAACACAAACTGACGGCTTATTAACAAGGTTATTAAACAATCTGTTACACAAATTTAAAAATAATATCAAAATGAAACTATAATTGCGAATATAGTTTCATTTTGATATCAAATATAGCTTGAAACATTACATTATGTCACTAATGATAAAATATATCAAACATATTGTCATATAATGAATAAAAATATTGTCATATTGTCTAATTTTGCACCAAGATTTATACAATTTGATTGAATTCGCAAAACAGTTCATTCTTATAGATTAAAGATTTGAGAGGTAAAAAGGGTCAGAACATAAAGGTACTATATATTTTTAATCATTTAATTAGTAAGTTGTTATGAAAAAAATCGAAGCAATCATCCGCACCTCAAAATTTGAAGAGGTGAAAGAGGCTCTCCGTCAGGCAGGTATTGACTTCTTTTCTTACGCAGATGTTACTGGAGTAGGAAATGAAATCAGGAAAGGTGAATTATCATACCGGGGTACAGTGTATGATACCAGTTACATTCCACGACAGTTGTTGACAATAGTCGTTCGTGATATCAATACGAAGAAAACAGTACAGGCAGTACTGAAAGCAGCAAAAACCGGAATAATCGGTGACGGCAAGATCTTTGTGTCTACAGTAGACGAGTCGTATCGTATCAGAACAGGTGAAGAGGGAGATGAATCATTGTATAATAAAGAATAAACGATTAATGTTATGAAAAAGTTTTTATTGGTATTAGTGATGATACTGACTGTGTCAGTAACGAATTATGCGTATGCGGGCGCGGCGAAGGCCCCCGATCCTGCCGGTACTACAACTGGAAATGTAAATGATGTCACAGCTGTCAATCAAGGTAAACCTACCATGACTGAACTTGCAGATCAGGTAGGTCATAATAAGGTGGCTATCAACATGGTATGGGTACTGATTACAGGCTTTCTTGTCATGTTTATGCAGGCTGGTTTCGCCATGGTCGAAACAGGACTCACCAGGGCAAAGAATGCCAACCATACGATGGCGATGAACTTTATGGTCTATGCATTAGGCATGCTGGGATTCTTTATCAGTGGATTTGCCTTAATGTTCGGTGGTGTGGGAAGTTTGGGGACATTAGGCGGATTTGGAGGCTTAGCTAATGAGTTCTCCATCAACCTGTTCGGACATACTTTCGGACTTTTCGGCACAAACGGCTTCTTCCTCAGTGGAGGTACTTATGACGTTGCCGTATTTGCCCTGTTCTTATTCGAGATGGTCTTCATGGATACAACAGCTACAATCCCTACCGGATCTATGGCAGAACGTTGGAAGTTCTCTTCCTTTGCTATCTATGGTATTGTTGTCGGTGCCCTCATCTACCCTATCTTCGGAAACTGGGTATGGGGCGGAGGTTGGCTGTCACAACTTGGAAATATGTTCGGACTAGGTCACGGAGTTGTCGACTTTGCCGGTTCCTCTGTAGTTCACATGACCGGTGGTGTGCTGGCTTTTGTAGGTGCTGCGTTAATTGGTCCGCGTGTTGGAAAATATAATAAAGACGGTTCTCCTAATGCAATCCCCGGTCATAACATCCCGATGGCAATCGTCGGTTGTTTCATCCTGGCTTTCGGATGGTTTGGTTTCAATCCCGGCTCTTCATTAGCAGGTGGTGACCTGAGAATCAGCGTCGTTGCTGTCAACACAATGATCGCATCGGCAACCGGAGCATTTGCATCTATGGGATATATGTGGTGGTTTAAGACCAAGAAACCGGATCCAACAATGATGGTCAACGGTATGTTGGCAGGTCTCGTTGCCATTACGGCCCCTTGTGCCTTTGTCAGCGTTGGAAGTGCTGCCATCATCGGTCTTATTTCTGGAGTATTGGTAATTGAAGCTTCTTTCTTCGTTGAAAGAAAATTAAAGATTGATGATCCTGTAGGAGCTATCTCTGTTCATGGTGTGAACGGTGCATGGGGTGTATTATCTTTAGGTCTGTTTGCTGATGGTACATACGGTAGTGGTTGGAATGGTGTGAAAGGCACTGTTACAGGACTTTTCTATGGCGATGCAAGTCAGTTTGTAGCACAGCTCATCGGAGTCATGACCAACATTATCTATGTAGCTGCCATAGGATGGGTTGTATTTAAGATTATCGGACTCATCACTCATGGAATGAGAGTTAGCGTTGACGCAGAACTTGGTGGACTTGATGTTCCTGAGATGGGTATAGAAGGATATGCGGGTGTTAAAATGGATAAGAATTCTGAAACACCTCTTTCTAAATAAAACAATGTAAGTATTTTGATGTGCCCTGGTATGACCTTATTGTGAAACAAAGTTATATCAGGCACATTTCTTTATTTTCCTTACAAATGCTCATCTCGATCCAGATATTTGCATCTTTTTGAATTCTATCTAAGATTGGGACAAAACTATGAAAAAAGAGTCACAGGTTACTTTAGTTAACCTGTGGCTCTACTTTTTTATCCCAGTTAGGGATATCGCTATTCTTCACCGATGTTGCTCACAAGTAAACGTCTATCCGGTGAAAAAAACTAGCCACAAGACTGATAGATTTCTTTCAATAGTTGTCTCTATAATATAAAATAAAAGCATTGATCATGATGAAGAATACGACTTCAGATGATGAATCTGAATCAGCAGAATATTAATTTCTCTACTTAAGGATGACAGAAACGGAGGCCACCGAACTCGGGGCCTTCCGTTTTGCTATTTTCGTTGATAAGCAAAAGAGCTGTTATGGTTGTGCTCTATAAAAAACTATTGAATGAATATTCAAAAAACAACATGATCTCAGTTTTCTATGGAAAATCATAGAAAACATGTTTTCTTTTTACAAAAAATCACCTATCTTTGTTGGCGATAACTAAAACATGATCAAATTTACCATAGAAATCGACACAATGAATACAAGTCATAGAACAAAGTTTTATTCCGTTAGGATCATTTTATTGTTTGCTGTAGTAGTTTTTTATCCCTCAATATCAAAAGGAGATAGTTATTTTACAATCCCCCAGTATATTACCGGTGAAGCAACCTTAAACACATTCCGAATTGCTTCTGATGGTCAAGCAGCAACAATATATGTTGATCCTGATGACTGGAAGGGTGTTATCCGTACCGCAAATGATCTGAGTGAGGATATCCGTAAAGTTTCAGGTGCGAAACCGGCTATCATGGAGAAACTGCGACATCCCGCCAAAGGCTCAATCTTAGTAGGCACCATTGGTAAAAGCAAAATCATAGATCAACTGATTGCTTCAAAGAAAATCAATGTTTCAGGCATAAAGGGACAGTGGGAATCCTTCATTATTCAGACAGTAGATGGAAATTTGGTTGTTGCCGGTAGTGACAAACGCGGAACAATTTATGGTATTTACGATATTTCTGAGAAAATCGGTGTGAGTCCATGGTATTGGTGGGCCGATGCACCGATAAAGAAGATGAATCATCTTTTCGTCAAAGATGGCAGATACGTTCAGAAATCTCCAAAAGTAAAATACCGTGGAATATTTATCAATGATGAGTCACCTTCTTTCACAGGTTGGTGTACAGCCCGGTTTGGTGGCGTTAATTCAAAGATGTATGTTCATTTGTTTGAGTTGTTGCTACGTCTAAAGGCCAATTACCTTTGGCCGGCTATGTGGTCCAATGCCTTCAATGAAGACGATCCAATGGATCCTGTTTTAGCTGATGAGTATGGCATCGTCATGGGAACGTCCCATCACGAACCAATGATGAGAGCCCACAAGGAATACACATCACGCAGACAAGAAATCGGTGACTGGGATTACGCAACCAACAAGAAGAACATTGATAAATTCTTCATAGATGGTCTGGAGAGGAATAAGAATTTCGACAATCTGATCACAATAGGAATGCGTGGCGATGGTGACAAAGCGATGGGTAAAGGTGACGACAAAGAAAACATCAAGGTTCTGAAAGATGTTATTGACGGTCAGAGAAAAATCATTCATGATATTTATAAAAAAGATCCGGCTGAAGTACCTCAGCTCTGGGCTATCTTTACCGAAGTACAGCGTTATTATGACGCAGGCTTTACCGTTCCAGACGATGTTACGTTATTGTTTTGCGACAATAACTGGGGATATATCCGTCGTACAGGTCCGGAGAAAGAAAAAAACAGAAAAGGTGGCATGGGACTGTATTATCACATAGACATGAACGGCGGTCCCTGGAATGACCGGTGGGTGAACACAACTACGATACCCAAACTAAGGGAGCAGTTAAATCTGGCCTACCAGACTGGACTGGACCGAATTTGGATTATCAACGTAGGTGATCTTAAACCCAAAGAATTGCCGATTGACTTTATCATGCGTTTTGCCTGGAATCCAAATGCCATACCTGCTGACAAAACCATGGATTATCTCAACCAATGGGCTGCAAATATCTTTGGGAAGGAACATGCCGGAGAGATTGCCGATGTGGTCTCTAAATATTCCAAATATAATTTGATGCGCAAACCGGAGGTACAGCATTCCACTATTTTTAGCCATGTCAACTACCATGAAGCCGACCGTATGATGAAACTTTGGCATGATGTTGAATCCAAAGCAGAAGCACTCGAAGCGACAATCGCTCCCGAAGCGAAGGATGCCTATTTCGAGTTAGTTTTATATCCTGTAAAAGCCTCGGCAGGTCTGGCTGAAATGTATTATGCAGCGGGTAAGAATAACCTCTATGCAAAACAAGGTCGGGTAACTGCAAATGACTATACGAATAAGGCTCAGACACTTTTTGAGTTAGATAAAAGACTCAGTAAAGCTTATAATGACTCAATAGCAGGAGGGAAATGGAAAAATATGATGAGCGACATCCATATTGGTTACGAACAGTGGTCCATGCCTAAAGAAAATAAGTTACCTGAGATGCAAGAAGTTGTTCCACTCTCTGTGCCAACAATGGGGGTTGCAACGGAAGGTTGTGAACTAGCATGGCCGGGAACCACTCAGAGTGCTCAATTGCCGATTTTTGACCAGCTAAGTAATCGCTCTTATTATATTGATATTTTCAACAGGGGCATTGGTTCTTTTGACTTTACAGCTAAAGCCGACAAACCTTGGATCATACTGAGCCAGGCCAAAGGGAAGGTAGAAAAAGAAAACCGTATCATGGTCTCTGTCGACTGGTCTAAACTGAAAGACAACAGAGGTGAAGGAACCATAGAGATAATGCAAAATGGAACCGTTGTGCCAGTGAAGGTAACAGCTGAAGGTTATCCATTACCAGTCACCAAAGAGACATATTTCGGAGGATTGGGCGAATTCTCAATTCCCGCCAATAAATACAATGCAAATGTAAAGGGTAAAGATGCAAAATGGGTGTTCCTCCCCGACTTGGGACGAACCGAAGGCTGTATGGGAATAAGTCCCGTAACAGCACCAAGCGCAACATTGGCAACAGCTCCAAGACTAGAGTATAAGATATATATCCCGGCTAAAGGTCAAATAACTGCATTTCTGGGAATATTACCGGTGCAGGATATAAACCCCGGAAGAGGATTGAGAATTGCAGCATCCATTGATGACGGACAACCTCAGATAATAGATGCACGACAAGGTCTTGTGGATGAGTTTAAAGAATACACGGAGGCCAGTCTCTCTATGAGCAAAGTGCTTAAACCCCTACCCACTCCTAATCAACATCTTGCACTCGTCGGATATAAACAACCTCGCCGCAACGATATTTTCGATAACATGCGATGGCTGAATGTCGGTTTTAATACCCAAAAAGCGGGAATGCACACACTCAAAATCTACATGATCGATCCAGAGATTGTGCTCGAAAAGATTGTGATCAATCCGGATGACAACTATCCGAGTTATTTTGGTGCACCACCAGTGCAACAGAACTCTAAATGATGGAAAAATCAAGAATAGAGAAAATAGTCATTCAAAGTAAAAATCCACAGATAGGGTTTACTGATGGCTTACAAAAGAACAGATCCAGAGGTTTTCTATCACTTTTTGAAAAAAACATCGCCTTGTCACAGTTTGTATATTAAGTAATTGATAATAAGTTATATACACAATTTCGTTTAAGTCTTTAATCGTCACATAACAT
>DAIOSW010000111.1:0-6903 GCA_036752365.1 Prevotella sp.
GCAAGGGGGGCAGCCTGCCTGCGTCGGGCTCTTTTCCTTTCCGACTCCCTGCATAATATGGATATCAAGATTCAGGCCAACGACGGCCTGGCAAAGACGTATGTCGGCCTGAGAAATTTCTCCGAGGCAGAGAAATATCTGAGACAGGGAGAAAAACTATTGCCTTATATGCGTGGACGGCAGAAGTTCTTTTATTATAATACCTTGGGAAACTTCTATTATTATAAAGAGGATGTCCCGAATACCCTTCGTGTGTTCAGAATGATGAACCAACAGCTGGATTCGATAGCGACCAATGAGTTCGATAGGAACCTCACCTGGATCAATCTTGCCGACGCTTACGTGAAAGCCGGTCTGGATGATTCTGCCCGAATCTATCAGAACAAATGCCGTGGCTTTTTTGTCAAGAGCAATAATAAACTTGCTCTTTATTATCTGGACACCCAGAACATCGCCATTCTGCTCCGGCAGAACAAGCTCAAGGAGGTCAAGAAGATCTTGGATAAGAAGAATGGATACACCAATATCGAAAGTGACCAGCAATATATCCGTGATAAATATATGCTGGATTATTTCACGCGTGTGGGTGATGATCATAATGCGCTGATTTATCTGAAGAGAATTACGCATGTCAGCGACTCGGTCAGAACCGAGGTTCAGCGACTGGCAACAGCAGAGACCGCTTATCGCTATCAGCAGGACTCCAAGGCCCTGAAGTTCGAGTTGAGTCTTTCCAAGAGCCAGGAGCATTTGCGTTCTTCCGAGTTATATCTTGTCATTGCACTCTTTATCATCCTCCTACTGATTCTTGGCTTCTTTACCCTCTCTATTTATACCCACCGCAAGAGACAGAATCAGTTAAAGAAGGAAAAGGAGCATATTATGAAACTCCGGATGGAGGAACTTCGTAACCGTGTTTCTCCTCATTTTGTTTTCAATGTACTCAGTTACGAACTGTATAACCGTCAGCAAGGCAAGGAGTCTACCGATATCATGAAGCTTGTCAAACTCATACGGAACGGCTTGGAAGAGTCCGATCATCTCTGTGTCCCGTTGTCCAAGGAACTCGACTTTATCGACGGCTATGTAGGACTTCAGAGCCAAAGCATGGGAGATGATTTTGTCTACACGATGAATATCGCTGAGGATGTGGATATTGAAAAAGTCCTTATCCCTTCGATGATGATACAGATTGCTGTCGAGAATGCGATCAAACATGGGCTGCGTGGTTTAAATCGTGAGAAGAGGCTTGACATAACGATAGAACGTGTAGACAATGCCACACATGTCATGATTACAGATAATGGACGTGGACTGGATTGTGATACACCGCAAACCGATGGAACCGGCACCGGCACACGCGTCATTCGTGAAACTCTTGAGATGCTTAATAGTCGAAATGTGAATAAGATTGTCTATGGACTCAAAAAAAATCCACATGACAATGGTTGCCGTGTGGATATTACTTTCCCTGATGAATACGATTATTCTCTGGGGTGAAATATAATTATAGAAATTAAAAGCAAATATTCTATTAGACTACTACTTTTTCACAAAAGCATGAAGCGCGCTCGCTGTACCTAAACAAATATTATTACGTAGAAATTATTATTTTTTAATGGTGCAAAGTTAGTAGTTTTCTTTCGACCCTGCAACCCCCCTTTGGTCTGAAAATGTATGAAAAGGGTTGAATCGTGTCTGAACTCTTCAAAATCGTGCGTGAACAAGATAAAAAAGTGATAAATTATTATTTAAAGTGTCCAGAAATTTTTATATTTGCATAAAAAATAGCCAAAAATGAAGAATATATTATTATTTCTCTCCTTAGTCATCGCTTTACCGATGATCTCAAAGACAGCAGAAAACAGGCCACAGGTACTTATTGAGACCTCCTTAGGTAACATCCGTCTGGAGTTATACAATGAGACCCCCCTTCATCGTGACAACTTTCTCAAGCTGGTCAAGTCTGGGTTTTATGACAGTCTGCTCTTTCATCGGGTCATCAAGGACTGGGTTATCCAGGCGGGTGATCCTGTCAGCAAACATGCCCCTAAGGGCGTACTTCTTGGCGATAGCAGTCCTAATTATCTCATCCCTGCTGAGTTTACCGTACCATATCATTATCATAAGCGTGGTGCTTTGGGCATGGCCAGAGAGGGCGATGATGTAAATCCGGAACGATCGTCATGTTCAAGTCAGTTTTATATCGTGTGGGGTCGTACCTACAGAGGCAGTGAGCTGAGTAATATCCAAGCCAAGCTTGATGAGCAGACCGACGGTCAGGTGCAGATTGATACAGAGATGTCTGAAGAATATAAGACAAACGGTGGAGCACCTTCTCTGGATGGACAATATACCATATTCGGAGAAGTTATCGAAGGGATGGATGTCGTAGATAAGATACGCCGAGTGATGACAGATAAACATGACAGACCAATCGATGATGTCAGAATCATAAAAGCTACAATCATTAAAAATTAGACAAATAAAAATCCCCACGAATTTCTTCGCGGGGATCTTCTTTTATTTTCATGGAGAACTTATTCTAGTTTTGCTTGTACTCTTCGTCGATAGCCTTGATCTTCTGTTTTACCAGTTCCATATCATCTTTCAGCTTCTGCACCTTGCGGTTCATCTCATCAATAAGGCTGTTACCCTTCTTGCTTGAAGAATTGAGGAAACCCAGGTTGTTTTCGTATGTCTGTACCTCCTGTTTGATGGCCTCATATTGGCGCATCAATCTTGCACGTTCACCGTTGAGGGAATTTACACCTTCCTGAACAGCATTTTTTAAGTTGTTTCTAAAGCTGTTAAGCTTACGTTTGGCAACAGAAATATTCAACTCTTTATAAAGTTTGTCGAGTACTTCGTGATATTCGGCATACACTTTATCCTTTTCTTTGAAAGGAACGTGGCCTATGGCATTGTATTCGTCTGTAAGTTGCTGAACCATCTCCTGGATGTTTTCGCCTGCTTCAACTCCGATATTCTGTAATTTCTCGATAATAGAACGTTTCTTGGCCAGATTATCATGCTCCTCACTGTGCTGTCCCGCATTTGCTGCGTTGCGAGCCTCGAAGAAATGATTACATGCTCCAAGGAACTGTTTCCAAAGGGCATCTCCCAACTTCTTAGGTACGACACCGATGGTCTTCCACTCTTTCTGGAGTTGCATGAGCTTGTCTGACGTTGCTTTCCAGTCAGTGCTGTCCTTGAGCGCTTCAGCCTGTTCGCAGAGTTGTTTTTTCTTCTCTGCATTCTCGTTGAATTTCTCTTTCAGCTCTTTGAAGTGCTCGGCTTTCTTTCCAAAGAAATCATCGCATGCTGCACGGAAACGTTCGAAGATCTTAACGTTCATCTTCTGAGGCGCGAAACCGATGGTCTTCCATTCTGTCTGTATCTCAATAATATCCTTCGTATGCTTCTCCCAGTCTGCTGAACCCTTGTTCTCTTCGGCTGCTATTGTCTCTACCTTCTCGCAGAGTGCAGTCTTCTTCTCGAGATTTTCTTCCTCTTTGGAACGCATCTCCTCGAAATGCTGTTGGTGACGCTTGTTGATCGTGGTTGAAGCTACCTTGAACCTGTTCCAGATCTCTTCACGGAGTTCCTTTGATACAGGACCTGTCTCTCTATACTCCTGATGAAGCTTCTGCAGTTGATGGAAAGCACTGATGACGTCTGCCTCTTCAGCCAACTTTTCGGCTGTCTCACACAGATGGGTCTTGATCTCAAGATTCTTACGGAAGTCGTATTCACGTGCTTCGCTGTTGAGTTTCAGCAGGTCATAGAACTGCTCTACGTAGAGCTGATAGTTCTTCCAGAGCTCGTTTGCTTTTTCGGCAGGGACAGACTTGATGTCCTTCCAATCCTGCTGGAGTTTCTTAAATTCGTTATATGATTTGTTGGCATCTTCGGGAGTGGTGGCAATTGCCTTAATTCTCTCGATGATGTCGAGTTTCTTTTTCAGATTGTCCTCTTTTTCGGATTCCTGCTCCTTGAATATTTTGGAACGTTTATCTTTGATGACAGCCATTTCCGCCTTAAAAACATCCTCGTCTTCATCCGGTTGCATGACATATTTCTCAGGATCACCACCGCCGTCAATGTAAGTTTTGTAGTTAGCGTCTTTTTCAGCAATATGGAGTTTGTAAAATGTTGATTTCAGATAATCAATCTCATCTTTCTGTGGATTATCAACATCTCTTGCTATTTCCTTTATGCGGTCAAGGACTTCGTCTTTGGTCTTATATTCTTTTAAGACAGACGGTTCTTCAGCTGCAGGCTCAGTGTCTGTAGCATTTTCTACTTGAGAAGCCACTTCTGTATCAGCAGTTTCAGTTGTCTCTACTGTCTTTTCCAGTTCTTCTACTTTCTTTTCTTCTTGCTTTGCACCGTTTTCTAGTGCCATTTCTTGAGAGTCCATCATTTCACTTTTTAGTTATATGATTGCATTGCATTGACGTTTCTTACTTGGTAGAAAAATAAATTTTCTGTTACCGCATAATCATAACGTTAGGTTTTCCATACATTTATCGAATTGCAAACTTACTTAAAATAATTGTAATGACCTAATTTTAAACGTTTTTTTTTAATTTAATGATTTAAATCAGTCTTTTGTGGCGGAAAATCCACCAGGATAGTCCTGAAATAAACACTGAAATAATCATGGCGATAATGAATCCCCATTTGGAAGTTTCCATACCATTCTGAAGGTTCATTCCGAAGAGACTTGCGATGAGTGTGGGGAACATCAGAATGATGGATACCGAGGTAAGAGTACGCATCACAGTATTCATATTATTGTTGATGATACTTGAGTATGTGTCCATTGTCGACTCAAGAATGTCGGAATAGATGTTGGTTGTCTCTCTCGCCTGACTCATCTCAATGTTAACATCCTCGATGAGGTCGGCATCCACCTCGTCGACCTGTAGCTTAAACTTCAGTTTGGCAAGCAGGTTCTCATTGCCACGTATGGAAGTAATGAAATAGGTAAGTGAGTCCTGTAGACGGCTCAAACCTATCAGTGACTCGTTGTTCACGCCTCTGTCAAGGTTGCGCTTTGCCTTCTCGATCAGTCCGTTGATCTGTTTCAGACGTTTCAGATACCATACCGCTGATGATAAGAAGATACGAAAAATCATATCGACAGAATCGGTAAATCCCTCATTCCGTTTCTGGTGGAAACTGACAAAATCAATCATCATATTCGTTTCGTAGTAGCAGACGGTAATGGTGATGTCGCCTTTATGGATGATACCCAGCGGAACAGTCGTATAAGGTGTTCGTGAACGAATTTCTTTTACATAAGGTATACGAAGGATGATCAACATCCATCCGTCGTCATACTCATAGCGGGCACGCTCGTCGGTGTCGCTGATGTCGGATATAAAATAATCGGGTATTTTAAAATGATCTTGAAGAAAATCTAGGTCTTCTTCGGTGGGGCAGGTGATCTGTACCCAGCAATTGGGCTCCCACTCGTCTATACTTTTCAAGCAGTGATTTGTATTCCAGAATGTTTTCATAAGCTTATTCTCTGAATATGATAATGGGGAAGGGAGTAAGCTTATCTTAGCAAACCCTCCGTCCTATAAATTCATATTATCCGCGTGATAGTCGTCCATATTAATTGTTAATATCTTGATTTCAGGTTGCAAAAGTACTAAAAAAAAGTGTTTCGCCAAGCAAAAAAAAGTTTTTTTGCTCGACGAAACGTCAATTATCTCTTATTTTTCGGGGATTTGCTCCAGTGTCGCGATGAGCAGTTTCCAGAATTTGTCAATGGAAGGTACAAAAACCCTCTCACTGGCTGTGTGAGGAGAACACAATGTAGGACCGAACGATACGATGTCGAGGTTAGGATATTTGGACAGGATGACGCTGCACTCCAGTCCTGCGTGTACCACCTGTACTGTAGGGCTGACGCCGAAGAGTTCCTTGTAGATCTTCTCCATCAGTTTGATGGTCTCCCCGTCGGTGTTAGGATCCCAGCCGCCATATTCTCCGCTCAGCGTGACGCGCATTCCTGCCATGTTGAAGCAGCTTTGAAGAGTGGTAGAGATATATTCCTTCATGCTGTCGCTCGAGCTGCGGGCCAGAATCTTGATACTGGCCTTGCCGTTGCCGATATTGATGATGGCAAGGTTGGATGATGTCTCCACGATACTTGGAATGGTCGGAATATTGCGGATGACGCCGTTATGGCAAGCGAAGATAGCATCTACGAGGTTGTCCTGAATCTCCTCGGGAACCTGTGTGTCGGGCAGGTCGGTAATCTCCATGCTCAGCTCGATATCTTTTTCAATGCCTTTGTATTCCTCGTTGAACAGTTTCTGGCACTCGTCAACCAGAACAGACAACTGTTCCTCTCTGTCGCGTGGTATTGCCATGATCACCTCACATTCGAAAGGAATGGCATTACGCATGTTACCACCGTTCCAAGAGACCAGTCTTGCCTCATAGCTGGCAATAGCTTCACGGACGAATCTGACCATTAACTTGTTGGCATTAGCACGACCTTCGTTGATCTCCAGTCCGGAGTGACCACCCCGCAATCCCTTCAGCGAAACTTTGACCGCAATGTCATTCTTGTCGGTTTCTGCATCCTTGTATTCCAGTTCGGCTGTGATATCGATGCCACCGGCACTACCAATAATCATCTCTCCTTCTGTCTCTGTGTCGAGGTTGAGCATGATATCACCTTTCAGGATACCCTCCTTCAGGTTGTTAGTACCCACCATACTTGTCTCTTCGTCGGCCGTGATGAGTGCTTCGATAGGACCGTGTTTGAGGTCGGTAGCTTCCATGATGGCCATGATGGCTGCCACACCCATACCGTCGTCAGAGCCGAGGGTAGTACCTTTAGCCTTCACCCAGTCTCCATCAATATATGTTTCTATC
>DAIOSW010000112.1:0-6891 GCA_036752365.1 Prevotella sp.
AATTTCTGTTTCTATACCCCAGTTCTTCATGGCTCCTGTATTCTGATTTTGCGGCATTCCATTAGTTACTACAGTCTCAATCATATTAGTTGCATCAATATAAAAGATATTTGCTCCGTATCTCAAACGTCCTTCCAGGATGTTTTGGGAGAAAGATATCTCATAATTCATCATACGCTCAGGAGCCAGGTCGGGATTTTTTGAATTAAAAAGATATAAGTCTTTGAGCGTTGGATTGCGAAAGCCTTTACTCACAATAGCTTTCAGTTCTGCATTCTGCGGCAGTTGAATACTCATTCCTATCTGTGGAACCCATTGATTACCACTTTTTGAATGATGATCAAAACGCAGTCCTGCATCAACTGTTAGAATAGACAGTAGCGTCTGGCGGAAATCTGCATAGCCGGCAATCTCATCAGCAGCCTTGTCTGCCAGATATGTATCCGTCCCGTTTTTGTATGAGTTCCATGCTTTACCATCTATATGCTGGTAATCGAAACCAAATGTGGTACGGTTGCCAATAAAGAGATTTGCAGTCTGATACCAGTTCATCCCCATCATCTTGTCATTAGAATAAAACAGATAATCTTTCGGGGTGGCTCCTGCGGCATAACCATCGTTTATTTTGTGATGCCCCCAGTTGTAAAAGAGTGTAAGGGCCCCAGATGTATATAGATAGTCATTTTTCAACGAGGCCGATGTCATGCCTCGTGTGATGTGTATGTCGTTGTCTGTTAATGGACTTCTTACTGTACCCGGATTTGAAGAGTTGAAGTGGGTTACATTGACATCTGCGGAAAGGTTCCATTGTCGTGAGATGTCATAACCGAGCTTGGTATAACCACCCGCTTGGTCGAACCCCATATTGCTTCGCTGGTTATCAGTACGGTTATATGAACCTGCCAGAACACCACTTAACTTGCCTTTTTTCAACAATCCAGTGTACTCGCTGGTAAAGGTACCGTAAGATCCGCTACCGATCCGGATATGATTACTTAAACCATCATTAATTTGCTTACGTGTTATGATGTTAATCACCCCACCCATTGCGTTAGATCCGTATAGTACTGATGATGGTCCGCGTACAATTTCCACTCTGTCTGCGAACTGTGATAGGTAAGTGTCGGCTAGTGAATGTCCCATAAGTCCCATAAACTGAGGATGACCGTCGATTAGAATCAATACATCTGTCGTAGGACTTCCACCAATACCACGTATCTTGATTCCTCCTGCCGAACCTGTGGACAATCCATATCCCATGATTCCCCTGTCTGTAACAAAGAGACCGGGAACCTGTTCTGTCAGTAATGGAAGAAGAGACTGCTCATATCGATTTTCAATCTGACTGCGGTCGACTGCAGAAATGGAAAGTGGAAGGTAGCGTATGTCCGTCTTGTTACGAGAGCCTGTCACGACAATGTCATTAATAGACAGACTGTCCATTCTGTTTTCAGCCCATAAAGGTAAAGCAGAACCAATGGCAATCAAGTTTGATAATATGATGTATTTTAAATTCTTCATGTATATACCAATTAGTTTGTGTATCGTTTAATTATATAATCTTTTGCAAAGATAATCTTATTTTATTCTTTCGTTTCAAATAAATCACGGAATAAGTTCCCATTACTGCTAAAATATCTTTTTTGGCCTTACCGTCTATATTTTTTGAATATTTATTTTGCCGTTTTCTTTTCTTGTTTTACCTTTGTTCCCAAAATCCAGAAAGATGAAATCAATTAGAGTAGAAAGAAAGAATCTTTTTAAAGAAGTTCGTGATTATGTGCTGATAACCATAGCTATGTTATCGTATTGTATTGGGTGGACTGTGTTCCTGCTACCTAATAATATCACAACCGGTGGTGTATCCGGTGTTTCATCAATCGTGTTCTGGGGTTTAGGAATCCCTGTTGAATATACTTATTTTGGTATCAATGCCGTACTGATGATATTTGCACTGAGGCTCTTAGGCATGAAATTCTGCATCAAAACCATTTATGGAGTTGTCGTACTAACCATTTCTCTATCTGCATTCCGTATATTTACGGCTGATTTGCATTTGCTTCAGGATCAGCCATTTATGGCTAGTGTGATAGGGGCTGTATTCACAGGCTGTGGCGTAGGATTGGGATTGTCATCAAATGGTAGTACGGGTGGAACAGACATTATTGCTGCGATTATCAATAAATATAGGGATATATCCCTAGGTAAGGTCATTCTGATATGCGATGTGATTATCGTCACATCCAGTTATATCGTTCTGAAAGATTGGGAGAAGGTTATCTACGGTTATGTAGTACTCTTTATCACAGCCTTTTGTATAGATCAGGTGGTTAATTCCATGCGTCGTTCAGTTCAGTTCTTTATTATCTCAGACAAATATGATGAGATAGGCCACCGCATCAATGAGAATCCTCACCGTGGATGTACTGTGATCAATGCGCAGGGATTTTATTCTGGTCATGATGTAAAAATGCTTTTTGTGCTTGCGAAACGTAGAGAGTCGGGCACTATCTTTCGTCTCATAGATGAAATAGATCCTACAGCATTTGTCTCTCAGAGTGCAGTTATTGGTGTTTACGGAGAAGGGTTCGATAAGTATAAGGTGAAACGTAGCAAGTAAGTGATGATTTGATCCTAATACATCCTGATTTATAATTTTAAGTTATGGTCTGTTCTCTATGTTATTTGAAATCTCCAATGAAAAAAAGATTTGGTGAATTTAAATAATTATACTAACTTTGCAACGAATATTTAAAATACTCCAATGAGAATAAACAATTAATAGCCGGTTTTACTAAACCGACACTTAACAAGAGATAAACATTTTCGGTTTAACGGTCTTCGCAGAAGACCACTATTAATTGTATCTATATATGAGTATTATTCTGAGTGGAGTGTCATTCCACTACTATAACCAGCCCGTATTATTTGAGAACATCAACTTGTCGGTTCTGTCAGGTAGAAAAGTTTCTATTATAGGAAATAACGGAGTAGGAAAGTCCACTCTGTTGAAAATCATTGCAGGAAAGTTGAACGCTTCTTCCGGTAGTATTCAGTGTTCTTCTTCTCCATATTATATACCCCAACAACTCCTTTCTACTAGTTTGTCTGTGGGTGAAATCTTGGGCGTATCAGATAAGATAAAAGCATTACAAGCCATCAGTGAGGGCAGTCATGATTACAAGAACTATGAAATATTAAATGATGATTGGAACATAGAATCACGTTACCGAGAGGCTCTTGATTTCTGGGGATTGTCAAGCGTAGAACTTTCAACATCTGTCGATTTATTAAGTGGTGGCGAGAAATCAAAACTTCTCCTAGCTGGTATTCTTATCCATAAGCCTCAAACAATCATTTTTGATGAGCCGACAAATCATCTCGACTATACAAGTCGTCAAAAACTTTATGAGATGGTATCCAATATCAAGGCAACAATGATTGTTGTAAGTCATGATGTCACATTATTAAATCTACTGGATGAAACGGATGAACTATCCATCAAGGGACTCAAACAGTATGGCGGAAATTATCATTTTTATCAAGGTCAGAAAGCCATAGAGGAGCAAGCACTGACTCAAAAAATAAATGCAGAAGAAACAGCATTAAGACTTGCTCGCAAGAAAGCGCAAGAAGTAAGTGAACGTCAGGAAAAACGTTCTCGGCAAGGAGAGAAAAATAAAGAACAGGTGATACGTATCCTACGTAAAGGATTTAGAAACTCTGGAGAGAATTCCTGTGCAAAGCTGAAGGACAAACATACGGAGATTATTTGTCAAAACAGTCAAAGATTAAGTGACCTGCGTCAAAGTCAGGACACAAGATGTGATCTGAGATTAAATATTGATAATACCCTGCTCCACAAAGGTAAGTTGTTGGTTTCTGCACATGAGTTGAACTTTAACTATCCAGAACGAGATCTTCTTTGGCAGAACACTCTTCATGTAGAGATAAGGAGTGGGGAACGGGTGCATTTGACAGGAGACAATGGAACGGGGAAAACGACGCTTCTGAAATTGCTGACAGGATTGTTATCACCAAGTGTCGGAGATATCATGAGAAACGATTTTTCTTTTATCTATCTTGACCAGGAATATAGCCAAGTGAATACTTCACAGACAGTATTGGAATTGGCTCGACAATCTAATTCCTGCAAGCTTTTGGATCACGAAATAAAGTTGCGCCTCCATCGGGCTTTGTTCCCTCAAGAGATGTGGGAAAAACCTTGTTGTGTACTGAGCGGAGGCGAGAAAATGAGACTGTATCTCTGTTGCCTGATGATATCAAATCATATTCCAGATCTTATTATCCTTGATGAACCCACCAATAATTTAGATCTGCAAAGTCTTGATATTTTGACAACAACCATTAAAAACTATCAGGGAACCCTATTGGTTATCTCCCATGATAAAGGTTTTACGGAGCAGATCGGCATTACGAAAGTTATCGAATTGAAAGGTACTTAAACAAAGAGGTGTATCAAAAATGATACACCTCTTTGATAATATTATCAATTAACGGCTTGTGTATTACTTCACTGCCACACATTCAATCTCTACCAGAGCACCCTTTGGCAATGTTTTTACTGCCACGGCAGAGCGTGCTGGGAAAGGCTGGACGAAGAACTCAGCGTAAACCTCATTCATTTCAGCAAAGTTATCCATGTCAGACAGGAAAACGGTTGTTTTTACTACGTGGCTAAGATCGATACCTGCCTCTTTCAGTACATTCTGTATGTTTGTGAGTGACTGACGAGTCTGTTCCTTGATACCACCTTCCACAAATTTATCTGTAGCCGGATCAATTGGAATCTGACCGGATGTGAAAACAAATCCATTTACTTCAATGGCCTGACTATATGGGCCAAGTGCTTTTGGTGCATGATCAGAGTGTAATACTTTCATAACCTTTATATTTTAAATTAATTTAAATCCTTTATTCTCTAGTGTTTTCTTAATCTCTTCTATATGCTCCATGTTCTTTGTCTCTGCTGTTACCCTTAACACGCAAGCATTCACTTTCTCGCAGGTTGCTGTGCGTTCATGGTGCACGCTGATGATGTTACCGCCCAGTTTGGCAATCACGGAGCAAACATCAACCAGTTTGCCTGGTTGGTCATCCAACTCCAGATCAATGGCACATAGACGTCCGCTCTTTGCCAGTCCACGGTTGATCACACGATTCAGAATCGTAACATCGATATTACCACCGCTAACCACACAGATAATCTTCTTTCCTTTGACGGGAATCTTATTGTACATCACGGCAGCCACACTTGCGGCACCGGCTCCTTCGGCTACCATCTTCTCACTCTCTATGAGTCTCAGAATAGCTGCGCATATCTCGTCTTCGCTAACTGTGACGATGTCATCTACGTACTTTGAACAGGTTTCAAATGTAATCGATCCCGGTTCCTTTACTGCGATACCATCCGCAATAGTAGATACAGATGGAAGTTTCTCCTGTTTATGATCGTGCAGACTTTGTACCATACTTGCAGCACCAGCTGCTTGCACACCGTAGACCTTAATCTTCGGGTTAAGGGACTTTACTGCGAAGGCAATACCGGAAATCAGTCCACCGCCACCTACAGGCACAACAACAGCCTCCACATCAGGCAGCTGATCTAGTATTTCCAGACCGATAGTGCCCTGTCCGGCAATCACGTTCTCATCGTCAAACGGATGGATGAAGGTGTACCCCAGTTCTTAGCGAAGTTGTAACGCCTTTTGATAGGCATCATCGTAGACACCCGGTGTTAAGCAAACCTCTGCACCCAATCGTTTGGTTGCCTCTACTTTGCTAATAGGCGCACCCTCAGGGAGGCAAATCAGTGACTTTATCCCCATCGACGTTGCACCTAAAGCCACACCCTGAGCATGGTTTCCTGCAGAACAGGCGATGACGCCTTTCGATTTCTCCTCTTCAGAAAGTTGCGAAATTTTGTAATAAGCACCACGTATTTTGAATGATCCTGTCTTCTGGAGACATTCTGGTTTAAGATATACATCACACTCCTCATTGATCTTAAGTGCATGTACAAGTTCTATCTTGCGTAGAATCTTGCTCAAGACGAATCGTGCTTTGTAGAAATTGTTTAGTTGTAGCATCGTTTTTTATTTTCCGGTGCAAACTTACTCAATTTCTAGTCAAAAACGTATTACTTCTGCGACTTTCTTCTTAAATAAATAAAATTTAATCAGTGACCTCAGTCCTTTTTCTTGCGAATGTGAACAATAGAAGAAGAACCGTCAGCATCATATAATATGCAGACGGTTCCTATATAATAGTGAGTAAATAGCCCGTATCTTATTTTACAATGACCTTATATGACCTACTAGAACCGTCACGGTATGTCTCCTTTACTATATTTATTCCTTTTTGGGCAGAACCTGTTTCTCTTCCGGAAACTGAATAATAAGTTTTCGTCACAGGAATCTTTCCATATGTTTGTGACTTAACTGCTTCCATATCCATTTCTACAATATTCGTAAAATCTTTCCATCCTATTGCCGATGAATAAGCATCTTTTGAACCTATTGGAACATAAAGGGTGACGGCAGATGGGACTATACCATAGAAATGCCATCCTACGTTAGGAGGCGTGTTGCTTTCTGATATGATTGATGTCAAGCTGTCACAATTATAAAAGATATCTCCATAAATGGATGTTACAGAGCTTGGAAGCGTTATGGATTTTATGCTCCTGCAATACTCAAAAGCCCAATCTATAATAGAACTGACAGAGTTTGGAATCGTTACTGAGGTTATGTCGCTACAACCTGCGAAAGCCCCCATCCCTATTGTCGTGACAGAATTTGGTATTGAGTAGGATGACCCCTTTGCATTAGGATAGGATATTAATGTATCTTTATTAATTGTATATAATAC
>DAIOSW010000113.1:0-6865 GCA_036752365.1 Prevotella sp.
CAACGACCCCCTGATTAACAGTCAGGTGCTCTAACCAACTGAGCTATTGAAGCAGTGCTTTCATTTCTGAATTGCGAGTGCAAAAGTACAAGCATTTTTTGAATTGTGCAAGTTTTTTGGAGAAAAAATTGCTTTTCTCACTAAAATACAATAAAAAAAGGCCTAAAATAGCAGCTGAATAACATTATTCATGTACTTTTGTACCCGCATTTAATTATTTTAAAATATGAAAAGACGTTTGCTATATCTTATAATTATGTTTGTGGTAGTATCTCCGATATCTGCACAAGACGCAAAAAATCATAACTTCGAGGTAACTAAGAATCTTGACGTGTTCAACTATATATATAAGAATCTGGATTTGATGTATGTTGATACACTTAATCCAAAGGAGGTTGTTGGTACCGCCATAAAAGCGATGTTGGAAGGACTAGATCCCTATACAGTCTATTATCCCGAGAATGACGTGAAGGAGCTTAAAATGATGTTGACCGGAAAATATGCCGGAATAGGTTCGCTGATTCGTTATCATAAGAAGCTACACAGGGTAGTCATCGATGAGCCTTATGAGGGTATGCCTGCTGCTGAAGCCGGATTAAAGAAAGGTGATATTATCATCAGTATTGATGATACGCTAATGACCAATAAGAATACGAGTGAGGTGAGCGACCGGCTGAGGGGCGACGCCGGTACAAGTTTCGTGCTTAAAGTTAAACGTCCAAGCACGGGAAAAGTAATGTCTTTTAAGATTACCCGTCGTACCATCAAAATGCCGGCTGTCCCATATTATGGGATGCAAAAAGACAGCATTGGATATATAAACCTTAATAGTTTTACAGAAGATTGCTCAAAAGACGTAAGACGGGCATTTATTGACCTTAAGGCGAAAGGAGCCCGTGGTATTGTGCTCGATCTCCGAAATAATGGCGGCGGTTCAGTATCGGAAGCTGTGGATATCGTCAATATGTTCGTTCCGAAGGGATTGACAATTGTTTCCACTAAAGGAAAACTGAAACGGGCAAATTCCGATTATGTCACGAGACTTGAACCCATAGATACGGTTATTCCTGTGGCTGTATTAGTGAATGAGGAGACTGCCAGTGCCAGTGAGATAACCAGCGGCTCTCTGCAGGATCTTGATAGGGGTATTATATTAGGTACGCGAACTTATGGCAAAGGATTGGTTCAGATGCCAATGGATGTTCCGTATAACGGAAATCTTAAACTTACTACAGGTAAGTACTATATTCCTAGCGGTCGTTGTATACAAGCTATTAATTATAAACATAATGCAAATGGTGGTTATACAGAACATATTCCTGACAGCCTGACGCATGTCTTTTATACCTCAAAGGGTCGTGAAGTGCGTGATGGTGGCGGTATCAAGCCTGATATTGAGGTGAAAAGCGATACGATGCCTAATCTTGTCTTTGGCTTGACACTCAGTGCGAAAGATACGACAGAAGTGTTGTTTGATTATGAGGCCGAATATTGTGCCCAACATCCTACTGTGGCAGCACCATCTGTCTTTGATATCTCAGATTCTGATTATGAAAAGTTTAAACAGCGTGTTCTGAAGAGTGGTTTTACATACGACTTGCAGAGCGAGAGTAACCTTAAGAAGCTGATAGAAATAGCCAAGTTTGAAGGTTATTATGATGATGCAAAAAACGAATTTAAGGCGTTAGAGGTTAAACTTTCACATAATCTTTCGAAAGATATGGATCTGTACAAAGATCAGATTAAAATGGTGATGGTCAACGATATCTTGGGCTATTATTATTATCAGAAGGGTTCGATGGAGGCTAATTTGCGCTATGACAAAGTGATGAAAGAAGCTTGTCGTCTGCTTAAGTCTCCAAAGGATTATAATCAGATACTAAGTTCGTCTCACGCAACAAAGAAATAAATAAAATGATATGTGTCTTTTTTAATAAAAACAGTAATTTGTGACCATTTTCTTTATAATAATGGTGATAAAATACCCTTTTTATTGAAATAATTAGATAAATTCTTGTAAAAGAGAAAAAAAAATAGTAATTTTGCAGCGTTCAGTGGAATGAGGGGCTTGGAAAAGCTCCTCATTTTCATTTTTAATAGCAATACAAATGATAGATAAAAACGTTGTTAAACAATTAGTTGATGAATGGTTGCAGGGCAACGATTACTTTTTGGTCGACATCAACATCAGTCGCGATGATAAAATCGTTATCGAGATTGATCATGCCGATGGTGTATGGATTGAGGACTGCGTCAAGCTAAGTCGATTTATCGAGAGTCGTCTAAATCGTGACGAGGAGGATTATGAACTTGAAATAGGCAGTGCCGGTATCGGACAGCCATTCAAGGTGATACAGCAATATGTTAACCACATCGGCAAAGAGGTGGAGGTGCTTACGGAGGACGGTCGTAAAGAACGCGGAGTCCTTAAATCCGTAGAAGGCAATGACTTCGTTGTTACTGTAAAGGAGAAAGTGAAGGCTGACGGGGCAAAACGCCCGACACTTACGAATGTCGATAAGACATTCATGATGGATAAAATAAAATATACAAAATACTTAATAAGTTTCAAGTAAAGCTATGGCAGCAAAGAAAATTGATGAAGGTCCCAGCATGTTTGAGACCTTTGCGGAGTTCAAAGAGACTAAAAACATTGACCGTACTACATTAGTCAGCGTCTTGGAAGAGAGTTTCCGCAATGTGATCGCGAAGATGTATGGCAGCGATGAGAATTTCGATGTCATCGTCAATCCTGACAAAGGAGATTTCGAGATTCACCGCAACCGTACCGTCGTCGCTGATGGCGAGGTGCAGGACGAGAATAAGGAGATATCACTCTCGGATGCACAGAAGATCGAGTCAGACTATGAGGTAGGCGAGGAAGTGAGCGAGGAGGTGAACTTTGCCAAGTTCGGCCGTCGTGCGATACTTAACTTACGTCAGACACTGGCATCAAAAATTCTGGAACTTGAACATGACAGTCTTTACAACAAGTATAAAGATCGTGTTGGACAGGTTATCAGCGGTGAGGTGTACCAGATGTGGAAACGTGAACTTCTTCTCATGGATGACGAGGGTAATGAGCTGATCTTGCCAAAGGCAGAGCAGATTCCTTCTGATTTCTACCGTAAGGGTGAGACAGTGCGTGCTGTCATCCTGCGTGTAGACAATGAGAACAATAATCCTAAGATTATTTTGAGCCGTACCAGTCCGATGTTCCTCGAACGCCTTCTTGAGGCTGAGGTTCCTGAGATTGCTGACGGCCTTATTACGATTAAGAGAATAGCCAGAATACCCGGTGAACGTGCAAAAGTGGCTGTAGAGAGTTATGATGACCGCATTGACCCGGTAGGTGCTTGTGTGGGAGTGAAAGGTAGTCGTGTTCACGGAATAGTTCGCGAACTTTGTAACGAGAATATTGATGTAATCAACTATACATCAAATCTTAAGCTCTTTATTCAGCGTTCTCTAAGTCCCGCAAAGGTATCGAGTGTGACTATCGATGAAGAGAATCATAAGGCAGAAGTGTTCCTTCAGCCTGAGGAGGTTTCTCTTGCTATCGGAAAACAAGGTATGAACATTAAACTTGCCAGTATGATTACTGAATTTACTATCGACGTATTCCGCGAGGTAGAAGCTTCAGAGGCTGACGAGGATATCTACTTGGATGAGTTTGCAGACGAGATTGACCAGTGGGTCATCGATGCAATCAAAGCTATTGGACTTGATACGGCCAAGGCTGTTATCAATGCTCCGCGCGAGTTGCTGGTTGAAAAGGCCGACCTCGAGGAGGAGACAGTTGATAACTTATTAAGAGTATTAAAAGCAGAATTTGAGAAATAAGAAATAATAAATGAGCATCAGATTAAACAAAGCATTACGAGAATTAAACGTAGGAGTTCAGACGGCAGTGGACTTCCTGCTGAAGAAGAATCTTGGGGAAGTCAAGGCAGATCCGAATACCAAAATCAGTGATGAACAATACGACGCACTTGTCAGTGAGTTCAAAGGTGACAAAGATCTGAGGAATCAGGCTGAAAAACTTATCCACGTACATTCTAAGGACAAGAAGTCTGACCGTACTAAGTCGGAAACGAGCGCAGAGTCTCTTCTTCATAGTAATCATTCTACATACAAACCTATAGGAAAAATAGATTTGGAAAGTATCGGGAAATCTCCCGTTGCTAAGGTATCTGCTGCCTCAGAAGTTACAAATGTAAATGAAACAAAGGTGCACCCTGCCGTCGTTAATGCGCCAGAACAAAAGAAACCTGCCGTTGAGGTTGAAAAACCATTGCAGAGTGAGGCTCCTAAAGCAACTGCCCCTGTGGCCAGTCCGCAAAAAGAGGAACAACCTGAACCTGTACAACCAAAGCTAGAACAACCAAAACCAATTGAGACTTCTAAGCCTGTACAGCAACCTGTTCAACATCAGCAGCCGACTCAACCACGTCAGCAATCGATGCAGAATCAACAACCCAAACCCCAGCAGCAGCCTAGGCCAGAACAGCCTAAGCCTGCACAGAAAATGGCACAGCAACCTCAGCAACAGCCACGCTCTCAACAACCGCATCCTCAATATCAGCAACAGCCCAAACCTATACAGCAACAGGCTCAGCAGCAACCGAAACCTCAACAGCCACCTGTTGAGAAGAAAGTTGAGGCTCCTGTTACTCCTGCTACTCCTGAGGAACCACGCATATTTACATTGAAGAGTGAGTCAAAAATGGCTCCTAAGGTTAATGTGCTTGGTAAGATTGACCTCGATGCTATTAACCAGAGCACTCGTCCTAAGAAGAAGACGAAAGAGGAACGCCGTAAAGAGCGTGAGGAGAAAACTCACCAGAGTAATGTAGCTAGCAGTGAACGTAAAAAACGTGTACGCATCAATAAAGAACGTGTCGACGTTAATGCTGCTGTAAATCAGAACAGCAATAATAACAACAGCAGCAACAGCAATAGCAACAATAATAATAACAATAATAACCGCAATCGTTACCGTAACAACAATAGCGGTACCAACCCGAATAATAGCGGAAACAACAATAGCGGAAATAACGGTAATAATAACAATAATAACGCTAATAGAAACCGTAACCGTCGCCGCAACCAACCGAACGTCAGACCATTGGAGGTTAACGAACAGGATGTTGCAAAACAGGTAAAAGAGACTCTCGCTCGTCTGACAAGTAAAAGCCAGAATAAGAAAGGTGCTAAGTACCGTAAGGACAAACGTGATGCCGTACAGGAACGTATGGCTGAAGAGCGTATGGAGGAGAGAGCAGAGAGCAAGATCATCAAACTGACCGAGTTCGTTACTGCGAATGAACTGGCAACGATGATGAATGTACCTGTGACAAAAGTTATCGGTACTTGTATGAGTATCGGTATCATGGTATCAATCAACCAGCGTCTCGACGCCGAGACTATCAATATCGTTGCTGAAGAGTTTGGATTTAAAACCGAATATGTAAGCGCAGAAGTGGCTCAGGCCATCAGCGAGGATGAGGATGATGAGGAAGATTTGCTCCCACGTGCTCCTATCGTAACAGTGATGGGTCACGTCGATCATGGTAAGACTTCATTACTCGACTATATCCGTAAGGCTAATGTTATTGCCGGTGAGGCCGGTGGTATCACACAGCATATCGGTGCTTATAATGTGAAACTTGAGAATGGCCGACATATTACATTCCTTGATACTCCGGGTCATGAGGCTTTTACCGCTATGCGTGCCCGTGGTGCTCAGGTTACCGATATCGCTATTATCATTATCGCTGCTGACGACAGTGTGATGCCTACTACTCGTGAGGCTATTGCTCACGCTCAGGCTGCTAATGTTCCTATGGTGTTCGCTATCAATAAGATAGATAAACCAGGTGCAAACGCAGATAAGATCCGTGAGGACTTGTCACAGATGAATCTTCTCGTTGAGGAATGGGGTGGTAAGTATCAGTGTCAGGAGATCAGTGCTAAAAAGGGTGCCGGTGTTTCCGAGTTACTCGAAAAGGTATTGCTTGAAGCAGATATGCTTGATCTAAAAGCCAATCCAAATCGTAAGGCTGCCGGCTCTATCATCGAGTCTCAGCTTGATAAAGGTCGTGGATTCGTATCTACAGTGCTTGTATCTAATGGTACACTGAAAGCTGGTGATGTGGTTCTTGCAGGAACAAGTTTCGGTAAGATCAAGGCCATGTTCAATGAACGTAACCAACGCATCAATCAGGCAGGTCCTGCAGAACCTGCAATGATTCTCGGTCTTAACGGTGCTCCTCAGGCCGGTGATACATTCCATGTCATCGAAACTGAACAAGAAGCGAGGGATATCGCAAACAAACGTGAACAGTTACAGCGTGAACAGGGTCTGAGAACTCAGACTCGTCTGACTCTCGATGAAATCGGACATCGTATCGCTCTGGGTTCATTCAAGGAACTTAATATCATTGTCAAAGGTGACGTGGACGGTTCTATTGAGGCACTTAGCGACTCATTCATTAAGCTCTCTACCGAGAAGATTAAGGTGAATGTAATACATAAGGCTGTAGGTCAGATATCTGAGAGTGATGTATCGTTGGCTGATGCTTCTGATGCAATCATTGTCGGATTCCAGGTTCGTCCTTCATTGGCTGCTCGACGTCAGGCTGAACAGTGCGGTGTGGATATCCGACTCTATTCTGTCATCTATGATGCTATCGAGGAGGTGAAATCCGCTATGGAAGGTATGCTTGACAAGGTGAAGAAGGAGGTTGTTACCGGTACTGTCGAGGTTCGTGAGGTTTATCATATTACGAAGGTAGGTACAGTTGCCGGTGCTTTTGTCACCGACGGTAAGGTACACCGTTCTGATAAAGCCAGACTGGTTCGC
>DAIOSW010000114.1:0-6827 GCA_036752365.1 Prevotella sp.
GGGTTGTTTCGAGACTCTCAGACAACGACAACGGCGGAAGTATTGATGGTAAGCGTTTGGCCATCATTGACTTACCGCTACCGGGAGGACCAATCATGATAAGATTATGACCACCGGCTGCAGCCACCTCGAGAGCACGTTTTACACTATTCTGTCCCTTCACATCAGCGAAATCAAATTCAAAATGACTCTGATGTTCATAAAACTCCTTACGAGTATCAATGACTGTCGGTTCAAACTGCTCCTGACCATTCAGAAAATTAATCACATCAACGATGCTGTCCATCCCATACACATCAATGTTGTTGACAACAGCAGCCTCGCAGATATTCTGTTTTGGAACAATCAGTCCCTTGTATTTCTCGGCACGTGCCTTAATAGCTATGGGCAAGGCTCCACGGACCGGTTGTAACCGACCGTCGAGTCCCAACTCGCCGATAAGCATGTATTCATGAAGATGATCCGGAACTACTTTGCCACTAGCTGCCAAAATACCTATTGCCAATGGCAGATCATACCCACTACCCTCCTTCCTTAAATCGGCAGGAGCCATATTAACAGTAGTATCGGCCACAGGAAATTTAAAACCAGTATTCTGAAGGGCAGCTACAATACGGTCATGACTTTCGCGTACAGCCTCATCGGCTAATCCGGTAAGGTGATAAAAAGTGCCACGTGTCATGCTAACCTCAACAGTTACGACAGTAGCTTCTATTCCGTTTACGGCGGCGCAGAAAGTTTTTACTAGCATTGATCTCTACTTTAATAACGTTTCGACACGTTCTTTCAAAGCAGTCATATCAAGATTACGTGCGATAATACGCCCATCCGGACTAACAATAAAATTATCTGGAACAGTACTGATTCCAAAGGTATTAACAAGAGGACTGTTCCAAGCCTTCTCATCGCAGATATTATTCCACGTTATGGAATCACGGTTAAGCACTTCCTTACAAGAAGTCTTACTAACATCCATATTGATACTTAAGACAGTCAGTCTGCTTCCAAACTGCCGTTTTAATGATTGAATCTGTCGTTGGATACTCTGACTGTCAAAGTTCCACGAAGCCCAGACATTAATGACAGTATACTTACCTTTCAATTCATTGTCAGTTACCAGAGTTCCATCCATATTTTTAGCACTAAACTTAGGTAACTTAGTCTTTTCCAGACCACGACATAAACCATCAAGCTGCGATCTCATTTGAATGAGATGACCATTCCCTTTCTGATTTTTTATCAGCAAGTCAATAAGATTTAGAGCCGTCTTATAATCTGGTGTTGACGTCTGAACAAAATACTTATTCAATAGATAATCACTAACCAATGATGAAGGATTTTCCTTGATAAATCCCGTTGCAGCCTTGAGTGCCTCGGGAGGGGAAGAATGTAAAATCTGCTTCAGAAAATTAGTCATCAGTTTATTCTCATCAGACCCAGATACCTCAACCTCCTTAAGGTGTGAGGCATCCCCATTCAGTTCTGCAGTTACACCGGGAGCAGCAAATACAGGTTGTTCAGAGAAATTGGGAAAGACCAGCACAAATGTTGCCGGTTTGTCTAGAGGTACTTCATAAGCAAATTCTCCCCCTTGAACAGTAATAGTATCCATGCCCTCCATTCCTCCATCGGGACTATAGACATAGAATTCACCCTGGTTGAGATTTCTGAATTTGCCTTCAATCTTAAAATGATTGCCGCGAACTCCACAAGAAATCAGAACCAGGGTGGATAATATAAAATACAAGTAACGCATTGATATAAACAAGAGCGATTACTTATTTATTTGCTTATTTTTGCGAATTCCAAGTCATTAGCTGCGTACTGAGCCAATGAAGAATCTTTTGCTATTGCATTGCTTAGACATTTAGAAGCTTCACTATTGTTACCCATGCGTGCATTAAGCACAGCCTTGAGATATTCAGTCATTGCATCAGGATTAGCGACATTCTTCAGCGTAACACCTGCAGAAGAATAGTTTTTATTCAGGATCTGAGCAAGTGCAGCACTGTTGCTGTTAATCTCAGCAAAATTTTTCTGAGCTTCAGCATAGTTGCCCTTAGCAATATTCAAGTTACCAAGAACTTCATTGAAGCCATTAGCAGCTGAAGATTTAGCGATATAATTCTGAGCTTCGTCAACGTTACCATTGCAGAGTGCAATAAGACCTAGGTTAGCAGTAGCTTCAGGAGCATTTGATTTTACCTTAAGAGCTTTCTGGATGTAATTGCGAGCCTCAGCTGTATTTCCTTTTGCATATTCCATAGCAGCAACATTGTTGAATGCACGGTAGTCATTAGGATAAACCTCTGTAGTCTTCTTATAAACATTCTCCTTATCGTTTACATTATCTTTCAGAGTTGCAGCATAAAGCATCTCTTCAACGCTCAATTTAGAAGGATCAGACTCAAATGTACTCTGAATCTGGTTGTCGTCACGACCGATAATTTGGTAATTGATAGTCAAGCGAGAACGACGCAACTGAGGAAGAATCTCGTCAGCTAACTCTCTGAATGCAGCAGATATGTTACGAATCTGTTTTTCTCTTGTCTCAGGATCATTGTACATTGAAAGAACACGTAGAATAACATCTTTATCCTGAATGTTAGATGCACTTACAAGCTGCTGGAAACCGTCCCAGTCCTCTGCAGTATACTTAGCATCAACAGTGGTTTTTACCTTTGCACTCTTCAACTGATCATTAGCATATTTCTGAGAAACGGCCTTACGCTGTTTTGCTAATTTATCATTGAGAGTCATACCACCGTCTGGAGAAGCATAAGCAGAAACTTCTACGTTCTCAATTGCTTTACCTTCTTTATCCTTATTAATTTCCTTCAGCAAACGAACGAATTCTTTTACTGAGTTGTTCTTAAGTTCACTCTTACGGAGATTAGCCTGCTGAATGAGGAACTTGATATTAGCTTCCTGTTTCTGTTTTGTAATACGTTTAAATGAATCAGGAGCTATGCAAGCAGAAGCATTCTTCACTGTACTCTTGTACAACTCAGAAGTAGCCAATACGCCAGTAGCAACCTTTACATCAGGAACCTTTACTGTACGCTTGCCAATTTTTGCATTAAATGTTAGATAGAGTTCGCTTTTCTCCATTGCAGGGACATAATCGAAGCTAGTCTTCATCGTATAATTTCCACCAATTTTGTAAGAGATGGTCTGATCATTACCTTCGACTTTCTCACCCTGGAAAGTAGCACTATTTCCGTTAACTACCTGACCATTACCGAAACGCAACTGAGGAACAACGCTGACTACAGCTTTCTTCTTCATATACTTTTCCGGGAATGTACCGTTGATCGTTGTAGGAACTTTACCTGCATAAGTTTCAAGCGGATTAGGAGTTACATTGAAGTTGTCGGAAGACAAAGTTCCCAACTTCGAACATGATGTCATTGCTAATAATGAAATAGCAGACAAGGATAATAAAAACTTGTTACGCATTGTGTTATTTATTTATAGGAGTGTGCCGCGAGCGGGACTCGAACCCGCACAACCATTACTGGTCAAGGGATTTTAAGTCCCTCGTGTCTACCAATTCCACCATTGCGGCCCGCATTAGTATTAGAGCGGAAAACGGGACTCGGACCCGCGACCCCGACCTTGGCAAGGTCGTGCTCTACCAACTGAGCTATTTCCGCGTTTTTACAAGTGCAAAGATAAAACTAATAATTGTAATAGCCAAAATTATTTGCACATTTTAATGATTGTGCATTAATTATTGACGATTAAAACCCCTATCGGACCTGTGCAAGTAGCATGATATCGCCATAATTTGTCACCGGTGGCACCACTTACGATGATTCCATTATTATTCATGTCATAGACTCTTTTACATTTGGAACATGAAGCTTTCCCATCTGAAGACATTGTCAGTGGATATTTTGGGCTATATGCACTGGCGCCGTTTGCACAATTAGGGCACTGCCGGTCGTAAGCATACAATGTTGCCGGATAGTCAAGATTACCAAATCCTACAATAATCCCATTATTGAGTCCTAACACATAAGTATATTTCTGATCAACAGCATTCTTAGCCTGACGACTTGAGAGTCCCTGATTATTGGAGAAATTCACATAAGTAACTCCCGACTCAGTGGTTTGTGTGATACAACAGAATATGCCAGGTGAAGATGAATTAAGAGTACTCGTCAATGTAGGATCTAAATGTTTGCTGTTATCGAAAATAAAATAACACGGATAACGGCTATATTCATAATCGGCATTACAAGATAAGAAAGCGGACAATGCCAATAATCCTATAACAGGAAACAGCCTTTTCATGATATAAAAAGTTATTTCAGGAGATTACGCTCCGCATCATTCACCCGGTCAAAACAGAATTCCCCAAGAGTCTTTTCCATAAGAGCTTGGATCTTCTCATTACAAAGATTACCAATGCTACCCTCATGGGTATGATGGATATTTTTATCTGGGCAGAAATTACCCGCCTCGATATCCATTCCTACCTTCTTATAAGCATCACGGAACGGCATTCCTTCAGAAGCGAGCCGATTGACTTCTTCCACACTGAAGATCGCATCATACATGGGATTGTCCAGAATATGCTCATTCACCTTCATTTTATTAATAATGTACGCGCACATAGACAGACAGTCCTTCAGCTCATCAAATGCCGGGAGGAACACCTCCTTTATAATCTGTAGATCACGAAAATACCCACAAGGCAAATTATTCATGATAAGCATTATCTGCTGAGGCAGACTTTGAATCTTATTGCTTTTGGCACGTATCAATTCGAACACATCGGGATTTTTCTTATGCGGCATGATACTACTACCTGTAGTACATTCATTCGGAAGCTTCACAAAAGAGAAGTTTTGGGAATTGAACAGACAGGCATCAAAAGCCATTTTCGCTATCGTCCCGGCAATGGTCGCCATAGCAAAAGCCACATTACGTACCATTTTTCCGCGTCCCATCTGAGCATATACCACATTATAATCCATCGAATCAAATCCGAGAAGCTCTGTTGTAAGTGAACGATTGAGCGGGAATGATGATCCGTATCCAGCAGCAGAACCTAACGGGTTACGATTGGTCATTTTATAAGCAGCCTGAAGGAACAGCATATCATCGGCCAGACTCTCCGCATAAGCTCCAAACCAAAGTCCGAAGGAACTGGGCATTGCAATCTGCAGATGAGTATATCCCGGCATCAGAACATTTTTATATTGATTACTCTTCTGAATCAATTCATCAAATAGAATCTTTACACCGTCGGCAACTTCTTTAATTTCTTCACGGGTAAATAGTTTAAGATCAAGCAATACCTGATCGTTTCGTGAACGTCCGCTATGTATCTTCTTTCCTGTATCACCGAGCTTACGGGTAAGCATCAGTTCAACTTGTGAATGCACATCCTCCACTCCCTCTTCAATCATGAATTCACCACGTTCACAGACAGCATAGATATTCTTAAGCTCTGCCAATAAAACAGATAATTCATCAGCAGTAAGAAGTCCAATAGTCTGTAGCATGGTAATATGAGCCATAGAACCGAGCACATCATATTTAGCCAGATACAAATCCATCTCACGGTCACGGCCGACCGTGAAGCGTTCTATTTCCTGATTAACCTCGAAATTTTTTTCCCAAAGTTTTGTTGCCATTCTCTTTTCGATTACTCCGATTTATCTGATAAGATTATTCATAATGTACCATTGCGAGAGCTTCCGCAATTTTCTCAAGACCCTCCTGTAATGGTTTTGACACCATTCCTTTAATAAAAGGGTTGAGCTCGGCTTTCACTGTCAGTTTCATTTTTGAAGAGGTCTCTGATTCCGGTATAATTTGAATCCAGAGATTAAACGGAACAGGAGACTGTTCAGTTTCGAATTTCACACATTTGGGTTCCTCACGATCGATAATACGTAATTTAATATTACCGACAGGAGGTACACTTACACTAACAGTGTCTTTATCAAAGATAAAATCTTTCACTTTATCATTAGGCACGCGGTCGCGAACCTTCTCCAGATTTGACAAATCACTTACGCTATTGTACACAATCTGTTGACTATATGGAATCTGTTTTACGCTACTTTCGAATGTTGCCATACTAGTTTTTATTAACCGTTCCAGTGAGCAGGATCCTTGCGCCAGTCATGTAGCACCTCTACATCACTTTCCTTGATATATCCGGTCTCTAAAGCTTGGTCAACAACAGACTCGTAATCCGTCAAAGTAACTAGTTTGACATGAGCGTCTTTAAAGGCCTTCACGGATACAGGGAACCCGTAGGTGAATGAAGCTACCATACCTACTACCTCACAGCCGTCACGTCGGATTGCCTCTACAGCTTTCAGACTGCTGCCGCCGGTAGATATCAAGTCCTCTACAACTACCACCTTCATTCCCGGACGAAGTTCACCTTCAATCAGATTCTCAAGACCATGATCTTTTGGCTTGCTACGTACGTAAACGAATGGCAAGTTTAGCTCATCTGCCACCAATGCACCTTGAGGGATAGCTCCTGTTGCGACACCTGCCACAGCCTCTGCGTCAGGGAATGCAGCCAAGATAGCATGACATATTTCAATTTTTACGAAGTTACGAAGATCAGGGTACGAAAGAGTCTTGCGGTTGTCGCAATAAAATGGTGACTTCCAACCAGATGCCCACGTGAACGGATTGTTCGGTTGTAATTTAATCGCTTTGATTTTCAACAATTTGGATGCAAAAATCTTCTTTAATGTTTCCATCTGAATCAGTTAAATTAGAATTGAGCTACAAAGGTACACAATCTTTTTGTATGGTGGAGCGCAATTAGGTTAAAGAAATCTAACTTT
>DAIOSW010000115.1:0-6792 GCA_036752365.1 Prevotella sp.
GATGGCATTCGTTGCCAATGGCGACCGCGCCATGGTGCGGCGTGTGCGCAATGTAAGAGAACTTTATGGATTTCGTTTCGCCGATGTTCTGATGCAGTTTCCTGACTACGATGACTATGAGATGCAGGCAACAGTCCTCATGGACACACTCCGATCAGAGGCTCCGGCCCTCACTCGTGAGCAGAGTGACCAACTGTTTAATGCCGTGATGGACGATTATGCGGATGTTCCCTTGAAGCCCGACCGTCTGAAGCGTGTCAAGCAGGATGATTATTTCAATGCCGTTCAGATAAAATATGCTTATGCCGTCACGTGTCATAAGGCTCAGGGCGGGCAGTGGGCGCACATTTATCTTGATCAGGGATACATGACCGACGAGATGCTTTCCGCCGATTACATTCATTGGCTGTATACTGCATTCACCCGTGCCACCGAAAAACTATTCCTTGTCAACTGGCCAAAGACTCAGATTGAGTCTGACTAGGAAAATTTAATTCAGATTTAGATGACTTTTTTGTTCCTATCTCAGTCCATTATACAATGTTCTTAGGTACTCTTCAGGCACAGGTACCGGGTTGTTTAGGAGATTGGGGTGTTTGCTTCCTTGTATGAATGCCTCCAGTTGTTCGTCAGTAAGATTGAATGATTTCAGATTCATCATCATTCCCGTATGCTCTCTCA
Organism: Prevotella sp.; assembly: GCA_036752365.1. GTDB lineage: Bacteria > Bacteroidota > Bacteroidia > Bacteroidales > Bacteroidaceae > Prevotella. Next base: position 682 of record DAIOSW010000115.1, read on the forward strand.
TAGCGTCGATAGCGTCAGCCATCTGGTGGGCATCCTTATAAGTGAGCATCCTCGCAAGGTTTTCTATCCTGTCGCATCCGTTGTCTGCATTGAATCTGATGAAATGCGTGATAGTCATGGCACAGGCTTCACCATGGGCGATGCCGAGCAGGTTGGTAAGAGGGTAGGAACAGGCGTGCGCCGATGTCGTCTTAGGCATGTTGAAGGCAAGTCCTGCTGTCACCGAGGCTTCCGCCATATTCTCGCGGGCTTGTTTGTTTTGGGGATTATCATATGCCTGCGTGATGTTGTCGAGAGCCAATCGGGTGGCATGTATGGCCAAGGCATCGCTTATCGGCTGGTGGTGGATGTTCCAGTAGGCTTCGATGGAATGACAGAGCACATCGAATCCTGTGCAGGCTGTAATATGCGGCGGTACGCTGTAAGTGAGTTCCGGATCTATAATAGCTACGGTAGGATAAAAACCGCTTGAGTTCATTGGAGATTTGATACCGCGTTCATGGTCTGACAGTACCGACACACATGTTACTTCGCTTCCTGTGCCAGCTGTTGTGGGCACAGCGATGAGTGGCAGATGGCTCTCGGGGATAGCTTTGCCCGTGCCGAGATAATCGGTTGATTGATCGTTTGTCATACAGAATGTTGCGGCTGCTTTGGCACAGTCCATCACACTCCCGCCTCCCATAGCTACAACGAAATCGCAATGGTTCTGTCGCAGTATGTCTGCGCATTTATCACATTCTGTCACAGTAGGATTGGCAGAAACATGGCAGTAAGAAAGATTGATACTGCCGTTTGAAATCTGCTTGATATGTTCTACGAATCCTCTCTTTTCGAATGATTCGGATGTAATCAGAAGTCCGTTGCTGCAGTTCAGTTTAGTGGTCTCTTCTGCTAACCGATTGATGGTCCCGTTACCGAAGATGATTCTTACAGGCTGTAAATATTCCCACTTCATATTTTTAATATTTTATGATGCAAAGATATGTATTAATGTTTATATGAATTTATTTTTAAATAAGAAAATATACAAATATTTCATCTCATAATACTTATGATTCTTGTGAAAGAAGCAGGATATACGTTTCATATCAGTTAATTTTCGTATTTCAAATATGTATTTCTGGAAATGAAACACTATATTGTGATATTGGAACGTCTCTTTTGATGTTCCTTGGATGATAAACCTTTAAATTTGCAGGAGAATAGTTTAAATGTTTCTTTAAATCTTATTTAACTCAATAAAAATATTTATGAAAAAGCAAGTTATAGGAAAGAAGATCCTAAGATCGTTATTAGTCATCTGTGCAATAATGTTTTGTGGAACAATGGCAACAAGCTGTTCCAGTAGTGATGATTCCAGTTCCGAAGATGAGGCAACTCCTCTTTGGGAAGCAGGAAATGTGCGGGACAAGATTGTCACTATCAGTGACCTGCACGTCGGTGTTGATGACAGTTATGCCGAAACAGTGAAAAACCGTCCTATGCTCATTGAGTTCTTGAAGCGTCTGCACAATACGAAGGACGTGCGTGAGCTGGTGATCATAGGTGATTTTCTAGATGCGTGGTATCTACCTGTTTTCTATCCGAGCTATACCGATGAAGAACAGTTCTACAAAAAGGTTATTGCTAACAACCAAACTGTCATTGATGAGCTCAAACATGTCATTAGCAGTGGTATCAAATTAGTGTACGTTCCCGGAAACCATGACATGACGCTTGAGCAGAAAACATTGCAGGAGGCTATTCCCGGTATCGTACAGGTGAGTGATGCACAGGGTCTGGGTACCTATTATACAGGTGACCGAAAGGAAATAGCAATCGAACATGGTCACCGTTATGATGTATTCTCTGCTCCCGACCGTGTTACCAACAAAGAATTGTGCGGTAACGATAATACAATCCTTCCGGCAGGATATTTCTATGCCCGATATGCTGCTACATGGGTGATTGAGAAGAAACCAAGTGTGGAGAAAAACCTTCCGAAAATTTCTATTATTCCTGACGAGAGCGATACTGACCAGTATGGGGCATATACCTATTATTCAGTGTTGGCTACCGTGTCTAAGAATTTGACACCCAATGAATCTCTCGACCAGAAAATATTCAAGATGCACATTGCAGGATTCAATGATGATTATACCTATCTGGACTTCTATCCTCAGCAGCAGTCAGACGGAACTATCTCTGCAAAGTTATACAAGAATATTCAGAGAACCTGGGCTGAACGTCAGAAACAGAATCATGTTAAGATCCCTAACAGTTTCCTGACAGCGGTATCAGGTACAGTCAACTGGGAATATTACTATGCTCAGGCTAAGACCCAGTATCTCGAAAATCCTAATGAAAATGTGGATGTCGTGGTATTCGGCCATACACATGTTCCTGCTTATCGTTTGGCAGGTGATGGAAAGTTCTACATTAATGACGGTACTTGGGTAGACAACAATACGGACTATACCCAAGGTACAAGGACGTTCGCCGTGATTACTACTGGCCAAAAAGACACTGTGGGATTATTTATGTATGGAACAGATGGAAAAATTACAGATATAGGAACAGGACTGGCAAAGAAATAGACTCGTATATCGTATCTTTAAGGTCATAAAAAATGGCGGACAATTCATTTGTCCGCCATTTTTTGCTTTTATTTCTGTTTAGAGTTGTGCCAACTCTACCACTTTATCTACTGCTGCTGACAGTCCGTCGGTATTCTTGCCTCCTGCTGTTGCGAAGTGAGGCTGACCGCCACCGCCACCTTGGATCAGTTTGGCAGCTTCGCGCACCATCTTGCCTGCATTGAGACCTTTGTCTTTGACAAGGTCTTCACTAATCATGACGCTGAGCAGAGGCTTATCATTAAACTTACTTCCGATGACACAGAGCATGCTTTCCGGAAGTTGTTCACGAACCTTGAAGACGAGGTCTTTAGACGCTTCTGGAGTGATGGGCAGTACTGCGGTAATGAGTTTGACTCCGTTGACATCCTTAGCTCCTTCAACAAGTCGCTGTTTCATCTCCTCGACAGCCTTTGCCTGGAAACTTTCTATCTGCTTCTTCATGTCAGAATGCTCCTCAATATATTTTCTCAGAGTGCTTTCCAGATCGGCAGCATTATTGAATAAGGCACGGATGGCTTTAATAGAATCTTCAATCAGATACATAGCCTCTTCTGTTTGCTTGCCGGTCATAGCCTCGATGCGGCGTACACCTGCAGCAACACTGCTTTCACTAATAATCTTGAACATTCCGATGCGACCTGTGGATTTTGCATGGATACCACCGCAGAACTCTACGCTATTACCAAACTGTATGACACGTACACTATCGCCATATTTCTCACCGAAGAGAGCAATGGCACCTAGCTTCTTTGCTTCCTCGATAGGGGTGTTGCGGTGTTCCTGTAGAGGCAGGTCTTCACGGATCTTCTCATTAACGAGACGCTCTACCTGACGCAATTCCTCGTCGCTCACTTTCTGGAAATGAGAGAAGTCGAAACGCAAGGTATCCGGAGATACAAACGAACCCTTTTGTTCTATGTGCTCACCGAGCACTTCGCGTAGCGCTTGGTCGAGTAGGTGGGTAGCGGTATGGTTGGCTGCACTCGCATTGCGTTTGTCTGTATCCACACAAGCCATGAAGTTGGCCTCAGGATGCTCCGGCAGTTTATTGGTGATATGTACAGACATACCGTTCTCACGTTTGGTATCGATGATGTCGATAGTTTCAAATTCGCTGCAGATGACACCGCAGTCGCCCACCTGGCCACCCATCTCACCATAGAATGGGGTATAGTCGAGAACGATTTGATAGAAACTGTTCTTCTTTTGTGTCACCTTACGGTAGCGGAGGATGGTGCAGTCGTGCTCGTCACAGTCGTAACCTACAAATTCAGCCTCACCTTCTTTGAGGATAATCCAGTCGCCTGTTTCCACAACAGCAGCGTTGCGTGCACGTTCTTTCTGTTTCTGCATCTCAACGTCGAACTGTTTTCCATCAACAGTAAATCCCTTTTCACGGCAGATAAGTTCGGTAAGATCGAGAGGGAACCCGAAGGTGTCAAACAGTGTGAATGCCTTTGTACCGTCTAGTTCGTTCTTTCCTTCTGCCTTCAACTCATCCATTGCCTTTGATAGCATGGTGATACCTGTCTCGAGAGTGCGTAAGAATGAGTCTTCCTCTTCCTTCATCACCTTGCCGATAAGCTCACGCTGGCCCGGAAGTTCGGGATATGCGGCTCCCATCTCTTGAATAAGAACGGGGAGCAGTTTATATAAGAATGCCTCTTTCTGACCGAGGAATGTGTATGCATAACGTACGGCACGGCGAAGGATACGGCGGATGACATAACCTGCTTTGGCATTGCTGGGCAGTTGACCGTCGGCGATGGAGAATGCCACAGCACGAAGATGGTCGGCAATAACACGCATGGCAATATCAGTCTTCTCGTCCTTGCCATATTCGAAACCGGACAGACGTCCAATCTCCTTGATAATAGGCTGGAATACATCAGTATCGTAATTGGAATGTTTGTCCTGAAGGGCACGAACCAGACGCTCGAATCCCATACCGGTATCAATGACGTTCATGGATAGTTTCTCCAGTGAACCATCAGCTTTGCGATTAAACTGCATGAATACAAGGTTCCATATCTCAATAACCTGTGGGTCATCTTGATTAACCAGTTCGCGTCCCGGAGTCTTAGCTTTCTCTTCGGGTGTACGAGAGTCGAGATGAATCTCTGAACAAGGTCCGCAGGGTCCTGTATCACCCATCTCCCAGAAATTGTCATGTTTGTTTCCGTCAATGATATGATCGGCAGGAACATGTTTTGCCCAATATGAAGCAGCTTCGTCATCGCGGCTCAGATTCTCTTCTTTAGAACCCTCGAATACGGTAACATAAAGACAGGTGGGGTCGAGGTGTAGAACATCAACCAGATATTCCCATGCCATATCAATGGCACCCTCTTTGAAATAATCTCCAAAACTCCAGTTTCCCAGCATCTCGAACATTGTGTGATGATAAGTATCGTGTCCAACCTCCTCGAGGTCGTTATGCTTACCGCTTACACGGAGACATTTCTGAGAGTCAGCACGACGGCGTGGTTCCGGATCGCGCGTTCCGAGGATAATATCCTTCCACTGGTTCATTCCTGCATTCGTAAACATAAGTGTAGGGTCATCCTTGATCACCATAGGTGCTGAAGGAACAATGAGATGTCCTTTCGACTCAAAAAACTTTTTGTAGGAGTCGCGGATTTCATTAGCTGTCATCATATATTTTTGAGTTTTAATTTAAATTCTTACTAAAAGTTTTGCAAAGATACTTTGTTTTACTGAGATATGCAAGGTTTTTTTCGATAATTGGCTATCAATGCTTTATAAAAATTGTTGTATTCGGAATGGTCGTAAATATTGCTAATAAATACCAAAAGTAACAACAAGATGGAACAACATTTTATTAATGAATTAAGAGGCAACTTTAACCTAAGGAAACCAAAGAGTGTGAAACCAACAAACATCTACTTCATAGTTTATATGAATGGTAAACAGCTCCGTTTTGCAACTGGTGTGAAGGTATATCCTGAGCATTGGAACAAAGAGAAGCAGGAATGTTACACTAGTTTTCGGCTAACTGAACTAGATAACGAAAATAATTTGATAGCAAACAATAAAATCACAGAAATTAGGAATAATTTTATCAAATATAAACTGTATCTTTGTGATCATTTAGATGACCTAGACAATAAGTCATCAGTTCTTAAACAATTTATTTATAAAGATATGAATAAAAAAGAAAATAGTAATATAAACACTACAATGAATAATATTGTCTCTAAAGATCTAATGAAAGAAAGTTCAAAAAATGTGTATTATGGACATATTAAACAATTCTGTGAATTTGCTCAAACAAATAATATCAAGACAATTAGTGATATTGATTCTGTTACATTACATAATTTTTTTGATTTTACTTTAAAAAGGAAAGTAAAAGGAAAAAATATAGGGATAACAACTGTAAATAAAGTAGTTGATAGTATTATTTCCATACTTACAATAGTACGTTATAAAATTATTTGTTATAAGCACTTCAGGCAGCCTGATAGGT
>DAIOSW010000116.1:0-6762 GCA_036752365.1 Prevotella sp.
TCCACGAAAGAGCACTCCATGAGGCATGACGATGGTGAGAATGCCATCATGCTTTAAGTGATGCAATTCATGCAGTAGAAATGCATAATCTGCTTTAGTCTTAGGAGCTACACCATAATTAGCGAAACGAGGGTCAAGTTCCTTGTCCTTCGAATCCCAATGCTGAGAATAAGGAGGATTACTCACTACCGCATCCACAGCTAACGGCTCGTCTATATCTCTACCATCTTCTTTCAACGGCCAGTCTTCTTCCAGAGAATCTGCACAACGGGTGACAATATTAGAAGGCAGTATACCGCGCATCACAAGATTCATTCGAGTTAAGTTGTAAGTATTCTCCTTTAACTCCTGAGCATAATATTTCACACGATCAGGATCAGCTATATGTTTGCTGACAGACTTACCAATGGTTATCAGCAACGAACCAGAACCACTTGTTGGGTCATAAATTTCTATGCTGTCTTTGTCTTTGTGATGTTCTGCTACAATCTCAGACATCACCTGAGCTACTTCATGAGGTGTATAAAATTCTCCTGCCTTCTTTCCTGCACTTGCAGCAAAATTGCTGATAAGGAACTCATAAACATAACCAAGCACATCATAGTCCTGACTTCCGTCAGTTGGAATATCCTTAATGAGCTTGATAAGTTCACGGAGTGCTTTGGTCTGTGAAGTTGGATTGTCTCCCAATTTACTCAAACCTTCACGCAGGGTTTTAAAGATACCTTTATATACAGATTCATAGTTTGGACTCATCAATCGGTCGAAACTTGTCAGTGCATCGGTAAGAATGGCCACGCTAAAGTCAACATCCTGCTTCAACCATGTATTGAAGAGATATTTATATTCTATAAAGTACCCGATTCTGTTCTGACATTCCTCTATAAGGGTTTTCATGTCTTGGTTCTCAAAGTCCTCAATAAGGTCTTTGAGATCTTTTTCTTCAAGCCCCATCTTATCCATGAGAAACTTTTCCTCAGTATCAGAAAGGAATTTATAGAATATAAGACCAAGGATATAGTCCTTGTATTCATTCGCTTCAATCTTAGAACGCATTTTGTTTGCTGATGCCCAGATTCTGTTTGCGAGCTGTTGTTTATTCATATTTATATCTTTATTTTTTCTTTTTGCGAAGTTATCTATTAAGAGTGCTATGTATCTGCATTATTATGAATTATTTTCTATCTTTTTCCCCATTTTATCTCATTTACCTCTTTATCAGTATGATTAACAAGATATTCCATAAACCTCAACGTCAATTCTATTGTAGCAAATAGAAGAGATTTGAGGATAAGAGTATCTTTATTACTTTGAATGTAATCGTGGATGTGGTACCTAAGGCCACTTTCTTTTCCATGAGAACCGTCTTGTGTCATCTTTACTACATACTCCAATAATCCTGTCAGTGCCTTATCCATTATCGTATCATTCACTTTGAACTTACTATTCTTATGCTCACATAAGAAATAACTAAACTCATTGATTGATAGATCCGGAGGCACAATTCCGTACTTGGCAGCAGTAGAGTTGATTAGCCCGATTACATCAGTACGTAATGCGTTGAGGTACATCTCAGCATTATCTATATTATTATCCATGTTTTGAATTAGCAGGTTACGAATGAGTGTATAAGATTTTCCATTATTATCTTTATCAATAGCTTTGAAACAAGCAAGCTCCATTTCATATTGATTATCAATTATCCACCCTGTCGAGTTTCGCATCTTGACAACTTCCTTTATTTTATCAATAAGAGGTGCAAGTCCTTCCGAAGAATTCTTATACACCACCTGATTATTTGAAGTAAAGTACTCAAACTGTCCTGCTTCATCTCCACTTATTAAATCGGCTCTTTTAGTGAACAAAATAAACGGGAAATCATAATTATCAACCCATTGGGAAACCTTGATAAGCCCCATGCGATCTTTCTCATTGTTCGGCTGATATTCCTTCCAAGGGAAATTGGCATCGACTACAATCGCATGAATTTTATTCTCTGTCTCAGTCAAGAAATCCTTTAGCATCTGGGCATTGACAAATGTTCGGATAACATTAATGCCAGCCGCCCTAAAGATTTTCTTTGCCACGTCATCATACAGAGAATCAATCTCATCATCTGCCCATACTATATTATAAATCTGTTTCATTGCTGTAAGAATCTACTTTTATCGAGTTCAACAATATTGACTATAGGAATGCAAAATTCAAAGGCTGTCCAATCTTTCGCTCTAATAATTGAACTTAGTTCTCCACCCATCGACTGAACGACAGCATTCACATGGTATCCTCCCAATCCTGAACGACCAGAATCAGCTTTGAATCTACCTCTAGTGATATAATCGTTAATGGTAAAATCCTTATCAAGAGGGGTGCCATTATTACCAACACGCATGATTAAGAAGGGCGCGTCTTCTTTAAGCTCACTTAACAGCATTATTGTCAGCTCATTGTTAGAACTTTTTTCCTTATGAAAGCCATGTCTATTTGCGTTATCAAATAAACAATCAAACATAATCATGAGTGCATCACGATTAGCAGAGACCTTTGCCTTCAAAGCATTGTCATCTCCATCAAAAGAAATTCTAAACGTATTGGAACCAAAAGATTTCCACTTTGAGATATAACCTTTTATAAAGTCTGCAAGACAAAGTGGCTTTCTATCTAGCTGGGAAAAATCCAGTATACTATTCAGCTTTAACAAACGATCCATGTACTCAAAGTTATCTTTTAGGTAGGTGAGCGCTTCTCTGTCGTTTTTATCTAGATTCTGTGAAAACTCTAATAACTTAAGCGCATTGCCAATATGGACGGAAGGAGTACCCAGCATGTGGGCAATATCAGAAGATGTTCTGCTGACACCTAACTGCTGTAAGTACTTATCTTCTGCTTCGTGCATAATCTTTTCTTGTTCTGACAGAGAAGGGCATGATATTACTAACTCCAAAAAGTCACCGGAACTCAATCTAGGTATTGTCTCACCTGTAGCCATAGCTTGAGCTTGGGCTGTAACAACTTTTGATTTTAAAGCATACAAAAGATATTTTTTTTGTATTCTTTTAGTATCCTTGATGTGAAATGCAATTGCCAATGAACCAATAGCGACTTTTTCTCCGTGTGGCAAATCATCGATAACACCTATCATCAAGCGTTCATTCGAATACTGAATCATCATACAATTTCCATCGTTAGTAATAACACGACGCTTAATAACATTATCAGACCTCTTAAGAGTTAAACTGCATTTATTCCAATCATCAGAGAAATTACTGACAACCCACATATCACCATCGTAATAATGCGGAACATATATATCTACAAGCTCTTTAAGCTTGGCACCATTCTCAATTTTAGATGTATCTAAAAGATACCTGCTCGGTGTCAGATTATAATATTCGCCTACATCATGTGAAGTCAATCTGACTATGGAATTGTCGTCAGAGCTGTTATGAATTGCCTCTAACAATCCTTTTGCATCAAGAATAAATTCTTTTCCTTTCTTACCCTTTGAAACATAGGAATGTCCATCAACAAGGAGAAAACTATCTAGAGGCTCATCAGTCATAACTTTCTCTATCAAAATAACACACACAGAAACGTCCGTATATGGATAGTATATATGAGGAAGAGTAACGATCGTTGACAGATAATGATTTTCTATCAAATATCTTCTAAGATTGAAACATGATGTCTGATTCGAATAGCAAAATGACATCGGCAGGATAGCTATAAGCTTACCATCTCCGTTTAAACCTTTAAGTGCATAGGATAAAGCATCGTACTCATTACTAGTGCCACTTCTCAAACCGAATGGTGGTGCCATGATAATATTATCACATGCCATATCCATTTCACGAAGATTTAAGAAAGAATCTCCAATTGTAATATTAGAGGATATGTTGTGGGCATCTAAGTAGATTTGCATAAGTGACCACGTATAAGGAGAGATTTCTTCTCCTGTAAAAGAACAAGATGGATTTTCAACTGCAAAAGACCCCATACCAGCAAATGGATAATATACCTCAGAATTTTCCTTAAGATCTATCAGCGTTGAACAAAACTGAACAAGTTCTTTTGGCTGCACTAATCCATTAGAACTTGCATCTGCATTTTTATAAAAGAGACAAGAATCAATTACTTCAGTATAATGTGAAAGAAGAATATCAATTTTCTCCGATGAAAGAAATTTTTCAAGATCCAACTGGTAAATACCAACTTCACCCATTACCTGCAATTTATTGAATATACTTTTATCGTTTGCATGTTTTTTCGAATACAAAGAAACAGCCAATTTTATATTCATATTCTCTGAATACAAACCTTGGACAGCCATTTCCTGATAATAGTCATTGATACTATCCATATAAGTCTCTGAATTTCCTTCACTTAACATAACCATAAATCAAAAATTAAAATCTATAAACTTGTTAGCGAATGCAAAATTATACTATAAGTGTGTATTCTTTCTTCGCACTTGCAAACGAAATTTCATCATGATCTTTTTCTGGATGGAAGCAATATGGTTCTTCTCTCTCATAGAATTACTTATTCAGTGTTATATTAGGATTCTTGACAAGTAATTCCTGTGGTTCTATACACAGTGCCTTTGCAATGAGCACAAGTGTTTCGAGACTAGGTTGAGTAGTGTTAGTACACCACTTTGAAACAGTGGCAGGATCTTTACCTAACTGTTTTGCCAACCATTTGTTAGTGCGTTTCTTTTCAGCTAGCACCACTTTTAATCTATTGATGTCTTTCGTTGTTTCCATCGGTCTAACAATTTGATACAATTCAACTTATATTCACAAAGGTAACAATAATTCCCGATATTACCCCAAAAATCGTAAGAAATCATCAAAAAAATTGCAAATTACATCAATTTGATAGCATTTTAATGAGATTCTGTGCATTTTATGCCAATATTTAGTTGCGTCATTATGCAATTATATCATTAAACTTTTATACCTTTGTACCAATAGTTGATACATCCATTGGATGTAGGATGACTGGTACATCGTCAACGTTTACTTGTTCTGGGGCCCACTCCTCTTATTAATCGGCCTACCAAAAAGGAGTTTGTTTAAACTTTACAACGAGTAAACGTATATGCAAGACAACATCATTATTACTTTTGCCAATCAGAAAGGCGGTGTGGGCAAAACAACGCTATGCACGTTGTTTGCCAATTATTTGGTAGCCCATCAGAAGAAGGTTCTTGTCATCGACTGTGACGTCCAGCAGACGATCAGTTTTAGACGTAAAGCAGACCTTCAGAAATACAAGGATGTCACTATTCCTTATAACATTCAGCCTTTCAATATTGCCAACGCCACGAACGTACAAAATCTAATAACAAACCTTAGGAAGATGCAGGGCATTATTTTGATTGATGCTCCAGGCAATCTCACCCAGCAAGGACTGATTCCCATCTTCGCCAACTCGGATTACATTATCTGTCCTTTTCAGTATGAAGTGACTTCCATCAATGCCACAGCTACCTTCATTTCGTTTATCTACAAGATAAGAGCCAAGTTGTCAAAGGATGTAGCTCAACTATTCTTGGTGGATAACAGCCACGACAAACGCTTTGGAAAGAAAGAGGAATTGGAGTTATGGCGAATGACGGCAAAGCGTTTTTCCGAGTACGGACTGATAACACCGATGGTGGAATATCGGGCAGAGATGCGTCGATACACGACTTTATATCTGATGAAGACGCAGGAAACTATTACCGGTCCTGCATTTGATTTTATCTACAATCACATTTTTATAAATGAAGGAAACAATGGAAAAGAATAATATCCTTTCAGTGGATGATCTCATGCAGTTGCCTGAAATAGACGGTCTGGTTCAGGAAGTAAAGGGACTGCAAACGGTAAAAACTGAAGGGAAAGAAATCCAAACAGGAAATGACCAATGGAGGCTCTTTCTTCAGCATCTAGGCAGCTACGGTTATCTCGTCAGGAAAGCCGGTCGTAAGGGCTATTGGATTGATGATGACATTGCAGAGACCTTGAAGTCTTGTGACATCGACCACAAGTCAGTAGCCAACATCATCAATGCCATAGTCAGAACTTTCATAGAACAGAACAAGGAACATCTGCGTGAATACATCAAGAAGCGGAACAGTCTTATCTAAAATCATATCATCATGAGAAAAATCATTTGGACAGAGGATATGGTGGCTCAACTAAAGCACTATTATCCCATTTTTTCAGACATCGAACTGGCCGAAAGGATGAGCATCGGCAGCAAGTCTATCGTCAAAAAAGCAAAATCACTTGGACTGAAAAAATATCCACTCAGTGGTCGGCAACAGGATGCCGTCAGTGTAATAACCGCCATGTTTAGCGAGTATTCCTACAGGGAGATGGCAAAAGTGGCGAAGGTGTCTTACCGCACTGTTTCCCGTATTGTCAAGGAACTGAACTTGCAGCGTACTGTCGATGAAGAACGTAGGCTCCGCTCCAAGTCACGGAAAGCCCTGATACGACTGGAACGAGCCCATGTTACCTTCGGCTTGCCACCGATTACACGCATCAAGGTTGTGAGTAACAAACATCGGAGTCGTCTGCGCGTTAAGCTGAAGTCTTGTGGGTATATCGTCCTGAAAGGAAGTAACACCATCTACTACCTGTCTGACTTCAAAAGACATTTCAGACGAGAGGCTAACGGTCTGAAGATGGGACTTAGATTTGCCCCTTTTTGTAACGCGGATTCTGAATATGAAAGAAATGCGGTAGGTGGCTCAGACTGCCAAATGCC
>DAIOSW010000117.1:0-6735 GCA_036752365.1 Prevotella sp.
AAGCCAATGTTTTCCTTCAGGAGTTACAATATATGAAGGGTCTATTGCATTCCATCTGAAGTAAGTCGAGGTATAATCGCTTTCACTACTCCTCGTATAAGCATTCATCGCCTTGTCTGAAGCACTGCAGATGACATAACCCTTATCACTCCACTTATTTGAAGCAGGGTTGTTGGTCTCCATGAGTCCGATGAAGGCACGTTCACCCCAAGACCCGTCAAAGGTAGAGTTGCCCGTCTTGATACAGTTATTCAACACGATCACATAATACATTCTGTAAAGCGTATCATTGACCATACGTGCACAAGGGGCCCAGTATCCATAAGACGGCTGGTTGGTGGATGTTGAACCGAGAGCAACAAGACCCATACGATTACGTATGGAGTTAACACTGTCAAGCACCCACGAAGGAGTAGACATCATTGCTGGTCCAATAACACTCCAATTGACCAGATCCTGTGAACGACGGCACATAAAATGTCCGCCACTTGATTCATGGGCATTACCATAAGAAGCATCAGTCTGATACATATAATAATATCCGTCAGCAGCACGCATGACAGTAGGATCATGAACATTTGCCAGATTCCAGGAGTCCTTATTGCTCCAACTCGCAATATTGATATAATTATCACTGTACAAGGGCCATTTGCTATACTTTGTCGCATAGTCATTTTCCTTTGTCAACAAACTATATGGTTCGGCAAATGAAACGGAATCCACCTCTGCACATCTGAATTTGAGCAGTGATGAATCTGTACTTTGTAGGAACAAACTGTCAAGTGACGGTATATTCTTCTTGTTAAGTTGTAGAGAAACCTTCCTTAGGTTATCACGAACAACTATTCTAGTCGTTTTTTTACTTTTATACTGGTTTACGTAGACCTTTGACGTCTGAGCCTGAGATACCAATACGGCACAAGTTAATAGTGAATATATTAATATACGTTTCATCATCTGCAGAATTTAATCGTAGATTTTTCAGTACGGGCTATATACATTCCTTTAAATAAGGATGCGACAGACACCAAATTAGTTCCTGTCTGAAGCTTTGTCGACATTATTTTTTTCCCGTCAATACTGTAAATCGTAAGAACAGAAGCTTTGTCGGCATTAATCTTTAACGTATTCCCATTTAATAAGATACAGGAAGAATTAGCATCAGATACATTCTCAATCTTTGTCGGAGCAGAACCGAAATAGATATAATCAATGACAGTTGTACTTATCGTGTCAACATGATTATCGATATAGGTAGCCTTCAAGATACGTTCTGAAGAGAGTCCGAAAGAGAGTGTGCGCAAATTACTAATATTTAAGGAAATGGCACCATTAGGATTTGGCACATACGAGTTGTTATATACCAAAAACCAATCAAGGTCATCAGCATGTGCATGAATAGAAAAAGCAGCCATCACACAAAACAGGATGGCGGTAAGTGAGGTTTTGTTAGTTTTCATGGTTTGTAATAATAATTTTTATGCGACAAAGATATAACAAAAAAAGTAATGTGTACAACTGAAACTACATTATTTTGATCTTTAAGTGTATTTTTAACACTATTGATTAATGCAGGCTACACCTACTTTTTATCAATTTATTCGTCTTTATATGAATAAAAATGTGAAAATCTTTGGAAAATTATCTATTTTATATTTAATTTGCAACTGAAATTCTAGAAATGAAAAAGAGGGGAAATACTATATATAGTCTTTTTTTAATAATCCTGATATCAGGGTTATTATTTTTGCAGGTGTATATATTTACACTTTCCTCTTCTGTTTTAACCATAGCAAGCACATGTGTATCTATTTTACTCGCTATCGCCTTAATAGAAAGACTTTTATCTTCTACACATAAAGATAAAATAAACGCAGAGCTTGAATTATCCCTCAGCACATTTAATACAAGCACTTGGCGGTATGACGTAAAAAACGATAGATTCAGAAAGGTACACGGAAGCCCTATTTGTGGAAATGAAGTTTGTAAAGAAGTGTTCATTCAGAACATTCATCCACAAGACATTTTTGCTTTCAATAAAGAGTTTAATAATTTACTCAACAGGAAGAGCATCTCTACCAATATTACAGTTCGCTGTATAAATAAGACGATGACATCCGGATTTGGTTTTTATCAGTTCGACATGATTGCTAAATCAGCAGGAAATGGTAGTCTGGAATATATTATTGGCATAGAGCGAGACATCACCTTCGATAAACTCAATGACACGAACTATCAAAATATTTTGACTTCACTGAATTTGTCTATCAAGGCCTCAAATCTTATTTTCTGGTATTATGATGTAGAAGGGGATATGCTTTATAAATTGGTCAACAAAGAGTTCGTTCCTACCTGTAACTTACATGAGTTCCTTTCCCTGTCACTTCCACCTAACGACAGATCAGAAATATTAAGGATATATCAGGACCTCTTAGACAAACGTCTTGGTGACTTCCATGGCAACTTAGCACTTATGAATCCAAAAGGTAACGATTACCTCACCTATGAGTGTTACGCTATGCCGGCAAAGGACTCCACCGGAAAAGTGATTAAGGTGGTTGGCACATTACAGGATATCACGATGAAGCATGCAGAGCATATCATTGCAGCAGAAAACAATAAACGGTTTATGCTTGCCATGAAGACATCCAATTTTGTGCTGTGGGAATATGACTGTAATACGCAGCTGTTTACGGCCTTCAACGAACCGTTAAACAACTACAACAATGATGTCAAGTTAAGTATCATCAATTACCTCCACGTTTTACATCCTGACGATATCAATAAATTAGTTCCTATCAATGAGCATCTCAGTCTAAGACATGATGTCAACTTCTCTATCGACTTAAGATTCAAAGATACGGAAGATGGTGAATGGCAATATTACACATTGACCGGTGCTCCTTTCGAAAGAGATGACTTCGGACGTGTTATCAAGTTTGCTGGAATCAGAAAAAACAACACTCACTTCATGAAACTCAACAATGAGTTGAAAGTTGCTAAAGAGAAGGCAGAGCGTTCAGACAAGCTGAAAACAATGTTTTTGGCCAATATGACCCATGAGATAAGAACTCCTCTCAACGCAATCGTTGGCTTCTCACAATTATTGCAAAGTGCCACTAGCAAGGAAGAGTTGGATCATTTCTGTAAGATCATCAGTCAAAACAACGATATGCTTCTGACAATCTTCAATGATATCATTGATCTCTCACGTGTTGAAGCCGGTTTTATCGATTTTACTTGTATTAATTTCGATATGGCATCTCAGATAGAATCATTACGAGAGATATTCAAACATAAGATTCCGGAAGGAGTGGAATTTATCGTAGATAATCCGTATTCATCTTTCGAGGTGTGCCTAGACTGGAACCGACTTGTACAGATCTACACCAATTTTATAAATAACGCCTGCAAATATACGTCTAAAGGCTCTATTACTATTGGTTATAAAGCCGATGATAATGGTATCAAGATTTATTGTAGAGACACAGGAATAGGAATAGCCGAAGAAGATCAGAAACGAATATTCAATAGCTTCGAGAAGGTGGACAGCTATATTCAAGGGTTAGGCTTAGGACTATCATTATGTAATGCCATAGCCAAAGCTGCCGGAGGTTCTATCGGAGTAGAATCCGAACATGGAGCAGGTTCCCTATTTTGGGTAGTAATGCCGTGTAAGCCTAAATATGAACTAAAGAAAGAGATGGACATAGGATCGGTCTGAGAAGATAGACAGCTGGTTTAATACCTGTCTACCACCTCATAAGATATTTATATTCCTCAATCATCTGGTGAGTAACTTCATTCTCATCAAACTTCTCGACAAATTTTCTACTCCGCTCTATGCGAACATCACGGCCGGAAGCACCTACCAGTAATTTATCTATGGCCGCAGCCATCCCCTGTTCATCATCAGGATCCACATATAGGTTGTCCGGTCCCCCAGCTTCCTCCAAACAAGAACCGGTACATGCCACAACAGGAACACCTGAGTGGATAGCTTCAATAATAGGAATACCAAAACCTTCATAACGGGACGGATAGACAAATACTTCCGCCATCTGATAAACAGCCGGAAGATCGGCAAAAGAGACATCATTCAGTATCAGCACGCGTTTGCTTAGATTAGTCTCTTCTATGTAATCAAGAACCTTATTCATATAGGAGGTACATTTACCCACAACTACCAGTGAAACATCATCCGGCAGACGGGTCAACGCTTTTAGGGCAAGTAGCACATTCTTTCGTTCTTCAATGCTGCCCACACTCAAAATATAACGTTTAGGCAATCCATAATAAAGACGAATATTTGTTTTTCTCTCTACATCTACAGGATGCTTGAACACATCGCTACAGTCCTGATAGATCACTTTGATCTTATCGGGATCAACATGTCCAAACTCTACGATATCACGTTTTGTACATTCACTGATAGCAATAATACGTTCTGCCTGACGGCAGGTGATACGAAACTTATAAGCATAGATCTTTGTATCTATCCAACTATAATATTCCGGATGGCGAAGAAAAATTAGGTCATGAATGGTTACAATACCGTGAATACCACTTTTACGGAGACCCAATGGAAGCTCTCCTGAGAGCCCATGATAAATATCCACCCCATCATCACAGAGATCCTTTACGATCCCTTTATATCTCCATAAATCCTTCTCTATTCGGAAATACTTATCTTTAGGATAGACAAACGTTACCCGTTCACTCTCATTCACACGCTCACGCAGAGCATCACGCCCTTTGTCGGGAGCATAAAGACGAATATCGAGTTTATTAGTATCAGCCTTGACTATATTATTAATCAAAGTCCGTCCGTAATTTCCGAGTCCGGTGGCATTACGTACAATGCGTTTTGCATCAAATCCGATAATCGTGTTTTGTTTTCCGTTCATCTAAAAATATTCTTTTTGCATCCAAAAGTAACTAAAATATTTTATTTATAAGAGTTTCTATCACTTTTTTCTTAATTTTGCAATTTGTTTGTATATAAAACAATCATGAGACATAAAATCATCAATAAAATCAGACCACTGACAGCTCCTTTTGAGGCAGTCTGTGTCAATCTTATATCAGCTTATATTCTATATTTTCTTGCACGAGTCATTTACTTTCTGGTCAATTATAGCTATTTTTCGGCCAACCTTTCTTTCGGTCATCTGCTGGAAATGTTTCGTGGAGGAACTGTGTTCGATACATCGGCGATATTCTATACGAATATCCTATATATCGTCATGATGCTATTTCCACTCCACTACAAGGAGACAAGACTGTACCATTCCATCTGTAAATGGACATTTGTGACAATTAATGGGATAGCCTTGATTATAAGTCTGTGCGATTCCGTATATTTTCAGTACACCATGCGTCGCACTACGATCACGGTATTCAGTGAATTCGGAAATGAACACAACATAGGCAGCATCATTGGAGCAGAACTGCTTCAACACTGGTATCTTGTGATTATTGTCGCTCTGATAATCTATGGCATGCAAAAGTTGTATTATCAGCCCAAAAGCAACGTCAAGAATTTACTTTGGTGGCAATATGACCTCGCCCAACTAGCTGCATTATGTATTGTGGCTCCATTTGCAGTTGCCGGAATACGAGGCGGGTTTGCCACTGCCGTCCGACCCATAACAGTAAGCAATGCCAATCAGTATGTGGACCGTCCTATTGAGGCTGCATTGGTTTTGAATACACCGTTTTCAATTATCCGCACCATAGGCAAGGATGTCTTTGTCACACCTAAATACTATAAAAGTGAGAAAGAGATGGAACAGGTCTTCACACCTATACACACCCCTCAACCGACAACCCCATTTAGAAAAAAGAACGTAGTCATTTTAATTGTTGAGAGTTTCGGTCGTGAATACATCGGAGCATTCAACAAAACCCTTGATGGAGGAAAATATAAAGGATATACTCCATTTGTTGACTCACTCATCTCACAGAGCGTCACCTTTAAATATTCATTCTGTAATGGACGTAAGAGCATCGACGGAATGCCTTCAATATTGTCAGGCATCCCCATGTTTGTTGAACCGTTCTTTCTCACCCCTGCATCCATGAATCATTTGAGCGGTCTGGCAGGAGCTCTCTCCGGGAAAGGTTATTACTCTGCATTCTTTCACGGAGCACAAGATGGTTCCATGGGATTTCAGGCTTTTGCACGTGCCACCGGTTTCAAGGCTTATTTCGGTCGGGAGGAGTTTAATGCTGACAAACGTTTTGATGGCGACAAGGATTTCGACGGGACATGGGCAATATGGGATGAGCCATTCTTGCAATACTACTGCACAAAGATGAGCGAGATGAAACAGCCATTCATGACAACCGTCTTCACAGCCTCATCACATCACCCTTACGTAGTGCCGGATAAATATAAAAACACATTCAAGGATGAAGGTATTATCATCCACAAGTGTATCCGCTACACGGATTATGCCATTCGTCGTTTCTTCGAAAAGGCAAAGACCCAACCATGGTTTAAGAATACGATCTTTGTACTCACAAGTGATCATACAAACCTCAGCGATCATGCGCAATACCAGACCGATCTGGGAGGCTTCTGCTCACCTATCATCATCTATGACGGAAGTGGGGAACTTAAACCGGGCATGCGTGACGAAGTGGCCCAACAGATAGACATCATGCCTACAGTACTTGGCATTCTGGGATACGACAAACCTTATCTGTCTTTCGGATGCGATCTACTGAATA
>DAIOSW010000118.1:0-6709 GCA_036752365.1 Prevotella sp.
AAGGTATCGTCTGCTGCAAATGATTGAACGATAGGAGCATTGCGTGATCCGGGGCAGACTACGATATTTGCAATGCAATATTCCTTGAAGCAAGAAATCAGTTGCTGGACATTTGTCTTTGTTGAATACATATTTTTTATAATATCGATTTGATCGTTTTCATTTTCTCGCTGATCTCCAGGTATTCCGTTTCTTCTTCCGATTCGGGCAGTAGTCCGCTGCCGACATAGAGACGGAGGCAGTTACTGAATATCTCTGCACAACGAAGATTGACATAAAGGTGCATCTCATTGTTGTCCACGGGACCTACGATACCGGCATAGTAACGTCGGTCGTACCCTTCATTTTCATTGATAAAATTGAATGCTTCATCTTTTGGAAGGCCGCATACGGCAGGAGTAGGGTGGAGCGCCTTTAGTACTGTCAGAAGATCTGCCTTGGGCAAGATCTTGAAATAGAAATCTGTTCGCAAATGAGCGATATGACCTGCGCGATGCGTGAAAGGAGCACTGACATTGTAAGTCTGTGCAAAGTTTGTAATCGTGTTACAGATATAGTCGGACACAATCTTCTGTTCACGGATATTTTTCTCGTCCCAGCGGTGGGTGAGCATCTCGTCAACAAGTCTCTGGGTACCGGCCAAGGCAATCGTATGATAGATATCTCCGAATTCTTCGAGGATAATCTCGGGGGTACACCCCATCCATAAACCTGTCTGAGGAGTGTAACTCAGATATACCATCATACGGGGATATTTCAGACATGCCTTCTCAAAAAGCTCCGCTGGTGATGAGGATGAAAGAAACTGCTTGCTGCATGACAATACGAGCTTTTTCATCGTGCCATCGGCAAGTGGAATGATAAACTTAGAAAAGGCTTTTTGGTAGTTATCCGAACGACTGTAACTCTTCTTGTCTAGGTCGAGCTCAAAATGATTGATTGTATTGAGAATCTCTTGTTTGTCAGATATTCTTATATCTTCCCTAATAAATACGGATGGTTTCGTTTCATCATTGATGAATGGCATCATGACAAACCCCTTCTGTCGCGGCTGACACCACATTTCGTCAGTTGCTATATCACCGTTCTCCTGAATGATGAGGTGGGGGGAGGATTCTCCGGGCAACCGGTACACTGCAAAACCGGCACATCTGTTGATCATACTTTCTTTTGAGATATATGGTTAGTGACTCTTACGGTGGAGATGAGTGTCCCCGAACTGTTTCTGATATCTATATTCCACACATGTACAGATCTGCTCTCGGAAATAATTGTGCCTGTGGCTGTGACGGTATCACCCATCTTGGCCGGATTTAGATGATTGGCTGTGACACTGATACCGACAGCTCGTTGTGATTTGTCTATACGAATGAAGTCGCCATATCCCGCAACACTCTCAGCCAGAGCTATCGAAGCCCCACCATGAAGCATGCCATAGATCTGGCAAGTTCTTTTGCTGACAGGCATGTTTGCAATAATCTCTGTCGCATCCGACTTGATTATTTCTATACCTAAGGTACTCATTAATGTGTTTTCGAATTCTTTCATACTGCAAAAATACTCATTTTATTCATAAATCGATAATATCATTGTCATATTATCAGTTTTTATTTGTATCTTTGCTTCGCAAAATCGAATAGAAATGAAATTTAAATACATATTATTGCTGTTTGTTGCGATCATCTCTTATGCTTTGTCTGCTCAGACTCAGCCGGAGATGCATAAGGTCAAGAAACATGAGACTGTCTATGGAATTGCGCATCAGTATGGAATTACTGAACAAGAACTGGTTAATGCGAATCCTGAGATGACGCAGGCAGGTTATAAGCTTAAAAAAGGAACTTTCCTTTTTATCCCGAAGCATGTAGATACTCCTGTTGTTGTCAAAAACGAAATAAAAGAGCGCGCCATCAAGGTTGGTGTGCTACTTCCTCTTCATAATATCAATGGTGATGGACGCCGTATGATCGATTATTATCGCGGCTTGCTTATGGCGTGTGATAGTCTGAAAAGCGAAGGTATTTCTGTGGATGTTAATACTTGGAATGTAACGGATAATGATGATATCCGCATCTTCCTGCTTAATGAGTCTCTTAAGAGCTGCGATGTCATTTTTGGTCCATTGTATACCTCTCAGGTGCATGATTTGTCAAATTTCGTTGAGGCTAATGATATCAAGCTTTTTATTCCTTTCTCAATAAATGGTACTGAGGTATTTACCAATCATCATATATTTCAGGTTTATCAGCCCGAAAATAATATGAACCTTGAACTAGTTGGCAATTTTATGAATCGTTTTGTTGCTTCACATCCTGTTTTTATAGATTGCAATGATACCTCCAGCACTAAAGGGACCTTCACCTCAGAGCTAAGAAGACAGTTGGAATCAAAGAATATAGAGTATAATATCACCAATTTGAGTTCTTCTGAAGGGATGTTCTCAAAATCTTTCAGCAGGAATAAACCGAATGTAGTGATCCTTAATAGTGGGAGCCTCTCATCTCTAAGGGTTGCAATAGCAAAGTTAAGGTCTCTTTCTATCAACTATCCGGGTGTCGTGTTCAGCGTGTTTGGATATCAAGAGTGGCTGGCTTATGCGAGCGAACTAAAAGATGATTTCTTTAAGATGGATACTTATGTTCCGACAACGTACTATTGTGATCATACTGTGCCAAGGTCCGCATACTTTATCAAGAACTATCGAAAATGGTTTAATACCGACATGATGAATACCTCTCAGCGGTTTGCGATGACAGGATTTGACCATGCTTACTACTTCCTAAAGGGATTGAATATGTATGGAAAAGGTTTCACCGGAGCTCGTGGAAATGTAGGTTACACACCAATGCAGACTCCTCTTCGGTTTGAAAGGGCCGGCGGCGGTGGATTCATAAACAATAGTATGATGTTTGTCCATTATAGTTATAATCATAATATTGAAATAATTAATTATTGATGATACGAAAGATAATTCTGGGAGTGCTGCTCGTGATGTCCGTTACAGCTTCAGCACAGATTGGTGAACATCGTAACGATCTGAGTGTAGGAGTCAGTGGAGGATATGTGATGAGCAATGTTGGATTCACTCCTACAGTGCCTCAGCTCAAACAGCCCGGATATACAGGAGGAGTAACATTACGTTATGTCTGCGAGAAATATTTCAAGAGTATCTGTGCAATACAGGTGGAACTCAACTATGTCCAATCCGGCTGGAAAGAGAAGATATGGGATGCCAATAATAATCCGGTCATAAATACTGTCTCTAATAAAGAAGAAAAATACGCACGTACCTTAAATTATATCCAGATACCCATCTTCGCAAGAATGGGTTGGGGAAGAGAAACCAAAGGTTTTCAATTTTTCTTTCAGGCAGGACCTCAATTAGGTTATCTTGTCAGTGAGAGTAGTAAGATGGAAAACTTCACGATGAATAATTATAATTCTTCATCACGTACCAGTCCTGTTGTCGCGCAGGATACGATGAATGTTGAGAATAAATTCGATTATGGAATTGCTGCAGGATTAGGCCTTGAATATTCTCATCCCAAGCTCGGCCATTTTATTTTGGAGGGACGTTATTATTATGGGCTTGGTGATATCTATGGAAACTCCAAAAGGGACTATTTCGGACGATCAAATAACAATAATGTTATCATTAAGCTAACTTATCTATATGATATTCGTAAAACTAAAAAATAATAATCATCATGTTTGAAGGACAACCTAAAGGTCTTTATGCCTTGGCTTTAGCCAACACCGGTGAGCGTTTTGGATATTACACCATGCTCGCGGTCTTCGTACTTTTTCTTCAGGCCAATTTCGGCTGGGATAAAGCTACATCGGGAGCCGTTTATTCGGGATTTCTCACGTTTGTTTATTTTCTTCCACTAGTAGGTGGAGCCATTGCCGATAAAGTCGGATATGGTAAGTGTGTAACTACCGGTATCATTGTCATGTTTCTGGGTTACTTGTTATTGGCTGTTCCTGCAGGAGCAGGTAACGCAGGTGTTGCAATGCTGTTCATGGCTTTAGCCTTAGTATGTATCGGTACCAGTCTCTTCAAGGGTAATCTTCAGGTTATGGTAGGTAATCTCTATGATACACCTGAACTTCAGTCGAAGAGAGATTCTGCATTCTCTATTTTCTATATGGCAATCAATGTAGGTGCACTATTCGCCCCAACAGCAGCTGTCAAGGTTATGGATTATGCGCAAAACGTGCTTCATGCTTCTGAAGCCGATGCTTACCATTATGCATTCGGCGTAGCTTGTGCTTCATTGATCGTATCAATAGCTATCTATTATTTATTCAAATCGTCATTCAAACAGGCTGACTCAAAGAATAATAAAAAAGATAAATCTTCTGTTGAAACAAATGAGGTTGAACTTTCACCCAAAGAGACTAAAGATAGAATCATTGCAATCTGTCTTGTCTTTGCAGTCGTTATTTTCTTTTGGATGTCATTCCATCAAAATGGTCTTACCTTGACATATTTCGCACAGGATTATACAGCCCAGCATAGTTATGGAATGGAGAGTATGATGTTCGATGTCACGAACCTGTTAGCAGTTATTTTTATTGTGTATGCACTGTTTTCTCTCTTTCAATCTAAGACAGGTAAAGGCAAGATTATTTCTACCATAGTTTTACTTGCTTCTTTGACCTTCTTGGTGATCAAATATGTAGATATAACTCCTGAAGGAATTAAGATCACAGCTCCAATATTCCAGCAGTTCAATCCTTGTTTTGTCGTAGGTCTTACGCCAGTATCCATGGCTCTTTTCGGCTGGCTTGGGCGTAAAGGCAAGGAGCCTTCAGCTCCTCGTAAGATCGGACTTGGTATGTTAGTTGCCGGTATTGCTTATCTTGTCATGATGGCTGCCTCTTTCGGCTTGTCTTATGATAGCGGTACTCGCATTTCTCCCAACTGGCTTGTATCTACCTATCTGATTTTGACTTTCGGAGAGTTGTTACTGTCACCTATGGGAATCAGTTTTGTTTCTAAGGTTGCTCCTCCAAAGTACAAGGGATTGATGATGGGTGGATGGTTTGTTGCTACAGCAATCGGAAACATGTTAGTGTCCATACCGGGCTTCCTGTGGGGTAAATTACCACTTTTTGCTGTATGGGGAATTTTAGTAGGTTTGTGCCTTGTTTCTGCCATCTTTATCTTCTCTATCATGAAGAAACTGGAAAAGGTGTGTTGAAATAGACGGATGTCTAAAAATAAATAAAAATCCGCCAGCTTAATATAGCATCTATATTAAGCTGGCGGATTTTGTTTCTTGTCATGATTCTATCACTGTTGCAATATAATCTATTATTTTGAGAAATAATTTTACATTGGTTTTTGACTAAAAATCTCCATGCAGAATTTTATGTTTTCTAATCGCACATCGCACATTTTTGTTCGAAATGCTTATAAATAAAGCTCTTCAAGCATGTGCGATTATATGTGCGATTATGTGTTGTTTGATAGGGCCAGAAGCTCTTTTTTTACTTTTTTCAAAGATGTAAAAAGCATAATTTGCAATTTCTGTGTCTTGTTAGAATTTCATAATGGTATTATATACTTACAAAACAAACCGATTTGTCAAACAAATCAAGCCGATTTTCCGAGTAAATCAATCCGATTTGTTTGATAAATCGGTCCGAAAAATGGACCCACATCTATACTTTTATTGTCCAATCTGTCATCTCTCAGAACAATTGAGTATGTTATTCAGATTGTGTGATTTCAAAACATAATCGCACATACATCGCACTGTGTATAACATACATAAAATCAAAGTCTTAGATGGTGTGGTGTGTTATTTACTTAAAAAGTTGACTTTTCTGGCTTTACCTTGCCAACTTCCTTTCCAACTCCTTAACACGTTTCTTAATTTCCTCTGTCGGATAGAGTTCAAGAGCTTTCTTGTAATTTGCAATGGCTGCTGACGGTTCGTTCATGGCAACACATTCGTTACCTAAGACCGTATATTCTACGGCAAGACGTTTTAAGAAAGTCTCTTTCTTTTTCCTCTCTTTCTTGAGATCGGCAATTTCTTGCTTAAGCGTGTTGATGGTGTTCAACTTCCGACGGATAAGACGACGGGCTGAGGGCTTTTCAATATCATAACGCCCGTGAATAGCCTTGAAAAAATAGTCAAGGAATTGGTTGAAGTCTCCTTCATCGAATGCTTTTGCTGCCTCATGATAATCGTGATCGGCCTGTGACTCGGCCATGGCACGGTTAATCATCGTATTGTTATTATAGTTTTGGGCGAAGCGAATAATCTCATTACGTACGAAGATATCGTCACGTCGGATGGGTTGTGCCAGGCTGATGCCCTCTAGTGACATGCAGCGGCTTAATGCCACATAGGCCTGACCTCCGGCAAATACTCCTCCAGTGAAGTCTATGGCCACTTTGCGGAATGTCAATCCCTGACTTTTATGTACGGTTATAGCCCATGCTAGTCGGATGGGATATTGTACGTATACGCCAAGCTCCTCTTCTTCGATTTTCTTTTCCTTGTCGTTGAAAGTGTATCTCACGTTACGCCACGATTCATGCTCTACCTCGTATTCGTTACCATCTTCAGTTATGACATATAGCTTACCCTCTTCTTCGTCCAGGGCCTCAATCACTCCAAGTGTTCCGTTTACCCAGCGTTTATCCATGTCGTTCTTGATAAAGATAACCTGTGCTCCCACTTTTATTTCA
>DAIOSW010000119.1:0-6591 GCA_036752365.1 Prevotella sp.
CATTATCAGTATTGGTAACGTTTGCCATCGTCATTGATAGTTGGGCAGTTATCAGCTATAAGAAGATTCGATAGACATCTCATCCTGCGAATTCTTGTAGGGTTTTCATGTTATCCATGCCGCATCATTCAATACTGCGACAGCTAGGAAGAAACTGTTAAGGGACAACATCATAGAAAGATAGTCAAATCTTGTCATCAACGCTCTTCCTCTTTCTTTTCTTTATCAATGGCTATTTTCCTAGTCATCTTCACGGCGATTGTGATGTTTTATTGAGTAATGAATTTATATATATATAAATAATCATAAAAAAACATAACGTTACATTAATTTTTATGTCAATAGAGAAATATCGATATTTCATTGAGAGAAATTGATGAAAGCTATGCTATCATGAAGTCAAACCGTAAATTGGTTTTGCAGATTTTTTCCTTAATGATCATTAGCGGCTAAACTTTTTTAAATAATATAAAACTTTGGTTTTATTTATTCAAGGTGACAATAAAGAGATGAAATGGTAGCTGGCTAACTTAAACTATCACGCTGTTTTTTGGATAATATCTACCTTATCTTTGTAAAAAAGAAAGTTAGGATTCATAACTTTGATAATTGTTTGGTGGTAATTTAAAATTCGTAACGGTAAATCTTTTATTAAAAGAGTATATGCTATTAAAAACATTTAATATTACTGTGTTTATTTTTGTTAAAACAAATGTAAATTTAATGATAATATAAAATATATATTATATTTGTAACGGAAATACAATAAACTTATTAATCTTTAACTAAAATCGCAATGCACAGACATTACAGATTATTAAAGCTGTTGCTTGTTCTATGTCTTATTTGGCTAGGATCGGGAATGGCTTTGGCTTCTGAGGCGACAACGTCGTCGGACGCCAGTATGCAACAAAACGCAAAGTGTACCGGAATTGTGAAAGACGCTAAAGGCGATCCAATCATCGGTGCTACTGTGCAGGTAAAAAATACTCAAAACGCTACCGTCACAGACGTGGATGGACGCTTCACTTTGAACGCAGTCAAGGACGGAAGTACGATTGTTGTTTCTTACATTGGCTATACTACCAAAGAGGTTCTGGCCACAGGAAGAGAAATTAGTGTTATACTCCAAGAAGATAATGCCATGCTTAGTGAAGTGGTTGTCACAGCTTTCGGTCTGCCAAAACAAGCCAAAGAAGTAGGATATGCAACCTCTAAGGTAAGTACCGATCAGATTGAACGTGCAAGTATTCTCAGTCCTGTAGCAGCATTACAAGGGAAGGTAGCCGGAGTGCAAATCAACACAGGAGGTGCTTCTGGTATTACTTCTTCTTCTTCCATTACCATTCGTGGTGCGAAGTCTATCGACAAAAACAATTCACCTATTTTCGTTGTTGATGGTATGATTATTCAAGAGCCATTGACAGGCAACCTTTCCGGTACAGACTGGGGCTCTCAGTTGAAGAACCTCAATCCAGCAGACTATGAAAGCGTGACTGTGCTCAAAGGAGCTGCAGCAACAGCACTCTATGGCTCTCGAGGTGCTAATGGTGCCGTGGTTATTGTCTCAAAGGGAGGAAAATATGGTAAACAGGGCCTAGGCGTAGAGGTTAGCCAAAACCTCGAGTGGACTGATGTTTACAAGTCGCCTATCGACTTGCAGAATGAGTATGGTCCTGGTTCTCCTTGGAACGGATTCCAAGGTGGCTTCTTAGCGGATGGTTCGTTGCAGAAAACTGCCTATAGTTGGGGACCTAAAATGGACGGTCGGGTAATCAATCAATATCTGCCGGATGGCAATCCTACTCCTTTTGTTGCACATCCTGACAATTGGAAGGAATTTTACCAGACAGGTTTGAATAGCACGACCAATGTGGCCATCACTGGTGGTGGAGAAAAATCTTCATTCCGCCTCTCTTATGGTTATACGGACAACAAAGGCGTGTTTATCCGCAATACTTTCAATCGTCACAACATTTCTTTCAGAGGGTTGACAGACTTAAACAAAGTCTTCTCATTAGAATTGGGATTGAAATATGCTTTCTCTTCTTCATTGAACGGTGCCAGCCAAGGTGGTTGGGATTGGGGAAACAACGTAGGAATGATGACTGCATACTACTTGCCACGTAACTATGATGTTGCAGCCCACATGCAGCAATATCGCAACCCTGAGACACATGCCCTTATCAATGCTTGGCAAAGTGGTTTAAGTAGCTACTTACATAACCGGGAAATGAATACCTATCAACGTGATGAACAGTCTTTAATGGCAGACATTACCCTTAGAGCCAATATCGCATCATGGCTGAAAGGAAGCCTCAAAGCCAACTATGATTATTATTCATACAATTATCTCCAGGAAACATATGGTACTGGTGCTAACTATGGACCAAGTGGATCTGGCAGTTATGGACGCGAAGGTAATACATCAGGTAATTACAACTTCCTGGCGATGTTGCAGTCTCCGAATAATAAATTAAAGATAGGAGGAGAGGAACTATCTGTTTCTGCGATCCTTGCAGCCGAGATGTATGGTAATACTGCGACAAATCATTGGGGGAAGTACACTAATGGTGGATTGGTATCGCCAGCAGTATTTGCTTTTTCTAACTCGAAAAATAAAATCGAACCAACTTTCAACTATACACCTCGTAATCTTGAGACAATTGGTCTCTCGGGTATTTTGAATATAGGATGGCGCGACCAGCTCTTCTTGGAACTCACAGGGCGTAATGACTGGATGTCTTCTCTGACTTATCCTACTTATATTACTTCGGGTAAGAATACGTATACTGTGTTCTATCCGTCCGCAAACCTTTCATGGGTTTTCACTGACACCTTCCGTAAAAGCATGCCACAATGGTTCTCGTTTGGTAAATTGCGTGCATCTCTTGCCCGTGTGGGTATGGGTACATCTGCATATGCTACCACAAAAGGCTTTGGTGTGTTCTCACAATCTAGTATTTATTTACCTGACAAAAGTAGTTCTGTTCTCTCTGCAAATCCTAACCTCGGTACACTGTTCAATGACAACCTTAAACCAGAAGTTCAGCAATCAATTGAATTAGGTGCTGACTTGCGTTTCTTTGATGAACGTTTGAACTTGGACATTGCCTATTACAAAACTAATACTTTCAACCAGATTATGACCATAAGTTCTGTCATGGAAGCTGGTGCAACGACTCAATTGATTAATGCTGGTAATATCCAAAACCAAGGTTTGGAAATTGAAATGGATGTTACACCTATAAAGAGCCGGGATTGGCGATGGACAGTTGGAGGTAATTTTACGCTGAACCGTGGTAAAATCATTAAGCTCCATGAAAACGCGAAAGAATGGCAGTTGATGGGTGGATATGATGCAGCTCCAGAAATCTGGGCATATGAAGGTGGGGCATTCGGTGTGCTTACTTCATATTTGAACAGCTCTTATATGTCTCCGTTAGTTCGTTTCCAAGGCGAAAAGGGTGATCCGCGCAATGGAAAGATGTTGATTCAATACGACCAAGAATTCAATTCCAAGAATACTGTATCAATGTATTCTCCAGTGACGATGTACCAGCGTAACGAAGCTGGAGACCGCGATCGTCATATTTTGGGTAAGGTTGAACCAGACTTCTCTTTGAGTTTGAATACATCATTATCTTGGAAGGACTTCGATCTATATATTCAAGGAGATGGGCGCTTTGGCGGTAACTATTTCTCAAATCTTTGGAAATATTCTGTTCCTCAAGGTTCACTCGAGTCAACGCTTGTAGGCCGTGACCAAGCTCATGGTGGTATTGCCCGCATTAACTATGAAGGCAAAACTGTTTATGATGGTCTGATGCTCGACGCTGTCTTCGCTGACGGTGTAAAAGCACCTACCCAAAATGCCGATGGAACCGTAGGTCCACTGGTTGACGTAAGCGGTATGACCTATGCAGACGCTGTAGCTAAAAAGAATATTCGTCCTGTAACAACTGGCTCTTGGTATGCATGGAACTATGGTTGGGGTATGCCAGCTATGGATGGTTCTATCCAAGACAATACTTGGTTTGCTTTGAGAGAAATTACATTAGGATACCGTATGCCAGACAAATATGTCAGAAAGATTGGTGCTAATTACTTGCGTCTCGGCTTCACAGTTCGTAATGTTTGCTACCTCATTAATAAGTTGTCTGACGGCCTAAACCCAATGTCTATATCAAACAACAACCCGTTGCAACCTATGGATATAGGGGCTGTGCCTTTCTACCGCACTTATGCTTTTAACCTCACATTAAGATTCTAAATAGCAACAACGATGAAAACAATTAAATATTTATTAGCGGGATTATTCGCCATGTTCTTACTCTCAGGCTGTCTCAGTGATTTTCAGGAGCTAAATACTGATACGGAACAATTGGGCAAAACGGATCCACGCAACGTTTTTACGGGAGCCACCCTAAATTTCAACAATTGTTCTCGTGATTACCTCACAGGCAAATATAGTGGAGTGATGACTTACATGCAGTATCTTGTACCAACAGGTGGTGCTAATGCTAGCGGTTATGTTTCTCCTGCCAAGCCAAATAGTCATCCACAACCTAATATGCCACAGTATTCCTATTATTATAGTGCAAATGGTGATGGATTCGGAGCCTTTGGCTTACGCTTAAATTATCTCATCAATACGGTCATTCCAAATGCTGATGGAGCTGAACGTTATGCCAATGTCGCAGCAATCTCCCAAATATTACTCAGTTATGAGCAGTGGCAGATTCTTGATGTCTATGGTGCTGCCCCCATAACGGAAGGGTTGAAAGGGCAGTCTGATGGTATCATTACACCTCGTTATGACCTTTTTCAGAAAGATGTTAATGGTACGCCGATGTATAAGAATATTGATGCAGATGTAAAAAAGGCTGTTGGAACACTTAAGGCAAGTACCGATCAGCAATATGCTTTAGGAACGAACGATTACTTCTATAAAGGTGATGTTGCCAAATGGATTAAATTCGGAAATACGTTGCGCGTGAAAATGGCTCAACGCGTCGAAAAAGCCGATGCCGCCTTCTATAATTCGGTAGTGAGTGAGGTTCTTACTACTGCCGACAATGTCATAGCAAGTAATGCTGAGTCATGTATCTATCATCACCCAAATGATTATAATAATAATACTGATGATATTCAGGGTATTACGAACAACTACGCTGCCAGTGCCGCTTTTGTAAATTTCCTCAAAGCTTATAATGATCCTCGTCTTCCGATAATGGTTCGTCGCAATGGTTTTGGTGATGGCAACAACAATGCTTCCAATGACACTTGGTTTGATACTTTTGCAAAAGCATATCCAAATTGGCAAAATATTTATCCTGGTGCTATAGACCGTTACGTTGGTATGTCAGCAAATCCCGATAGTGCTCAGACTTTGTTAAACAAGAATGCTTACTTGAATCTGAAATACACCAAGGATGATGGTACTGAGTCGACGCTTGACATTCGTTACAGCTCACAGATAGAGAGCCGCTATTATGTTAAAAATGGTGGTATCAACGGTAACAACAATATGCCTTTGCGTGATATCGAAGATGTTGACTTTATGATCAACCAAGACAAGATAGATGTTTTTACACCTATTATCACCTATCCTGAGACCTGCTTCATGCTGGCTGAAATTGCTATCAAGAAAAATGCTTCTGTAGCAGGCAAAGATGCAACAGGTTGGTATCGTGAGGGTATCAAGGCTTCGATGGAACAATATCAGCAGTGGGCAACCGATATGTTTGTGGTAGCACAGGTTAATAATCAGTCTGCCAACTACAACCCTGTAACATCTTCAAAAATAGCAGCTTACTTGGCACGTCCGGAATTCCAAACAGCAACATTAGAAAAGATTATTTCTCAGCAATGGGTGAATCTCTATATGCAGCCAGAAGAAATGTGGGCTACTTGGAAGCGTACAGGATTGCCTAAGTTCAAAATTAAACCTGTACCAGAAAATGGTGTAGCTTTCCTTGAGAGTATTACCTCAACAAATAATGCACTGGTTATTCCACGAAGGAATTCATTGCCAGTACCAAACTCGCTCAACATCAACAATTATAACGAAACAGTAAAATCTCTGAAACAAGATGCTAAGTATGGTGCTGATGTACAAAATACAGAAGGCCGCATCTGGTGGGATATGCCATAGCGTTTAGTGCTTAACATACAACTTCAGATTGAAACGTACAAATTTCTTTACTTGATTAGCAAAGCTAATTTTCGAAAGACATTTGACAGGAAGTGTAGAAATTCGATAATCCCCAAAAGTAACTCCTACTTTTGGGGGTATTTCATGAAGTTTTTTAGGGATATGGATTACACATTTGTATTTCCTACTCAATAACAGTTATTTGAATTTAAAAATGAACGTATCTTCATTTCTGAAATGATTAACTTATAAAGTTTTATCTTGAAGAGTTTGTATTTTTAATCATCAACTTGTTGATTTAAAATGTTACATTCCAATTTCTTTAACGTGTTGTTCAAACTCGTTGCGTGAACAGATCGATTTGTTCTTGATTCTTGCTCTATAATTATAAATGGAATTTGGTGAATAGCGGAGAAATTCTGCGATACGTGCGC
>DAIOSW010000120.1:0-6587 GCA_036752365.1 Prevotella sp.
AAATAAACGATCAAGGTTGTTGTTCTATCTTCTTTTCCTACATCAAACCGCAACAGATAGCAGCCGTTCTACAAACCAACACCAGCAATTTGTATAGTAAATTCAATACATATATTTTGATATTTTAATTTTCACAAAGAAAAAAGTTTTTTTAATTTCAATCTCACCTTTTAGAGATTAAATACCTGTTTGTCAATATATTAACTGGGTGAGATTAGGGTGTGATTGGGTGAGATTGAAGGTAAAAAATCAGCATTTTGACACTCATTAGATCGGTTTTATGACAAGTTAAGGAGAAAAAGCTATCTAAAATAATGTAAAGACATATCAACACCTTTAGATTCGCTATTCTTTTGCCTTACCTTTTAAGTTAAAAGATATAAACTTTCAGCTTAAAAGTAGTGTACTTTTAACTTAAAAGATAGAGTGAAAGAATAGCTTTCATTTTCCATTGGCTTATCTATCAGAAATGGAAGGATAAGCCGATGAAAACGGATTAACAGCGATTTGTCTTAATCTCACCCAATCACACCCTAATCTCACCCAGTTAAAAGTATGATTATAAACCAATTAACCATCAAAAGGTGAGATTGAAATTAAAAAAACTTTTTTCTGTAGAAATTATCAAATATTGCCTGCCACTTCCTCACTATCCAACGACAAAATAAAAATAGTCTCTTTATATATAACATTCTTGCTTGTCAGAGATTGCGAACATACACGTGGCTTACTCCCCGAGAATCTATCAGACAGAAGTCAATGTCATTGTCAATAGAGATCACGCCGAATATGCTTGGTCTACTTCCCGGAGAAGGAGACAATAGCAATGCTTGCCTCATAGAGGAGATACATCGGCAGAGCTACAACGAGTAATGTGAAGACATCTGAGGTAGGTGTGATAACAGCGGCAATGATAAGTAAGATAACAATGGCGTGACGACGATACTTACGCAGGAACCTGGAGGATATAAGTCCGAACTTGGACATAAGCCAACAGAGCACGGGCAGTTCGAAGACGATACCCATCATCAGGTTGAGCATGAGCATGGTGTCAATATACGAATCAAGCACAATCTGATTTTCCACCTCACTACTCACCTGGTAGGTACCCAGAAAACGGAAGGTAAGGGGAAAGACGAGGAAATAAGCGACAGCCACTCCGAGCATAAACATCACATAGCCACTGGAGACGAGTCGAAACGCATATTTCCTTTCATTTGTATAAAGTGCCGGGGAGACAAACCTGAAGATTTCATAGATGACATAAGGCAACGCGAGCATGAAACCGGCATACATGGCCATCTGAATATGTATGGTAAACTGCTGCGCAAGTTGGGTGTTGATCAGCTTCACGGAGAAGTTATCAACTCCGGAACCAAAATAGGACGAGAGTCCTATAAGACGGTTGAGAAGTCTGTAGGTGATAAAATGACTGCTCTTAGGGGCAAGGATAATATCGAAGAGCTCTGTCTTAAAGCAGAAGGCGATACTACCCACAGTAACGACAACTGCCGCGATTCGCACCAGCGAACCGCGCAATACGTCGAGATGATCCCAGAAAGTGCCTAAGTCTGTGTCCTTCTGCTGTTCCATCCGCAAATGCTTACTTTTCTACAGGGGTTTCAGTTTTCTTCTCTACGACCTCTTCCTTCTTTTCAGCATCATCTTTCTTCTTGTCTGAATTAAGATCAAGAGAGTCTTCCACACCGTTCATGCCGTCTTTGAAACTCTTGACGCCCTTGCCGAGTCCTTTCATCAGCTCGGGTATTTTCTTTCCACCAAAGAAGAGGAGTACGATCAGCAGGATGAAAAGTATCTCCTGCATACCGAGTCCGGCAATTAGCAATTTTGTCATCATAATGGTATCGTTTTAAATGTTTTGTTTATTCATATCTGAAGGTGATTGTCTCCTTCGAGTTAAATCCATTGTAATAGCTGTTCTCATTGATAAGATCTATCCTCCCCTGCTTATCGTGCCAACAGGAGATGCGGCTGCGGGTGGCTGTCTTTCCCACCGTAGTGACATACAAGGTGGGGATATTAGCGGGTGGCATACCCATTAGACCGGCATAAAGAAGCGGGTTGAATATTTCTATGTCAAGGTATTGATTGGGATAATACAGATGGCTGTCATTTTTGGTAACTGATCCGACATAGGAGAACTCCATAGATCCTACATTTTTCAGACTGTCTCCGTTTCTCTCATAATACATTGACTTCATCAGATTACCCTTGTCCCAGGCGAGCTCGGTGTAAATGCCCTGTTTGGCATTATACATACACGAGAACTTGGTGAGATGTCCGTCGGCATCGTAGGTACAGTTTACGTTGCTACTCTTCTTCTGTTCGTTGCGCATCTTCATGTCGGCAATGAAACCCTTTTCATTACGTTGGATGCTGTCGAAGGTAATGATGGCCTTGCCATAAACGATCCTAATCGACAACGGATTCTGAGAAACTTTCCAGACAAAGGTATCTTTTCCCGCATAATATTTCACGCCGGGCAGCACCCCACCCGCACTGTAATCAAATATCATTGTTCCACCGGCACTGTAAGCGATGCTCTTCACCCGCTGCGCAGTGACTGAGACGACGACAAGTGACACGAGAAATATCAGCAGAACTCGTCTCATTACTTAAGCAGTTCGCTCAATTTCTCATCTAAACCTTTCTCATCAAGCGAGGTGAAAACGACCTTACCCTTCTTGTCGATGATATATATGGTGGGAATCCACTTGATACCATATTTCTTTGATATCTCGGTCTCCTTCCACTTCTTGAATTCACTCACCTGAGTCCATGTGATGCCGGAGGTAGAGAGATATTTATCAAGTGTACTCTTATTTGTATCGAACGATACTCCCAGAAAGTCGATGTTCTTGTCCTTATATTTATTATATAGGGTAACCATCGTCGGGTTCAGCGCACGACAGTCGGGACACCATGATGCCCAGAAATCAATGAGCAGATACTTACCACGATA
This sequence comes from Prevotella sp., assembly GCA_036752365.1. GTDB lineage: Bacteria > Bacteroidota > Bacteroidia > Bacteroidales > Bacteroidaceae > Prevotella. The sequence continues at coordinate 2,984 of DAIOSW010000120.1, forward strand.
ATCTTTTAAACTGACAGATTTGCCTGTCACCGAATTGAGGGTGAAGTCTGGTGCTGGCTTCCCTGCGGATATCAACGATGATGTGTCCTGTGCAGTGGCACTTATACATCCCAATGTAAGCAGCGTTACGACTGCAAACACAAATTTCTTTAGCTTTCTCATTTTACACGATCTTTAATTGCTGCAAAGATAATGCAAAAAATTGATATTCACATTATTCCACAGACATCTTTATTTCTTTTATTGTCCTGTATCCGTAGATGGTTACAACGACGAAACAGATGAGCGGAAGAACAAATGAGACATTGACGGCAGGCAAGAAACCAATCATCTCGCTCTTGCCTCCGGCATCGATAATCGCGCCTTGGATAGGAGTAAGGACTGAGCCACCGAGAATGGCCATGATCAGACCGGCTGCACCGAACTTGGCGTCATCCCCCATCCCTTCAAGAGCAATGCCATAGATGGTGGGGAACATGAGTGACATACAGGCTGAGACTCCGATAAGGAAATAGAAACCGCTCATGCCTCTGGACATGATAACACCTATCACACAGAAGAATGCGATAGTGGCCAGAATCATCAGAAGCTTACCTGAGTTGATATACTTTAGGAAGTATGTGCATACAAAACGACTGCAACAGAAGAAGATCATCGCAATGATATTGACCATCTGCGACAGTACGGCAGCATGACCTTCAGTCATCACCGGTGAATTGGCAATCCGAGCCCATGTATTGACATCCAGAACATGCATGATGCTCATTGCTCCCTGCATCAGCGGATCACTCATCGCACTGGGTGTATGGAGCAACTGATACTTGCCATACTGGATGATCATCGTCCAGCACATAATCTGAGCACCTACATAGAAGAACTGTGCGATGACTCCCTCACGGTAACGGGGTTGTGAGAATATTCGTTTTAATGTGGGGATAAAGTCGATCTTGGTATTCTTATCACCATTTTTTGGAATCTTGGCAAAGAAAATAAAAAGGAACATCACTACAATGACAATACCTATCCACAGATAGGGAGTTATAAGTACATTGAGGTCAGCATCCTTCACATGATTGAAGGTTGCGTTATCCCAGGTGGCACGGGTGGCGGTGTCGGCAGGATTGAGTTTTGCCTGAATAAATATCATGGCACTGCCCATACCAAATAAGGCACCTATCGGGTTGAAGCTCTGCGCAAGGTTTAGTCGACGTGTGGCTGTCTCCTCCGTTCCCATGGAAAGGATATAGGGATTGCAACTGGTCTCCAGAAAGGAGAGACCGCATGTGAGAATAAAATAAGCTAGAAGAAAACAGGGAAATTCACCGATAAGCTTTGCGGGGAAGAACAAGAGGGCACCAATGGCATAAAGCCCGAGTCCCATAAGCACACCCGATTTATAAGAATATTTTCGGATGAACATCGCTGCGGGGAAGGCCATCGCGAAATAACCTCCGTAGAAAGCCGTCTGTACCAGAGCACCTTCTGCGACACTCATTCTAAAGATCTTGGAAAAAGCTTCCACCATCGGGCTAGTGATGTCATTAGCATACCCCCACAAGGCGAAACAACTTGTAATTAAGATAAAAGGCAGCACATAGCTGACACCATGATCATGTAATAAACTGTTTTTCTTCATGATTATTTATTTAAAGCGGATGCAAAATTAAACGAAATATATCATCTAAAAAAACATTTGATGAAATATTTGCGCGAAGGATTGCATAAATTCTGACTACACTCTAAATTGTCAGGCTAAACACAAAATAGATCGATGACAAAGAAATCTAGTCGTATAAATGAAAGAAACGTTCCATCAGATGCCATTTCTCGGCTGACGTGGAACCAGCAGAACTCTTCTGAATGAGCGATACCTTATCCTCCCATTCTTGCTGACGGGGCAAACGGGACAATTTTTCCATCGCCGTATCCCAATCGAAATCCAAAGGTGTATCTACAATCATGCATACTGTCGTTCCATGTATGTAAAGCTCCATCTCCAAGATTCCGACACTCTTGATGCCTTCTCTTATCTCCTTCCACGAATTTTCTTCGCTGTGTATACGCTTATACTCCTCTATTAAATCTATATCATTAATCAAAGATAAGGTTTGGCAATAGCGTTTGGTGGGAAATGAATATCTTTTTGATGGGTATCCCATATCTGTGAACGAACACGATTTCTTGATCATATTACGAATAATTTAAAATTGATTCTTCGACAAAATAAACCATTAATACTTAAATTAGAGAATAAATAGGAGCAAAAAGGATACAAAAATACGCTAAAATATTACACAAAGTCGATATTGTGTTATTTTTCACAATTATAATATTTAAAATAGTCGAATACTAAATAATTGAATTGGCCTTTGAAATACTGACAAGAACCGATCTGATAGGATTGCTGTGGATTAATTGCATCAAGATAAAAAACAAAAAAGCCTTCCCGATAAACGAGAAGACTTTTAGTTGGGATACCCGGACTCGAACCAGGAATGACAGGACCAGAATCTGTAGTGTTACCATTACACCATATCCCAAGATGTCTGCATCAAGTATTTTCTTTTAGCGTTTGCAAAGGTACTGCTTTTTTCGGAATTTGCAATAGTTATACATACTTTTTTTCTAAAAAAAAACAAATAAATAGAGTAAATTGGGGTTTTTACAATAAATCAGTGTACCTTTGTAGCATATAATTAATAAAATCGTTGGATGGAAGTAACAAAGAAATTAGTTCAAGCAATTACTAAAGGAATTCAAGAAAAAAAAGGAAGTAATATAGTTATAGCAGACTTAAGTAAAATAGATGGGGCTATATGTCACTATTTTGTAATCTGTCAAGGTAACTCACCTGCACAGGTGGAGGCTATATCTGATTCTGTATGGGACTGTGCTCGTATCGAAGCTGGTGAAAAACCAATTCAGATTGAAGGTATGAACAATGCAGAATGGGTGGCTATGGATTATTCAGATGTTCTTGTTCACGTATTTTTGCCAGAAGCACGACAGTTTTATGATTTGGAACATTTGTGGGCAGATGCAAAACTGACCCGCATTCCAGATCTAGATTAATGATTATATAAATAAAGGTTATGGATAAAGAAAACCCAAAGATGAATATGCCTAAATTCAATATGAATTGGATTTATGCCATTATTATTATAACACTTGCTTTCTTATTCTTTACTGGTGGTAACAGTAACGGAAGTTCCAGCAGAGATGCTACCTACTCTGAGTTTAAAAATTTCGTTAGCAAGGGATATGCGAAACAAGTGGTAGCCAACAAGGAAGAGAACACGCTGAAAATGTTTGTCAACCCAAAGAATGTACGCGACGTATTCAGTACCGGTATCAAACAAACCGGAACGAGTCCATATATTAACGTTGAAATAGGTTCTGTAGATCAGCTTGAAACTTTCCTTACCAACGAAGAGAAAGCTCACCATTTCAATGGCAATTTCAGCTACGAAAATAAAAAAGGTAATGACTTTATCAATATCCTTATTAACTTCTCTCCTATCATTTTCCTCATTGTGATCTGGCTATTCTTCATGAGACGAATGGGCGGAAGCGGCGGAGGCGCCAGTGGCGTATTCAATGTAGG
>DAIOSW010000121.1:0-6581 GCA_036752365.1 Prevotella sp.
AAATACAAAAATAACACAAAGAGTTCCTATGGTAAATGGTATGCTCAGACAGTGCCGTCGGGCGTGATGACAACAGCAAAGTTGGCCAAGGTAATCAGTGAGAACTCATCGCCCACACCCGGTGATGTAATAGGAGTGCTCTCAAATCTGGCAGCAGAGATGCGGCGTGCGTTACTAGACGGCAAGAAAGTAGAGCTTGACGGTATCGGCACCTTTCATATTGTTGCGAAGAGTGAGGGCGTGGAAAATCCTGACGATTTCAACATCGGAAAACATATCAAAGGTTATCAGGTGAAATTTCTTCCTATAGGCCACCGTGATCCTATCACATGGACCGTCCAGCGCGAGTTTACCTCTAAGGCAACTGCGATAAGACAGCCAATCTATGATTTAGGAAATGAAGAGGAATAATCTCTTATAGCTATTTTCCGGTCTGAATCTTATGGTCAGTCACTCGAGGTAAACACGGTTTTAAATGTTTGGCATTTATATGAATACAGTTACGGCTAAAGCATGTTTTATAGCTCTTTAAATACTGCCTATTATATAATTTGGGAGACGAAGAATAATAGGTTATTACAATAAAACGCCCCGCGGAAAATCCATCGCGGGGCGTTTACTCATTTATATGCAAGTAAAGTCAAAGTTACTTGACTTCCCAAGTATCGTTGGTCTCAAGCAGTTCCGTGAAATTATGGTAAGATTTCTTTGCCTTAATCTCTTCAATCTGCTCGTTGACAGCATCATCGTATGTGGGTGCAGCTACATCACGGATTACTCCTAATGCGACAGGAAAACCATCTTTTGTATCCATAAGCGCTAGCTTCAACTGAAGGGTATTGTCCTCACAGTGGGCGTCATGTATGAGAAGATCTTTCTCTGTAATCCCATTTTCTCCTATTTTTACTACTTTCAATCCAAAACCTTCCTGTATCAGGCCGAACTCCTTATTCTCACCGAAGATCATCGGCTTGCCCTGTTCCAGATAGATGGCATTCTTTGCACGTCCCTCTTTGGTATATATGTCATTGTGAGTACCTTCATTGAAGATAACGCAATCCTGCATAATCTCACAAACAGCAGCTCCCTTATGCGCGTGTGAAGCCTTTAGTATCTCCACAGTAGGAGCTGCATCAGTGGCAACTGATCGTGCGAAGAAGTGTCCTCGTGCACCGAAGCATAGTTCTGCCGGGTAGAACGGATCTTCCACTGTACCGTAAGGTGATGATTTGCTCACGAAACCGCGTGGTGACGTGGGCGAGTACTGACCCTTGGTCAGACCGTAGATACGGTTATTGAGTAATATTATATTGATATCAATATTACGGCGCATTGCGTGGATGAAGTGATTGCCACCGATAGCAAGTCCGTCACCATCACCGCTTACCTGCCAGATGCTCAGGTTCTGGTTAGCCACCTTGGCTCCTGTAGCTATCGCTGCAGCACGGCCGTGGATGGTCTGCATCGCATACGTGTTGACGTAATATGGCAGACGACTCGAACAACCGATACCTGAGATGACTGCTGTGTCATAAGGTGCAACACCGATTTCGGCCATTGCCTTGTGCAGGGAAGCCAAGAAGAAATGGTCTCCGCAACCGGGACACCAGCGTGGTTGTCCCTTCTTAAAATCTTTTGCTGTATATTCGCTCATTTTTCCTTTTCTATTTAATATATCCCTGTTTTATTTCTTTAATATCTCTTCGAATGCTGTTGCTAATTCAGCAACGACGAATGGCTGACCCTTAACCTGATTGAATTGATAAGGTACGAAACCGTCAACTTTGCTGCGCAGGTAGGCTGCAAACTGTCCAAGATTCTGTTCTGCCACAACCACTTTCTTGTATCTGTTCAATACTTTTGCGGTATTTTTTGGCAGCGGATTTATAAATTCAAAGTGTGCGTGAGCGGTCTTATATCCTTTTTTGTTAAGTACTTCCATTGCTGAATAGAGATGGCCGTAAGTTCCGCCGAAACCGACGATGAGCAGGTCGGCGTCATCAACGCATCCCTCAACTTCTACATCAGGAACTTCAATTTTGGCAATCTTCTCTGCACGTAGACGACACATCAGGTCGTGATTCTCAGGATCTGTTGATATCGCGCCGGTCGTACTGTCTTTCTCCAGACCGCCTAGGATGTGTGTATATCCCTCCTGTCCGGGAATAGCCCAATAACGAACCTTATTGTCCGGGTTGCGGAAGTATGGCGTATAGTTGTCCTTCATCTCCGGAGTGACATAAGGAGGATTGATAGCAGGGAGCTCAGCAATGACTGGCAGCTTCCATGCACCCGAACCGTTGGCAACGAAAGCGTCGGTCAACAGGATTACAGGAGTCATGTGCTCAAGAGCAATCTTAGCTGCGGTATAAGCTGCGTCGAAGCAGTTCGTGGGACTTGTAGCGGCGATTACCGGCATTGGTGATTCTCCATTACGTCCGTAGAGGGCTTGAAGCAAGTCGGTCTGTTCACTCTTTGTAGGGAGACCTGTTGATGGACCACCACGCTGCACATTAATGATCACCAGTGGCAACTCATCAATGACGGCCAGGTTGATGGCCTCAGATTTAAGGCAGACACCCGGGCCGGATGTGCTTGTACATGCTAGTGCGCCTGCAAAGGAAGCACCGATGGCACTGGCGCAACCTGAGATTTCATCTTCGCATTGTACCGTCGTTACCCCCAGGCTCTTATGCTTTGACAGTTCATGCAGAATGTCGGTGGCAGGAGTGATAGGGTAGGAACCGAGGAAGAGACGGAGGCCTGCTTTCTCAGCTGCGGCGATAAGACCGTAAGAGGTGGCTTTATTTCCGGTGATATCCATATAGCGGCCTTTGACAGCAGACTTAGATTCAATCTTATAGGTTCCTGCTACGGACGAGTGGGTGTTGTGTCCATAATCGTAACCAGCATTGATCACCTTGATGTTGTTTTCTGCGATGGCTGGCTTCTTGACAAATTTCTCTCTTAAGAAGTTGGCTGCAATCTCGATGTCACGGTTGAAGAGCCAGCAGACAAGTCCGAGAGCGAACATGTTGCGGCATTTCAGAATAGCTTTGTTGTCCATACCGCTATCTGCCAGGCATTCCTTCACCATGTGAGTGATAGGGCATGCGATGACACGGTCTGGGTCTATATTCATCTCGCCTAGATAATCATTTGATGTGAAAGCGGCCTTTTCCAGGTCTTTCTCGCCGAAACTGTCGGTATCAATAATGATGCAAGCGGAAGGTTTGGCATATCGATATTGGGTCTTGAGCGCTGCAGCATTCATGGCTACTAACACATCACATTTGTCACCAGGGGTGTAGACTTTGCCTTCACCGATGTGAACTTGAAATCCTGACACTCCTGTGAGAGAACCTTGCGGGGCACGGATGTCAGCTGGATAATCCGGAAATGTTGAGATGTCGTTACCTACGGTAGCAGATACCGTAGAAAAGATGTTTCCGGCTAATTGCATACCGTCTCCGGAATCACCTGAGAAGCGGACAACGACTTGGTCCAACTCCTTAATTTCCATTTTTTCTGCCATAATTTTATTTTTAAACGTCCTTAAATCAAATGCTAATACATAGTCATATCATTTACAGTGCAAAGTTCGCAAACTTTATTCACATAACAAAATAATTTTGAATATAAATGTAATTTTGGACAAAAAAATCTCTTTTTATGTAAATTTATATCGTTTTTTATGCAGATCTACTCACTCTTTGATCTGTGCCTTACATGGAACCCATATCCAGAATGTGGAACCTTTTCCCTTTTCAGATTCCACCCCAATCTTTCCATGGCAGTGCTCTGCAATGGCTTTGCATATAGATAATCCCAGTCCTGTACCGGGTACAAACTCATTTAATTTTACGAAACGGTCGAATATTTTTCCACATAACTCTTTCGGTATACCTATTCCAGTATCTTCGCAATACAGATAAATCCCATTATCCTGGTATTTGAATCCCACTTTGATATGACCTTCTTTGGTGTATTTGGCTGCATTTATGACAAAGTTTGTTATGACCTGTGTCAACCTGTTATAGTCGACAAAAGTCTCACAACTTTTATAGGGAATATCTGTGATGAAAGCCACGCCGGGAATATTGGTGTTTTGTTCCAGTGTCTTACATATATCACTGAATACCAATGAAAAATCAGCTTTTTCAGGTGTTATCTTAATGATATTTGCATCGAGTCGGGAGAGATCGAGAATGTCGTTAATCAACCGAAGAAGATTTTCACTGTTACGATTGATTATTTTTATAAATTCCGATCTTTCATTCGGGTTTTCTGTTGATTCGATGAGGTTGGAAAATCCTACAATGGCATTTAGCGGCGTGCGTATCTCGTGGCTCATGTTGGCCAGAAAGATAGATTTCAGTTTGTCTGCCTGCCGTGCCTTCTCGCTCTCTTCTTTGAGATGTCCCATACTTTCTGTAAGCATGCAACTCACTTTACGCAGTTCTGTTACGTCAATAATGGTAACGATTATATTCTGAATATCGCCTCCTTCGTCATAGGATGTGGTAACTTGCGTTTCCAGATACATCTTTTCCGGATTCTTGATATTGGGAAAATATTTTAGTTGTGTTTCCTCGGATACACTGATAACGCCATAGAATGGGGGATAACCTTTTTCCCTTATCAGATTTCTCAGAAAAGGCATGTCTTTAATTGACAGTTTCCTGTGGTTATTGTTAACTTTACTGATTTGAAACAGTTTGCAAGCAGTGTCATTGATGTCAATCATCATGCCGTTCTTATCATAGTAGATCAGTCCCACTGAGGTAGAGTTGAACACTACTTCATATTTTCTAAGCAACTCTTTCTCTTCTATTTGTCTATTCATTTCAGAAGTGATGTCCTTGAATGTGCATATCACCGTTCTTCCTTCGTGTTCATCAGAAATAGCTTTTGTGATGGCCGTGTCGTAATAATACAAATCGTGCGAGTCTACAACGACCCGCCGGAGTATCATATTGGTATCCTTGATTTCTCCATTGATAATACGATTGACAGCATTGTCGAATTTTATAAAGTCGTCAGGGTGTAGTTGCCGTTTACATTCATCATAACTAAAATTCTTAGCAGATTGTGCATAGCTGTTGATCGTATAGAATATTTTACTTTTAATGTCCAGTTCCAGTACCGTTATGTTACCTGCCCGTAAAACGAGTGAGATACGTTTATCCCTGTTGAGAATAGCCTTGTTAGCTTTTTTTACTCGATATCGCAGCGTGGTGATAAATGTATATAAAATAATCACCACGAGTACCAGTCCGCCTACTATATAATAGATGTAGACAGGTGTTTCCTTTGAAGGCAGTTCATTGAACCATTTGTTGTATATTGGTGAAAGGGTTCCATTGTTTTTCAGTTTGAGGAATGTGCTGTTAACGCTGTTGAGAAGTACAGAATCTTTGCTTATAAAATGATAATGGGTGGGAGGGAGTCCAATGCCTGCAAATTCTATATTATTGAATCCATATTTATATAAGAGGTGGTGTAGAGGGGCTCGTCCCCATATCGCCATGTCGAACTTGCCTTTCGCCATCTGTTTAATCATGTCATTCATATTTTCAACGAAGACCATGTTTTTTGCAAACCCTGAGTCGACAAGAATATAATGGGCTACGTCTTGTTTTTTGACGATGATCTTCTTGCCCTTCAAATCTCTAAGGCTGTGTATCGGTTCGATACCTTTACGGAAGACAAGTCCCAGTTCGCAGTCGGCAAATGATGATTTGCTGAAATAGTAACGTTTCTTCTGATCCTGAGTCTGCATGGCACACGCCAGGTCAGCTTTACCATTACTGATATCTTTTAAAACGTCAGACCATTCCTTTAATTCAATCTTATAAGGTATACGCATCTCCTCAAGAATGGACTTCAATATTTCGATATTAAATCCTTGAGGCTCACCTTTCTCGTTGAGATATTCGTATGGGGCATATTCCCAGTCCCCTTCGATGATGAGTGGATTACTTTTAGTATATTCTTTGGCTATTGTTTTTGTAGGAAGACAGTAGAAAGAAAATATAAATATGCACAAAGAGATGAGCTGGAGCAAGTTTGATTTAATCAAGAGCCTGTGTCGTTCCTTTTTCATGGTGTCGTAATATCTTTGTATATGGTCAGTTACGTGTGTCTGCCCCCCACATCAGTTTTTGTCGTAAGGTCTGGAAGAACACTTGCCCCGGATGTTTGACGATTTTTATTGTGTATGGGGCTTTGGTGATCTTGAGGGTAGAATCTTCTTTGCATGTCTCTGAACGGCCATCGATGGCAACTAAGAAATTATGGCTTCTACTCTCCACACTCATTGTTATCTCACGGTCGTCACTAATGACTATCGGTCGCATATTCAGACTGTGTGGAGCTACTGGCGTGAGGGAGAGAATGCCTGATTGTGGCACGATGATTGGTCCGCCAATGGATAGCGAATAAGCTGTTGAACCGGTTGGGGTGCTAATCACAAGTCCGTCGGCCATATAGGTCGTGAGATATTCTCCACCGATAGTTACCCTTATGCTTATCATAGAGGCATCGTCGCGTTTCAATATGGCCACGTCGTTAAGGGCATA
>DAIOSW010000122.1:0-6526 GCA_036752365.1 Prevotella sp.
CTAAAGAGCAGATTCGTCAGCTTTCAGGTATGCGTGGTTTGATGGCAAAACCTCAGAAGGCAGGTGCCGAAGGTGCTCAGATTATCGAGAATCCTATTCTTTCTAACTTCAAGGAGGGTATGAGCGTGCTTGAGTACTTTATCTCAACCCACGGTGCTCGTAAGGGTCTTGCCGATACCGCTATGAAGACTGCCGATGCTGGTTATCTGACACGTCGTCTCGTTGATGTATCTCATGATGTTATTATTGCTGAAGATGACTGCGGAACTTTGCGTGGACTCGTTTGTACTGCTCTTAAAAATGGAGATGAGATTATTTCCACATTATATGAGCGTATTCTCGGCCGTGTTTCTGTTCATGATATTATTCATCCTAGTACAGGTGAACTAATTGTTGAAGCAGGTGAAGAGATAACAGAACCAATTGCACTGAAGATTGAGGAAAGTCCTATTGAGAGCGTAGAAATTCGCTCCGTGCTAACATGTGAAAGCAAGCATGGTGTATGTATGAAATGTTACGGACGTAACCTCGCATCTAGCAAGATGGTTCAGATGGGTGAGGCTGTCGGTGTCATTGCTGCACAAGCTATTGGTGAGCCGGGTACACAGTTGACTCTTCGTACCTTCCATGCCGGTGGTGTCGCTGCGAACGCAGCTGCAAACGCAACAATCATTGCTAAGCATGATAGTAAACTTGACTTTGACGAACTCCGCACTGTAGATATCGAGGAAGATGGAAAACCAGCAAAAATGGTCGTTGGTCGTCTTGCTGAGGTTCGTTTTATTGATGTAAATACGAATATTATTCTTTCTACACAGAATGTACCTTATGGTTCTACTTTGTATTGTAAACAAGGTGAGATCGTGAAGAAGGGAGACAAGGTTGCTCAGTGGGATCCTTTCAATGCGGTTATTGTTACTGAAAATGCCGGTATTATCAAGTTTGAGGATGTTGTTGAAGGTATTACTTTCCGTTCTGAAACTGATGATACAACAGGTCTTACTGAAAAGATTATTACTGAATCAAAGGATAAAAACAAGGTTCCTACATGTCATATCATGGATCCAAGTGGAGAGCTTATCCGTACTTATAACCTTCCTGTGGGAGGACACGTCGTTATCGAAGATGGTCAGACCATGAAGGCCGGTGACACTCTGGTTAAGATTCCTCGTGCTGTAGGTAAGGCTGGTGACATCACTGGTGGTCTTCCACGTGTGACAGAGCTGTTTGAGGCTCGTAACCCATCTAATCCTGCTGTCGTATCTGAAATTGATGGTGAGATTACTATGGGTAAGGTTAAACGTGGTAATCGTGAGGTAATTGTTACAAGTAAGACTGGCGAACAACGTAAGTATCTTGTAAACTTGAGTAAACAGATTCTTGTACAGGAGAATGACTATGTTCGTGCTGGAACTCCATTATCTGACGGTGTTATCACCCCAGCAGATATCCTGGCTATTAAAGGACCTACTGCGGTTCAGGAATATATTGTCAATGAGGTTCAGGATGTATATCGTCTGCAGGGTGTAAAAATCAATGATAAGCATTTTGAGATTATCGTACGTCAGATGATGCGCAAGGTTTGTGTGAATGACCCAGGTGATACTAGCTTCCTCGAACAGCAGATTGTGGATAGATTGGATTTCTCTGAAGAGAATGATCATATCTGGGGCAAGAAGTATGTCGTTGATGCTGGTGATAGTGAAAACTTGCATGCTGGTCAGATCGTAACTGCTCGCAAACTTCGTGATGAGAATTCTATCCTTAAACGTAAGGATATGAAAATAGTTACTGTACGTGATGCTGTGCCTGCAACATCTACTCAGATATTACAGGGTATAACGCGTGCCGCATTACAGACCAAGAGCTTTATGTCGGCTGCATCATTCCAGGAAACAACAAAGGTTCTTAATGAGGCTGCTATCCGTGGTAAGGTTGATAGACTAGAGGGCATGAAAGAGAATGTTATCTGTGGTCATTTGATACCAGCAGGAACAGGACTACGTGAATTCGAAAAGTTAGTTGTTGGCTCAAAAGAGGAGTATGAACGGTTTCTTGCAAATCGCAAAACTGTTTTAGACTACAATGTTGATGAGAAAGAGGCTAAATCTGAAGAATCAATAAAAGGCTAAAATTTCCTTATAATAATAAAGGAAGGCTGCATTATAAAAATAATGCAGCCTTCTTATTTAAGTGTAAGGCTCGTTTGTTATCTGGAATATTTCATATTTTAATGTATAACCTTTGGTCTACCAAGATCTTTATAATTGTAAGACTCTAGTGTCTACTTCTATGGATTTCTCCTTAAAAAGAAATATTAGGCTATTTCCTAATTATAAATTCGTATTTCTCGAATTTTCTAACTACTTTTGTGGTCACATACATATAGAATGAAGATAATACCTATTATATCAATAAAATAATTATTATGAACAACGAAAAAGATAATACAAACGGACAGTTTCAGATTGAACTGAGTCCGGAAGTGGCACAAGGCACATACTCGAATCTCGCTATAATAACTCACTCGAGTTCCGAGTTCATTGTGGATTTTGTGCGAATGCTTCCTGGGGTACCTAAAGCATCAGTTAAGAGTAGAGTAATATTGGCACCAGAACATGCCAAAAGACTGCTTTTTGCTTTACAGGATAATATTGCTAAATATGAAAGCTCATTTGGTCAAATCAGAGTTCCACAGCAGGAACCTCGTACTATAACCCCATTCGATTTGAACAAAGGCGAAGCTTAAAAGATATAAAGTATGTTAATAATACCTGTTGATTCTTAATTATTAAGAGTCGGCAGGCTTTTTTTTATTATGTAGTTAGGCTGTTTGGAAAATTGTTTGTACCTTTGCAGCCCAAAATGGTCTATTGTGACCGTTTGTTTCGTACAGAATATAATATATATATATAAATTTAAAAAACAAGAACAATGCCTACTATTCAACAATTAGTAAGAAAAGGTAGAAAGGTGTTAGTTGACAAAAGCAAATCGCCGTCCTTGGACTCATGTCCTCAGCGTCGTGGTGTTTGTGTTCGTGTCTATACTACGACCCCGAAGAAACCTAATTCGGCAATGAGAAAGGTTGCCCGTGTGCGTTTAACCAATCAGAAAGAGGTTAACTCTTACATCCCTGGAGAGGGTCATAACTTACAGGAACACTCTATCGTATTAGTTCGTGGTGGTCGTGTAAAAGACCTTCCTGGTGTACGTTATCACATTGTACGTGGTACACTTGATACAGCTGGTGTTGCCAATCGTACACAACGTCGTTCCAAATATGGAGCTAAACGTCCTAAAGAAGCAAAAAAATAACCGAGAGGTTTAAAATCAATTAAGTTTAACAAAGTTTTGTCGGAGAATGTTATAAAGGTTGAGTAAATACTTCGGAGGGAGTATTGAAGAACAAGTAAGCAACCCCATACAGAACAAAATTTTAGAAAAATGAGAAAAGCAAAACCAAAAAAACGTGTGATCTTACCAGATCCCGTTTACAGTGATCAGAAGGTATCAAAGTTCGTTAATCATCTTATGTATGATGGGAAAAAGAATACCTCTTATGAAATCTTCTATGCAGCATTAGACGCAGTTAAGGCAAAAATGGCAAACGAAGAGAAGTCTGCCCTTGAGATTTGGAAAACCGCTCTTGATAACATTACACCTCAGGTTGAGGTTAAGAGCCGCCGTGTAGGTGGTGCTACTTTCCAGGTTCCTACTGAAATACGTCCAGACCGTAAGGAAAGCGTATCAATGAAAAATATGATAGCTTACGCGCGTAAACGTGGCGGAAAGACCATGGCTGATAAGTTGGCTTCTGAAATCATGGATGCATTCAATAATCAAGGTGGCGCATATAAACGTAAAGAAGATATGCACCGTATGGCTGAAGCAAACCGTGCTTTTGCCCATTTCAGATTCTAATATTTATAAGGTAAAAAGAAAATGGCAAGACAAGATTTACATTTGACCCGCAATATCGGTATTATGGCCCATATTGACGCAGGAAAAACCACCACTTCTGAACGAATCCTTTATTACACAGGTAAAACTCATAAGATTGGTGAGGTTCATGATGGCGCTGCCACGATGGACTGGATGGCTCAGGAGCAGGAACGTGGTATTACCATTACTTCTGCTGCTACAACAACTTCTTGGAATTGGAACGGAAAAGAATATAAAATCAACTTGATAGATACTCCGGGACACGTTGACTTCACCGCAGAGGTTGAACGCTCTTTGCGTGTTCTTGATGGAGCTGTGGCTACATATTGTGCTGTCGGTGGCGTTGAGCCTCAGTCAGAGACAGTTTGGCGTCAGGCTGATAAATATAACGTACCTCGTATTGGATATGTGAATAAAATGGACCGTTCTGGTGCTGACTTCTTTGAGGTGGTTCGTCAGATGCGTACTGTTCTTGGCACAAATCCTTGTCCAATTGTTATCCCTATCGGTAGCGAAGAGACTTTCAAGGGTGTTGTAGACCTTATTAAAATGAAAGCTATCCTTTGGCATGATGAGACAATGGGTGCTGAATATGAGGTAGATGAGATTCCTGCAGAACTCAAAGCTGAAGCTGATGAGTGGAGAGCAAAAATGCTTGAAAGCGCAGCTAACTTTGATGATGCCTTGATGGAGAAGTATTTCGATGATCCTTCTACTATCACAGAAGAGGAAGTAATCGCAGCTGTCCGTAAAGGAACTATTGCAATGGAATTATGTCCAATGCTCTGTGGTTCTTCTTTTAAAAATAAAGGAGTGCAGACATTGCTTGATTACACTTGCGCTTTCCTTCCTTCTCCTGCTGATACTCCAAATATTATTGGTACCAACCCTGATACTGGTGCTGAAGAAGATCGTAAACCCGATGAGGATGAACCAACTTCAGCTCTTGCATTCAAGATCGCAACTGACCCATTCGTAGGCCGTTTAGTATTCTTCCGCGTTTATTCAGGAAAGATTACTGCTGGATCTTATGTTTACAATGTTCGCTCTGGTAAGAAAGAACGTGTTAGTCGCCTCTTCCAGATGCACTCAAATAAACAGAATCCTGTTGATATGATTGATGCTGGTGACATTGGTGCAGGTGTTGGCTTTAAGGATATTCACACTGGTGATACTCTTTGTGATGAACAACATCCTATTATTCTTGAATCAATGGACTTCCCAGATCCTGTTATTGGTATCGCAGTTGAGCCTAAAACTCAGAAAGATGTTGATAAATTGGGTATGGGTCTAGCTAAACTGGCAGAAGAGGATCCAACATTTACCGTTCATACTGATGATCAGACAGGTCAGACTGTTATTTCTGGTATGGGTGAGCTTCACTTGGATATCATTCTCGATCGTTTGAAACGTGAGTTTAAAGTTGAATGTAATCAAGGCCGTCCTCAGGTTAACTATAAGGAGTCTATTACAAAGACTGTTAATCTCCGTGAGGTCTATAAGAAACAGTCTGGTGGTCGAGGTAAATTCGCTGACATCATCGTAAACATAGGTCCTGTTGATCCTGATTTTACTCAGGGTGGTCTACAGTTTGTTGACGAAGTTAAAGGTGGTAATATTCCTAAGGAATTTGTCCCTTCTGTTCAGAAAGGTTTTCAGAGTGCAATGAAGAATGGTGTTCTCGGTGGTTATCCAATGGATAGCCTGAAAGTTACATTAGTAGACGGTTCTTTCCACCCAGTTGACTCTGATCAGTTGTCTTTCGAAATTTGTGCAATTAACGCTTACAAGAGCGCTTGTGCTAAAGCTGGTCCAGTTCTGATGGAGCCTATAATGAAACTTGAGGTAGTTACTCCAGAGGAAAATATGGGTGATGTTATCGGTGACTTGAATAAGCGTCGCGGACAAGTTGAAGGTATGGAAAATAGCCGTAGTGGAGCTCGTATCGTTAAGGCTAATGTTCCTTTGGCAGAAATGTTCGGTTATGTAACAGCTTTACGTACTATTACTTCTGGTCGTGCAACAAGTTCTATGCAGTATGATCACCATGCTCCCGTTTCAAGCTCAATAGCTAAGGCTGTTCTTGAAGAGGTTAAGGGTCGTACAGATTTAGTGTAATTTCAAAGTAAAACTCAGGAAGAGGAGCTGATTAGCGAATGACTCTTAGTCAGTCTCCTTATTCCTGAATAATTTTAAATAATAATATGAGTCAGAAAATTAGAATTAAGCTGAAGTCTTATGACCACAAGTTGGTTGATAAGTCAGCAGAGAAAATCGTGAAAGCGGTTAAGGCAACAGGTGCTATAGTAAGTGGCCCTATTCCATTGCCAACTCATAAACGTATCTACACAGTAAACCGTAGTACGTTTGTTAACAAAAAAGCCCGCGAGCAGTTTCAGCTCAGTGCGTTCAAACGTCTTATCGACATTTATAGCTCGACAGCAAAGACAGTTGATGCTCTTATGAAGTTAGAGTTGCCAAGCGGTGTAGAAGTAGAGATTAAAGTATAGTTTTTTATTAAATTTAATTGAAATGCCAGGATTAATAGGAAAAAAAATCGGAATGACATCCGTTTTCAGTG
>DAIOSW010000123.1:0-6478 GCA_036752365.1 Prevotella sp.
AACTTGATAAAGAAATAACATTAATAAAAGTATAAGATTATGGCAACAAAGAAACTTCACTTCGAGACACTTCAACTTCATGTTGGGCAAGAACAGGCAGATCCTACAACTGATTCAAGGGCAGTGCCCATCTATCAGACAACATCTTATGTGTTCCACAACTCTAAGCATGCATCCGATAGATTCGGTTTGAGAGATGCCGGTAATATCTATGGTCGTTTGACAAACTCTACACAGGGTGTTTTTGAAGACCGTGTGGCTGCCCTTGAAGGTGGCGTGGCTGGTTTGGCTGTTGCCAGTGGAGCTGCTGCCGTTACTTATGCGATACAGAATATAACCAAGGCCGGTGATCATGTAGTGGCTTCGAAAAATATCTATGGTGGTTCGTACAATCTGCTGAGCCATACTCTGAAGAACTACGGCATCGAGGCTACATTTGTTGATCCGGATGATATCGACGCTTATGAGAAAGCGATTCGTCCTAACACAAAACTTGTGTTTATAGAGACTTTAGGTAATCCTAACTCAAATGTGAGTGATATCGAAGCAACTGCAGAAGTGGCTCACCGTCATAATATCCCGTTGTTGATCGATAATACATTCGGCACTCCATACCTGATCCGTCCGTTGGAGCATGGTGCAGATATCGTGATTCACTCTGCAACTAAGTTTATTGGCGGTCATGGAAGTTCTCTTGGCGGTGTCATTATTGACGGAGGCAAGTTTGACTGGAAGAAGAGTGGCAAGTTCCCTCAGCTTACTGAACCGGATCCAAGTTATCACGGCATCGTATTTGCTGATGCGGTAGGAGCTGCTGCTTATGTAACACGTATTCGTGCCATCTTACTTCGTGATACCGGTGCAACCATCTCACCATTCAACGCATTCATTTTGTTGCAGGGGTTGGAAACACTCTCTCTTCGTGTGGAGCGTCATGTATACAATGCACTTAAAGTCGTTGAATATCTGAGTAATAATCCTCAGGTTGAGATTGTGCATCATCCTTCGTTGGAAAGCCATCCTAATCATGAGATCTATCAACGTTACTTCCCTAACGGTGCCGGAAGCATCTTCACCTTTAATATAAAGGGTGACGCTCAGAAAGCTCAGGAGTGGATAGACCATCTGGAAATATTCTCACTTTTGGCAAATGTGGCTGATGTGAAGAGCCTGGTTATTCACCCGGCATCAACGACACACTCTCAGCTCACTGATGCGGAACTCGCAGATCAGGGTATAGGTCAGAATACAATCCGTTTGAGTATCGGTACAGAGCATATCGACGATATCATTGACGACTTGCAACAAGCTTTCGATAAGATAAAATAATCATAAAATAAAACATGCCATCATGACAAAAATAGCAAAACAATTAACAGAGTTGGTAGGTAATACACCCCTGTTGGAGCTGGGCAAATTCTCAGCAGGTAAAGGACTTCAGAAACCTATTATCGCAAAGGTTGAGTATTTTAATCCCGGAGGTAGCGTTAAGGACCGTATCGCATTGGCGATGATAGAAGACGCAGAGAAAAAGGGAATATTGAGACCAGGTGCAACAATCATTGAGCCGACAAGCGGAAATACCGGTGTAGGTTTAGCTCTTGTATCGGCTGTCAAAGGTTATAAACTGATCCTCACAATGCCTGAGACGATGAGCGTTGAACGTCGCAATCTGGTGAAGGCTTATGGAGCCAAGGTGGAACTTACCAGTGGTGCTACCGGTATGTCGGGTGCGATCAAGAAAGCAGAAGAACTGCGTGATACCATTCCCGGATCGGTGATACTGCAACAGTTTGAAAACCTCGCTAATCCTCAGCGTCACTATGAGACCACAGGTGTGGAGATATGGAACCAGACAGACGGTCATGTAGATATCTTCGTTGCCGGTGTGGGTACCGGAGGTACTGTCAGTGGTATTGGTAAACGTCTGAAAGAGAATAATAAGGATGTAAAGATCGTGGCTGTGGAGCCTGCTTCTTCACCGGTGTTAAGTGGCGGTCAGAGCGGTCCTCATAAGATTCAGGGTATAGGTGCCGGTTTCGTTCCGAAGACTTACAACTCTTCTTTTGTAGATGAGATTATTAAAGTAGAGAATGATGATGCAATACGCACTGGTCGTGAGTTGGCACAGCAGGAAGGACTTCTTGTCGGAATCTCTTCAGGTGCTGCTGCTTTCGCAGCTTCAGAACTGGCCAAACGTCCTGAAAATAAGAACAAGGTTATCGTTGTGCTTCTGCCGGATACTGGCGAACGCTATCTTTCTACTGTACTCTATGCTTTTGATGAGTATCCTCTTTAAAAATATCTGTTCTTAGTAAGGGCTTATAGGGTGATTATCCTTATAAGCCCTTATGCTATTAATAATTTCTCATTGTAACATAATTTTAATACGGTTTTTGTCGACCTTGCCAATATTTTGTTTATTTTTGCAACATAAACGTAATGCTTATGCCAAATAATAATTATCGGATTTTAGTTGTAGACGACGAACAGGATCTTTGTGAAATACTAAAATTCAATCTTGAGACAGAAGGATATCTGGTTGATACAGTAAATTCCGCAGAGGAGGCGCTGACTGAAGACCTGACACAGTATAACCTTCTACTGCTGGATGTGATGATGGGCGAGATGTCCGGATTTGCATTGGCGCGAAAATTGAAAGCAGATGAAGCCACAAAGGGCATACCCATTATTTTTCTGACGGCACGTGATACTGAGAACGATACGGTAACGGGCTTTAATCTGGGAGCCGATGATTATATCTCAAAACCGTTTTCCATTCGTGAAGTTCTTGTCAGAGTCAGAGCCGTACTGCGTCGTACCATTGATCAGAAACCGGAGGAGGAGCAACGGCTCATCAAATATGAGACGCTTGAGATGAATCTGGATAAGAAAACGGTCAAAGTGGATAATGAGGACATCTCTTTTACAAAGACGGAGTATGAACTCCTTAAACTTTTGCTGAATGAGCGCGGACGTGTCTTTTCCCGGCAGGAACTGATTGACAGGGTCTGGCCGTCTGATGTGTTGGTTCTCGACCGTACTGTTGATGTAAATATTACAAGACTAAGAAAGAAAATCGGACCCTACTCCAAGAATATTGTGACGAGACTGGGGTATGGATATTATTTTGATGAATAGATAAGTACTTTTATATGGGTCAAGTATCTATTGGACGGAAGTTATTCCTGACAGTAATATCTCTCTTTATCATTTTTGCGGGACTATTTATCGTATTCCAGCAGGCTCGTGAAAAGGAATATAAGACAGATATGCTCAATATGCGACTGCAAGATTATAACTTGCGGATGGATGAAGCTTTGCAATATATTGGCAACCATTCCGAACAGACTCTTTCCGACTATGTCAGACTTCATAAGATTCCCGGGCTGAGAGTCACCCTGATACATCCGGACGGGACTGTGTTCTTTGATAATGATCGAAAAGACTATGCTCATATACATAATCACAGCAATAGGAAAGAGGTGCGTGACGCGATCAAAAACGGCAGTGGCTTTGATATAAACCGTACCAGTAACACGCTTCACGGCAATTATTTCTACTCCGCAACTTTTTTCCGGCATGACTCAGTCATCATCCGCAGCGCCCTGCCATATAATAATGGCCTGTTGCATATATTACAGGCAGACCAGCATTATCTATGGTTCACGTTGGCCATAACAATATTGCTCGTCATTGTGCTCTACAGGTTCGTACAGAGACTAGGATCCAATATCACAAAACTACGGATTTTTGCACGGCGTGCTGATCATAACGAATCTCTTGAGACAAAGGATCTTATTGAATTTCCCGGTGATGAACTGGGTGAGATCTCTGAACACATCATCAAGATTTATAAGAGATTGCAGAAAACAAAGGAGGAACAGCATCTCCTTAAGCGTCAACTGACTCAGAATATTGCTCATGAGCTGAAGACGCCCGTAAGTAGTATTCAGGGGTACCTTGAGACGATTATCGAGAATCCGAATATCACTCCAGTCCAGAAAGACCAGTTTTTGGAACGTTGTTATGCACAGAGTAAGAGACTGGCCAGTCTCCTTCGTGACATCTCTACGCTCAACCGTCTTGATGATGCGCCGGATATGATGGACTTCGAAATGGTGGATGTTTCGATGATCATATCAAATATAGGTAAGGAGGTTGCCCTACAGTTGGCTGACAGGAAGATGAATTTTATATGTGATATCTCTGATGATGTCATGCTCAATGGCAATCAGTCAATGGTGTATAGCATCTTCCGTAATCTCACAGACAATGCGATTGCGTATGCCGGAGAGGAGACAACGATAACCATCAAGTGTCAGGAACAAGATGACCGGTATGATTTCTCCTTCAGTGACAATGGAGTAGGTGTAGGGAATGAACATCTTGCCCGTTTGTTTGAACGTTTCTATCGGGTGGATAAAGGTCGCAGCAGAAAAGTGGGAGGAACGGGACTCGGTCTTGCTATTGTTAAAAATGCCGTCATATTACATGGAGGGACAATCTCTGCATGCAATAATGCTGATGGTGGTCTTACTTTTGAGTTTTCTTTGAAAAAATGATATTTTTTATGTTTTCTGCAACTTTCTTATTTGCTTTTACGTCAAAGATATAAAAATACAAAAGTTATGAGCAGATTTATACAGATTATCACAGCAATATTAGTCATGCTAGGTATGATGACATTGGCTTCTTGCAGCTGGCAAGTTTCTTCTTCACGCCATTCTGAGAATAGAATAACTAAAAGTATTAAGGTGAGACCTTTTGAAATTATTAAGGTCGCTTCTGCTGCAACTGTACATTACGAACAGGGTAAAGATGTATCCGTGAGAGTGGAGGGTGATGAGTCGGACTTGAAAGATTTCAGTATATCTTCTGATGGTCGTACACTCGTCATCGAGAGAAGACATAATGTCTTCTTAGGTTTCGTGGAAACGGGTGACGTGGATGTATTTGTGACATCTCCCGATATCGTGGGCGTTGATTTCTCCGGCTCGGGTGAGTTCATTGCCGACAAACATGTGGATACGGATAATCTGAACATCTCTATCTATGGCAGTGGGGACGTCAATTTCCAGGATGTGGTCTGCGATCACGTGAAAGGTACCATCACCGGTAGCGGCGATATGAGTATTGACAACGTGTTATGCTCCGGTGCCGCCTTTACCTGTGTGGGTAGCGGGAATATTAAGGCCGGTGTGCATCGTGCTGATGAGGTGAATATACTGCTTCAAGGTTCGGGAGATGTGGATCTGGAACTGAAAGACTGTGTGAGCTTATCGTCTGATATTCAGGGCTCAGGAGATGTAAAACTGAGTGGTAATGTACGAAATTTAAGGAAAAACGTGATGGGTAGCGGTGATTATGATACCGATAATTTACGTGTAGAAAAATAAATATAACCCAAAAAGTTTTATGATTTCACAAATAATACTTATCTTTGCTCGATATTGCTGGTTTTGCAGACTGAACGTGCAGTCTGCTTACTGCACTGAATGAGTAGAAATGAAGTATGCCATTATAGCTGCGGGCGAGGGCTCGCGATTATCTGAAGAAGGGATAAAAGTCCCAAAACCACTTATCAAAGTAGACGGTGAACCACTCGTTGACCGTCTTATCCGTATCTTTATGGAAAATGACGCTACTGAAATCGTCATCATCTGTAATGATATGACGACCATGGTCAGTGAACATTTACGGGAGATTGAACGGGATGGGGTGAACGGAACTCCGGTCCGTCTGCATGTGATTGTGAAAAGCACTCCCAGTTCAATGCACAGTTTTTTTGAGATTAGCGATTATCTGAAGGACGAACCGTTCTGCTTGACCACTGTTGACACAATCTTTAAGACTGATGAATTCAAAAAATATATTTCTTCGTTTAACTCGATGGTCTGTCAGGGAGAATCTGACGGACTGATGGGTGTTACTGACTTTATCGATGATGAAAAACCCCTTTATGTCGGCGTGGACGATAAGATGAAAATCACTGGATTCTACGACACTCCGAATGATTGCCGTTTTATCTCCGGTGGTATCTATGGACTGACACCACGCTCTATTGCTACACTACGTAGCTGTATGGATCGTGGGGAAAGCAGAATGCGAAACTTCCAGAGAGCTCTTGTTGCCGATGGGCTGTGTCTTAACGCTTACACCTTTAATAAAATATTAGATATTGATCACGCTGATGATATTCGTAAGGCGGAGAATTATTTAGCTGGAAGATGAAACGTATAGTAGGAATAAAGAGAGCTGAGGTATATTCTCCAAACTCTGTTGATAGAGATGATGCCATTTTCAAAGCGGTCAAAGGTAGACTTGAAAACATGAATTTTCAAGTGGATGTATGTCACGAGGGGGATGATTTCCCGGACGCGGATTGTTACTTTTCGATGGGACGTAAGAGCAAGACGCTGAGGTTCTTGAAACGTTGTGAGAAGGCGGGGGCTGTGGTCATCAACAGCGCTTACGG
>DAIOSW010000124.1:0-6374 GCA_036752365.1 Prevotella sp.
AAATGATGAAAAAGAAACAGTCAACATGGTGGCGGATGTCATGCATCCTCATCACTATACCAATCGTAGGAATTGCACTCACAGCCTTTGCCGAACCTCGACGGGTTCTCATTGAGAAAATTGATAGCGAAGTTAACAACATGACGGAATTGGTTTCTGATGATATTTCCAGTAGAAGCATGTCTCAGTCAGGTAAGGACAAAAACATAATAGAAGCAGACATGGCCTCAGCAAAACAGACAATAAAAGCTGACACAACACTGAAAAGAGGTGATATCCTTACAGGAACGGTATATGGTTTAAATAATCCTCTTTCTGGGGCTAATATAACAGAAACTGATGCCAATCTTCGCATTGTAAACCTCGTGACGACGGATGAGAAAGGACACTTCAGTCTGAAGGTTCATAATCCGGCTAATGAATTGAGAATCTCATTTGTAGGATTCAATTCTTTCAAAGGTAAATTTACTCAGAAGAACGTCCAAATAAACATGACCTCCTCTACGGCTGCTATGAAAGAGGTGTCTGTGTACTCATATTCCAAGGAGAAACCTGCTCCAGCCGTAACTTCACAGAAGCTATCAAGTGACGCTCCTAATGTAACAGGAGTTGAACAAATGCCTTCTTATCCTGGCGGATACGATGCATGGATGAATTATCTTACAAGTCATATTCACTATCCTGTTGCGGCATTGAGAAATAATGTGCAGGCAAATATACAAATGGTCTTTATTGTTGATAAGGATGGTAACATACGTTCCCCCAGAGTAATTAAGATTTCCGAGCTTACGCCTCTGGATGAAAAGGTGAAGTTGGCAGATAAGAATGGTGATACCACAGCAATGGATCAGGTAGACGCTTATAATGACGGGCTTGAGTCATTGAAGGAAGAAGCAATCAGTATCTTACGTCATTCTCCCCAATGGATACCGGGACGTCAAAACGGGAATCCTGTTAATTGTCAATATTCGCTCCCCATCAACTTCACGTTGAAATAACAAAGTTGGTCAAAAAAATGGCTCGGTGAAATCATCGAGCCATTTAACGTATAGATACTCAATACCCCTAAGAAAGATACTAAAATAATTTTAGTAATAAGCACAAAAAAGGCCACGGTGAAATCACCGTAGCCTAATATTATGCTTTAAAATAATTCTTATTTAAAGAAGTCCTTAACAGCTTCGTTAGGAACCATCTTCTCATCAAACATATAAGCACCAGTCTTCGGGCTCTTAACCATCTTGATGACTTTCGTATAAGCACGTCCTTCCTTTTTACCTTCTTGGAGGGTCGCAACAACTTTCTTTGCCATAGTTTATAATGCTTTATTTGATTTCTTTATGCACCGTCATCTTTTTAAGGATGGGGTTATATTTTTTCAACTCTAATCTTTCAGGGGTGTTCTTACGGTTTTTTGTCGTTACATAACGACTTGTACCAGGCATACCACTGCTTTTAATCTCAGTGCATTCGAGAATGACCTGAACTCTATTGCCTTTTGCTTTCTTTGCCATAATATTAATCTCCTATTACTTTAATATCTTTCCAATCGCAGTAACCTTTATCAACAGCTTGCTTAAGAGCGGCATCAAGACCCACTTTATTAATCAAGCGCAGACCTGCAGCACTGATTTTCAGGCTAATCCAGCAATCCTCCTCTACATAAAAGAACTTTTTCGCGAACAAGTTCACGTCAAAGCTACGCTTTGTGTGATGCTTAGAGTGCGAAACATTGCAGCCAATCATGGCTTTTTTCCCAGTAATCTGACAAATCTTCGACATTTCTATCTTAATTTTTTGTTTTCTTTTTAATACTTATTCCAAACAGGGTGCAAAGGTACAAACTTTTTTATTTAAATCCAAAGTTTTTTCGGTTTTTTTTTACTCCTCTTCATCTTTAGGTAAATTTTCCTTCAGATACCCCAGGAACATCTGTAAAGCTTTTTGAGTTGCACGAGACTGATTTTGATCACGTCCCTCATCTTCAGTCAACTTTGCTGTAATAATATTATCAGCAGAGCCACAGGCTATCCATATCGTACCAACAGGTATTTCGGGAGAGCCTCCTCCAGGACCTGCAATACCACTGACAGCGATTGCGTATGTAGTATCCATTGCCTTGATTGCACCTTGTACCATTGCCTTCACAACCTCTTCGCATACAGCAGTCTTTTCTTCAAGAAGCTCATGGCTAACGCCAAGTAGTTTTTCTTTGATCTCATTCGTGTAAGAAATGACACCACCTTTAAAATAAACAGAACTGCCCGGTACTGTAATGATAGCCTCGGCCACCCTTCCACCAGTACAACTTTCTGCTGTTGATAAAGTTTTTTCAGCTTTCCAAAGCAGCTGATTAATCTCTCGACTAATTACTTTGCTTTCTACATCCATCATAATTATCTTTTATTTATATGTTACTCTTGAAAATGCAGGTTTATCTATGCTACAAAAATCCTTATCCAAGAATTTAAAATAGCCTGTGATACCTATCATTGCTGCATTATCCGTGGTATAACTGAACTTAGGGATATAAATAGTCCAGCCATATTTCTCAGCATGTTCACGGAATGCATTACGCAATCCATTATTTGCAGAGACACCACCAGCCACAGCCACATGGGTTATCTTAGTCTGTTTCACGGCCATACGCAGTTTCTTCATCAGAATGTCCACAATAGTAAATTCGAGACTCGCAGCCAGATCTTCTTTATGGTGCTCAATAAAATCAGGATCATCTTTCATCCAATCACGAAGAGAGTAAAGAAAAGATGTTTTCAAACCACTGAAGCTATAGTCCAACCCCGGAATATGCGGTTCAGAGAAGGTATACGCATGCGCATTACCCTGACGGGCCAACTTGTCAATAATAGGACCACCGGGATAACCGAGCCCCATGACTTTAGAACATTTATCTATGGCCTCACCCGCTGCATCGTCAATCGTCTGACCTAACACTTCCATGTCGTTATAAGCGTTGATTTTAACAATCTGAGAATTACCACCACTTACTAACAGACAGAGGAATGGGAATGGAGGTGCAGAATGATCATCATCACTTTCTTTGATAAAATGCGCCATCACATGGCCTTGCAAATGATTAACATCAATCAAGGGGACATCCAATGAGCGCGCAAGCCCTTTTGCAAAGCTTACACCTACCAACAATGAGCCCATCAGACCGGGACCACGTGTAAATGCTACTGCTGAAAGTTGTTCCTTGGTAATACCGGCTCTCTTAATAGCCTGATCCACTACTGGCACAACATTCTGTTGATGGGCTCTTGATGCCAGTTCAGGTACCACTCCACCATAAGCGCGATGAACATCCTGACTGGCAGTAACATTACTCAGCAACACGCCATTGCATAAGACAGCGGCAGATGTGTCGTCACAACTACTCTCTATACCTAATATATATATGTTATTCTGTTCCATCTTCATAATTTGTGGACAAAGGTAGGTATTTTTTTTATTTCGACAAAATTTCGAGTCCTTCTTCTGTCATCACAAAAGTATGTTCCCATTGAGCGCTGGGCAACTCGTCTCCACTAACGACAGTCCATCCGTCCTCATCATCTGCATCTATAAAAACTTTCCAAGTACCCATGTTAATCATGGGCTCTATCGTAAACACCATACCGGGTACAAGTAACATGCCTGTCCCCTTATGTCCATAATGCATCACATCAGGTTCTTCATGAAATTCCAGTCCAACTCCATGACCACACAAGTCACGTACGACTCCATACCCATATTTCTGTGCATGTTTCTGTATAGCATGACCTATATCACCTACAAATCCGTAAGGTTTTGCATTTTCCATACCGATTTTCAGACATTCCAATGCCACATCTACAAGTTGTTGTTTTTCGGGTGTTGTCTTACCTATCACGAACATTCGGGATGCATCTGAATAATAGCCGTCAAGGATGGTGGACACATCTACATTAACAATGTCCCCTTCCTTGAGAATATCCTTCTCTGATGGGATGCCATGACATACCACCTCATTGATACTCGTACAAACACTTTTAGGAAATCCCTCATAATTAAGCGGAGCAGGGATGGCTCCATGAGATGTAGTGTATTCATAGACCAACTTATCTATCTCTTCAGTACTCATTCCTGCATGAATTTTCTCACTTACAAGATCAAGTACGCCACTGTTAACCACACCACTTTTGCGAATTCCTTCAATCTGTTCAGGTGTTTTGATCAGACTACGTGTAGGAACTTCCTTACCTTTACTCTCCCAGTACATGATTTTTTCGTCCATTTCTGTCAACGGCTGCCCTGGGACTGCATGCCATCTCTTTTTTCTAAAATTCATCATTGATGCTTTTAACTCACTGCAAAAATACAACTATTTATTCATAAACAGATTATTCTGTTATGATTATTTCCCAATTGAACAACAGAATTCATCAAAAAGATGCTAATATTGTTCTATTTGTTTTTAGTTTAACATTTATTACATTCATTTCATTTCTCATATCTGTTCATTTTTATTATATTTGTGTCGATTTTTAATTAACTAATACAATAAAAACAAAATGCTAATACCTATTTATTTCTGGTTAATTCCAGTAGCTTCAGTGATTGCGCTAAGTTTAGCCTACTATTTTTTCCGTATGATGATGGTGGAAGATGAAGGTACACCCCGTATGATCGAGATTGCGAATCATGTTCGCAAAGGAGCGATGGCCTATCTGCGCCAGCAGTACAAAGTGGTGGCGATAGTCTTTATTATCCTCGCTTTATTCTTTGCAGTACTTGCATACGGATTTAATGTTCAGAACCCATGGGTTCCCTTTGCTTTTCTAACAGGAGGATTTTTCTCCGGATTGGCAGGATTCTTCGGAATGAAAACTGCCACATACGCTTCGGCACGTACAGCACATGCCGCACAAAAAGGATTGGATAAAGGACTTAAAATAGCATTCCGCAGTGGTGCTGTCATGGGACTTGTCGTTGTAGGACTGGGACTACTGGATATTTCATTATGGTTTATTATTCTTAACGCTTTTGACGTGAACAATCTGATCACGGTCACCACCACAATGCTTACCTTCGGAATGGGAGCTTCCACACAAGCTCTCTTTGCCCGCGTGGGAGGTGGTATCTATACGAAAGCTGCCGATGTGGGTGCTGACCTTGTAGGTAAATATGAATCGGACATTCCCGAAGATGACCCGCGCAACCCTGCCACTATCGCGGATAATGTAGGTGATAACGTGGGTGACGTTGCGGGTATGGGCGCAGATCTTTACGAGAGCTATTGTGGCAGTATTCTTTCCACAGCTGCTCTCGGTGCTACAGCATTTGCCGCAGCCGGTCAGACAGAGATGCAGCTTAAGGCCGTATTGGCTCCGATGCTGATAGCCGCAGTAGGTATACTGCTCTCTGTCATCGGTATCTTTATGGTAAGGACACGTAACGGGGCCACCATGAAAGAACTACTTCGTTCACTCGGCTTAGGAACGAACACGAGTGCTCTTCTAATCGCTGTTGCCACATTCTTTATCCTATATTTTATCGGTATCGAAAACTGGCTTGGAATTTCATTCTCTGTTATCAGCGGACTTGTTGCCGGAGTAATTATAGGACAAGCTACAGAATACTACACAAGCCAAACCTATAAACCGACCCGCGATATTGCAGCGGCATCACAAACAGGACCGGCGACTGTTATCATAAAAGGTATCAGTACAGGTATGATCTCGACCACAATACCTGTCTTGACTATCGGCATTGCCATTCTCATGAGTTATCTCTGTGCCAACAAGTTTGATTTAGGTCTTACCGCTCACAGCATGTCTATGGGACTATACGGCATTGGCATTGCGGCTGTCGGAATGTTATCCACCCTCGGTATCACTCTTGCCACCGACGCTTACGGCCCTATCGCCGATAATGCGGGAGGTAACGCAGAAATGAGCAACTTAGGCGAAGAGGTACGTAACCGTACTGACGCGCTTGATGCGCTTGGTAATACGACAGCTGCTACCGGCAAGGGGTTCGCTATCGGCAGTGCAGCCCTTACAGCACTCGCGCTGCTAGCTTCATACATAGAGGAAATCAAGATTGGCATGATACGCATTGGTGAAAACATGATGCAGATGGCAGATGGTCAAACGATAGAGACAACCAAAGCTTCTATGATAGATTTCATGAATTTCTTTCAAATCAACCTGATGAATCCTATCGTCTTAATAGGACTCTTCATTGGTTCAATGACAGCCTTCCTCTTCTGCGGACTCACCATGGTAGCAGTAGGACGTGCCGCACAGACTATGGTTGAAGAGGTTCGCCGCCAGTTCCGTGAAATCCCGGGTATTCTGGAAGGTAAGGCAACACCTCATTACGGCCTGTGC
>DAIOSW010000125.1:0-6223 GCA_036752365.1 Prevotella sp.
TGAAGTAGGGACCTACCGGAGTTACGAAGATCATAAAGAGATATTCTGTAGCAGGATGGACACCCACCTGAGCACTAGTACCTATCAATAGGGGACGAATGTATAGGGTTGCTCCACTTTCATAAGTAGGAATAAATTCTTGATTAAGACGAACAACCTTCTTCACCATCTCTTCGAACAATTCTGTAGGAAGTTCCGGCATCAGGATACCACGACATGTACTTTGAAGACGGGCAGCATTCTCATCCATCCGGAACACTCGCACCTTTCCGTCTTTTCCACGATAAGCTTTCAATCCTTCGAAAGCTTCCTGACCGTAGTGTAAGCATGTTGCGGCCATGTGCAAGTTAACTGTATCACAGGAGCAAACTTCAATTTCTCCCCATTTTCCGTTGCGATAGTAGCAGCGAACATTGTAGTCTGTCGGCATATATCCGAAAGACAAATTCGACCAATCAATATCTTTCATCTTTATTTATAATTGAATTTGTTGCTCAATTTCTTTAAATTCGTGCAAAATTACATAAATAATTACTCATTTGCAACTATTCTGTGCAAAAAATGATGAGATAGAAACTATTTTTGATATAAATTACATGACAAAGTAGATTCGAACCATTCAGGTTCGATTAATCATCTCTGTTGGGACCAATCTGGCAGATATTATTTTTTCTCTAATATCTTGTTAATATCCTCATCGGCCTTGGTTAATTTATCTTTACAGAACTTGATGAGATGTTGAGCTTCCTTTAGTTGCTCAGTCATTGTATCAATGTCGAGTTCTCCGTTTTCCAGTTTGTCTACAATTTGTTCCAACTGTTGGACAGCCTTTTTGTAAGTGATTTCGTCTTTCATTTTATAATTGATGTTATGATTCCTTTTTCTAATTTTGTTACTATTTCGTCTCCGGGTTTCAGTACACTTGGGTCATGGACAGATTTCCCCTCATGAAGAGTGATGCTATATCCGCGTTTCAGCAGTCGTTCCGGATCAACTGCATCTATACGTTGCGCTATAATTTCAAGTCGATGTCTTTCTGCAGTTACGATGCGTTCAGATATAGGCTGGATATTATTACTTAATATGTTGATATGGTTTCTAGTCTTTTCGATTTTTATCAGCATACTATTTATCATCTCTTGAAATATTTTATCCAGTAGAGCCTCTTGCCGTGCCTTCACTAGTGAGAATAGAGTAGGGATCCGGGATGAGATATTATCAATATGCAGTTTCTCTACTTTGATACGTTGAGTTATTGTGTTGACAATTTTTGTCTGCAATTCATCAATGTGACTATCAATACCTACAAGCCTGTCAATAAGGAACTCCGCAGCAGCAGTAGGGGTTTTTACCCTGGTATTTGAGATAAGATCCAGAATCGTATCGTCACGTTCGTGTCCGATACCTGTTATGACAGGTAGAGGAAACTGTGCAACATTCTCTGCCAAGTCAAACGTGTCAAATCCCGATAAGTCGCTTGTAGCTCCCCCACCGCGTATAATTACTACGACATCGAAGTCATCAATCTTTTCATAAATCGTATTTAATGCAGAGATGATACTTTTTTCCACCATTTCCCCCTGCATGATAGCCGGGAATAGTCGTATGTTAAAATAGAAACCGTACCTGTTGTTCATCAGTTGGTTGTAGAAATCTCCATACCCGGCTGCAGTTTCGCTGGATATAACAGCAATATTCTGAGCAACCATAGGTATTTCAAGTTCCTTATTGAGCGTAAATATCCCGGCCTCCTTTAGCTTGTCGATAATTTCTTGCCGTCTACGTGCCACATCACCTACGGTATAAGTAGCATCGATATCATTTACGATCCATGAAAACCCATAGGCTTCATGAAAACTTGGTGAAACAGAAAGTAGTACTTTCATTCCAGACTTCAAGTGCTGTCCTGTCACACGTTCAAAATGTGGACGGATAAGCATCCACCTTGAGACCCAGATCTTTGCTGAGGCTCTAGCGATAGGGGTATTGTTCTTCTCGTCCTTTTGAATTAATTCCAAGAAGCAATGACCTCTTATCTCATGTACTTCAGACAGCTCAGCTTCAACCCAGTATTCGTCAGGGGTTATTTCTTCAATAGTTTCTCTCACTATCGAATTGAGTTCATACAGTGATAGTGCTTTTTTCATTTGGTATTTGTATTAGTCTTATGTAATTGGGAATTTCCCAATAAGTAGGCATGCCAGAAATCAGGAACACCGTAACCATAAATGTTATCGGGTGTTGCATAGTTATTACCACTTCGTCTTATCAGATCCATAATCTCGGTGGCAGTCAACTGTGGTAAAGCTTGCCACAGACATGCAACGAGTCCACACAATATCGGTGCAGAAAATGATGTCCCCGTGTCTTGTATAAGTGTTCCGCGTCCCGTCACGACAGCAGCAGGACTGCCAATAGCCATGACATCCGGTTTAACCCTTCCGTCTTGAGTAGGACCGACTCCGCTGAATGGAGCGTTAATACGATTTTTACCAATAGCTCCCACACACAAGATGTCTTTGGCATCGGCAGGGAATGCAATTTTCTTCCATGTACCCATGCCGGTGTTACCTGCACTATTGACGAGGATGATACCTTTTTGTGCCAGCATTGATGCGGTGTGAGATATAAGTGTCTTTTCTCCATCCATGTCACTATATCGATGATTGGTAGATTGGTCGTCAAAGTCACTGTAACCAAGAGAACTATTGATGATGTCTACACCTACAGAATCAGCAAACTCAGCAGCTTCTGCCCAATAATCCTCTTCAACAAGGCTTTCCGACTGCCGGTCTTCGCACCTGATGAGCCAAAATGATGCTTGATAGGCTGTACCAATAAGTATGTTAGGCACGTATGAAACCATCTCTGACATCACCTTTGTCCCATGGTCTGTCTCTTCGAAAACAGAGTTTGACGAAGGATAGACGAAATTTTTGCTCCCTTCGATCTTCGATTTGTCGAAAGCAGAGATTACATCTGCATTCATAAAACCTCCGTCCAGAATGGCAATAGTCATACCTTTCCCTACAAATCCTTCATCATGGAGCTTCATTCCGTTAAGCACGTTTATCTGTTCTTCTCCTGCGCCATAATATTTATCGGGAATAGTGTCCCATTTATTAAACATGTTATGGTTTCTTAACCGACCTTTGGGTGATGTAATCGAATC
Organism: Prevotella sp.; assembly: GCA_036752365.1. Lineage (GTDB taxonomy): Bacteria > Bacteroidota > Bacteroidia > Bacteroidales > Bacteroidaceae > Prevotella. Next base: position 3,173 of record DAIOSW010000125.1, read on the forward strand.
GGGCGAAGTCCATACTCTGATAGTTCCTTTGACAAAAGGGAGTTTAGACAGAAAGTTGATAACAGATAAGTTGTTTGAACGAACTAACAGACTATTGTTCCATTTGCTAACACCAATAATCTTAACACCATAATCTTTGAGGTCGTTGATGTAAATCGGTGAAACAGGTAGATCTGTAGAATCAACTTTAAGATTTTGGCGTTGCCGACGGGTGATTGCTTTTGCCGAGAGAAACTCTTTGGGTTTGTCTATAGAATACGGCGTTCCGTTTTTATCACTTAGCAATACTCTAAACACATAACATTTCCCTTCTGGATAAGCGATCTTTGAATCGGATTCTTCCGATGCTGAAAGCTGTATGAAGAAGGTAAAGCATAATAATAGAGTTGCGAATATTGATAGCTTCACTTTGGTCTATTTCTTGTTTTCAGATGCAAACTTACACAAAAATATTTTTATTTAAGCATCGATTGCATGCAAAGTGTATTTTTTTTAGTACTTTTGCACCATTATATATAATATGGAGAATAATAAAGCCACACTTTTATTGGGAACTCAGCCTGTTGGTCGATTGTTGATGCAGTATGCGATTCCGGCAATTATAGCGATGACAGCATCTTCGCTCTATAATATGATAGATAGCATCTTTATAGGTCAGGGTGTTGGACCGTTAGCTATATCAGGACTTGCAGTGACGTTTCCGTTGATGAATCTCTCTGCTGCATTTGGGGCTATGGTTGGTGTGGGTGCATCGACATTGATTTCAATGAAACTGGGTCAGAAAGACTATGCGACTGCTGAGAATGTACTCGGAAATGTTCTAGTCATGAATATCATTATTGGTCTGACATTTTCGGTAATAGCACTTACTTTTATAAATCCTATTTTGTTCTTTTTCGGTGCCAGTCATGATACAATTAAGTATGCCCGTGAATTTATGGTCGTTATCTTGATAGGAAACGTTTTCTCGCATCTCTATTTCGGACTAAACGCGGTGCTCCGTGCAGCTAGTAAACCTAAACAGGCCATGTATGCCACGATATTTACTGTGGTGCTGAATACAGCTCTTGATCCTATCTTCATTTACGTATTTCATTGGGGAATCAGAGGGGCAGCATTTGCCACCATTCTTTCGCAGTTCCTGGCTTTAATGTGGCAAATAAAACTGTTTAGTAACAAGAAAGAACTGATACACTTCAAACCTGGAATATATAGGCTCAAAAAAAGTATTGTTAAGAATATTGTAGGAATTGGATTATCACCATTCAGTATGAATGTCTGTGCGTGTCTGGTGGTCATATTGATCAATAAGGGCTTGCAGACTTACGGTGGTGACATGGCGGTAGGAGCCTATGGAATAGCTAACCGTATCAGTTTTATATTTGTGATGATCGTGATGGGTGTCAATCAGGGAATGCAGCCGATAGCCGGTTATAATTATGGGGCTCAGCAGACAGGAAGGGTGCGTCAGGTGCTTAACTATTCCATTATTGCCGCGACCTGTATTACAACCGTAGGATTTCTAATTGGTCAGTTAATGCCACAGGTCTGTGCCCGTGCATTCACTACTGACCAAAATCTTATTGCTATAGCTGCCAATGGTATTAATATCAATATGATGGCGTTTCCTGTTATTGGTTTTCAAATGGTCGTAACCAACTTTTTTCAGAGTATAGGAAAGGCAGGCGTAAGTATCTTCCTGTCGCTTACTCGTCAAATGTTGTTTCTAATACCTCTTCTCATCATATTACCACCAATGATGGGGGTTAACGGTGTATGGTATTCATTACCAATATCCGACACTTTGGCATCTGTTATGGCTGCATACATGATCATAATGCATATAAAGAAATTTAAAAAACAAGTCATTTAATTGAAGGCTATGAATGAAGAGAATATCATTATCGTAGTAGGACGTCAGTTGGGAAGTGGAGGACGCGACATTGCAAAAATGCTTGCTAATAACTTTAACTGTAAGTTCTGTGACCGTGAACTGTTGAATCTGGCAGCGAAAGAAAGTGGTTTCAGTGAAAAATTCTTCGAACGGTATGATGAACACAAGTGTTTCTTGCGTTCTGTCTTTCATCTTCATGTGCCTCATTTCAGTGAAGGTAACTTCTATAATGATAATCTGAGTGAGGAGTCTCTGTTTAAGTTTCAAAGTGACGCTATCCGTAAGGTTGCAGACGAGAGTTCATGTGTATTCGTAGGCCGTTGTTCCGATTATGTGCTTCGTGAGAATAAGCATCTTGTCAATATCTTTATCTCTGCTGATATTGAAAGTCGACTGAATAGGATATGTGAGCGACATCAGTGCGACCGTAATACTGCACTTAAGATCATTAATAATGGCGATAGTAACCGAGCCTCATATTACAACTATTATACAGGAAAGAAATGGGGAGCTGCAGAGTCGTATGACTTATGTATCAATTCCAGTATCCTTGGTATTGAAGAAACAGAAAATTATATCAAAGAGTTTATATATAAAAAACTCAATTTGAAATGAAACGTATAGGAATAATCAGTGATACTCACTCGTTTTGGGATGAAAAATACTTGAAGTATTTCGAGCAATGTGATGAGATTTGGCATGCCGGTGATATCGGATCCACAGAAGTGGCAGAGAAACTGGCTGCTTATCGAACTTTTCGTGCCGTGTATGGCAACTGTGATGGGGGAGATTTGCGTATCATGTATCCTGAGATATTGCGTTGGAAATGCGAGGATGTAGATGTATTAATGAAACATATTGGTGGTTATCCCGGAAATTATGACCCTTCTATTCGCAGTAAGATATTTGTTAGACCGCCCCAGCTATTCATTAGCGGTCATTCACATATTCTTAAAGTGAAGTTTGATAAGACACTCGGACTTCTGCATATCAATCCGGGTGCAGCCGGAATACAGGGATGGCATAAACAGCGCACCCTGATACGTGTTACTATTGACGGTAAGGAGTTTAAAGACCTAGAAGTGGTAGAACTGGCAGGTTAGATATGCTTATTTTCAATTATAATAACTAAAAAAAATAAAAATACAACAAGATGA
>DAIOSW010000126.1:0-6182 GCA_036752365.1 Prevotella sp.
CAACCGAGCATTCGTCACAGGGCTCCACCCCAAAGCTCCCGTCAGCTTTTTCTTTGGGCTTGGCAATGGGTGACATATAAGCCAGATGACCGTCGGCATAGAATCTGAATACCATATAGTTGTCAACAATGGCATATTGTGAGTTGTATAAAAACCTCCATCCGATAATGTTTCCAATAGAAAAATCGCAATTCATACGATCGCCGTTTAATGTAAAACTCCGTATGATTTCACGGTCTTCTGCAGTAGTATTTTTAAATCTTATCATAAGAATAATAATAATATTGTTGTAAAGAGTACAAAAGTAGAATATTTTTTGTAAAATAGTATATGAGATTGCAATAATTTTATTAATTTTGCAACGTCTATGTTACAAAATCGCATATTTTACATAAAACATATATTATAATTTAAATCGAAATGGATTTAGTTGAGAAGATTATTAATCGCGCTAAGAGTGACAAACAGCGCATTGTGCTCCCCGAGGCCACCGAGGAACGTACACTGAAAGCAGCAGACAGAGTGCTTGCCGATGGTGTGGCTGATTTAATTATTATTGGCGACCCTAAGGTGGTGCACGCAATGGCAGAGAAGTTTGGACTAAAAAATATCGATAAGGCCACACTGATTGACCCATTGAATAATCCGAAGTCTGAAGAGTATGCTGCTCAGCTTGCAGAATTACGTAAGAAAAAAGGGATGACAATAGAGCAAGCTCGCGAATTGGTAAAGAATCCACTCTATTTAGGTTGTATGATTATCAAAACCGGTGGTGCAGACGGCCAATTGTCAGGTGCGTTAAGTACTACAGGTGACACACTTCGTCCTGCACTCCAGATTATCAAATGTGCTCCCGGTATTACCTGTGTCAGTGGGGCCATGCTTCTCATCACAAAGAAACCTGAATATGGCGAGAATGGCGTAATTGTTTGCGCAGACGTCGCTGTTACTCCAACTCCTGATGCTGACCAGCTTTCTCAGATTGCAGTATGTACAGCCGAAACAGCCAAGGCTGTTGCCGGATTTAAGGATCCACGTGTTGCCATGCTCAGCTTCTCGACCAAGGGCTCTGCCTCTCATGCGGTGGTTGACAAGGTGGTTGAGGCTACTGCTCTTGCAAAGAAACTTGCTCCGGAACTCAAGATCGACGGCGAATTACAGGCTGACGCAGCTATTGTCCCGTCAGTGGGAGCTTCTAAAGCACCCGACAGTAAGATAGCAGGAAACGCAAATGTACTTGTCTTCCCATGTCTGGAAGTAGGAAATATAGCTTATAAACTTGTTCAGCGTTTGGGTGATGCCATCGCCGTAGGTCCTATCCTTCAGGGTATTGCACGTCCGGTAAATGACCTCAGTCGCGGTTGTTCCGTTGACGATGTTTACAATATGGTTGCAGTCACAGCATGCCAGGCACAGGATGCAAAGGCAGCTGAAAAATAAATTTTAAGATAGAAGCGAATGAATATTTTAGTGTTAAACTGTGGTAGCTCGTCCATCAAGTACAAGCTCTACAACATGACCGACAGTTCGGTTATGGCAGCTGGGGGTATCGAGCGTATCGGCCTGGAAGGTTCTTTTATCGTGGTTAAATTGCCAAATGGAGATAAAAAGAAGATTATGCACGATGTTCCTGAGCACACTGAAGGTGTCAAATTTATCTTCTCTGTACTTGTTGACAAAGAGATTGGAGCCATCAAGGATCTGAAGGAGATCGATGCTGTCGGTCACCGTATGGTCCATGGAGGTGAGAAGTTTAATAAAAGCGTACTTCTTAACGAACAGGTGCTGAAGGACTTCGCTGCCTGCAACGACCTCGCACCACTTCATAATCCGGCAAACCTTAAGGGCGTAGCCGCTGTAACAGAACTTATGCCGGGTTTGCCTCAGGTGGGTGTCTTTGATACAGCTTTCCATCAGACCATGCCTAAATACGCCTATATGTATGCTATTCCTTATGATTATTATAAGGACTATGGCATTCGTCGTTATGGATTTCATGGAACAAGCCATCGCTATGTTTCACAGCGTGTATGCGATTTCCTGGGTGTTCAGCCTGAAGGAAAGAAGATCATCACTTGCCATATCGGCAATGGTGGCAGCTTGTCGGCAGTGAAAGACGGCAAATGTATGGATACCTCTATGGGTCTTACTCCTCTTGAAGGTGTTATGATGGGTACCCGCAGCGGTGATATCGATGCTTGTGCAGTAACTTATCTGATGGAGAAACTCAACTGTTCTCCTGCTGAAATGTCTGATATCCTCAATAAAAAGAGCGGTGTGCTTGGTATCTCTGAGATATCTTCGGACATGCGTGAAATCGTAGCTGCAATGAATGAAGGCCAGCCACGTGCTATCTTAGCTCTCGAAATGTATAACTATCGCGTAAAGAAGTATATTGGTGCTTATGCTGCTGCTATGGGTGGTTGTGACATTCTTGTATTTACTGCCGGGGTAGGTGAGAACCAATTTGAACTCCGAGAGAATGTCTGCAAGAACATGGAGTATATGGGTATCAAGCTTGACGTTGAGAAGAACAGAGCTGTTCGTAGCGTTGAGGCTATCATTTCAACTCCTGACTCCAAGGTAACGGTTTGTGTTATCCCGACAGATGAGGAGCTTATGATTGCTACCGATACAATGAATCTACTGAAATAATACAAATTATTATAGCTTAAAACCGCTGTCGGATCAAAATCTGGCAGCGGTTTTCTATTCTTACAAAAAACTTTTTTCTTATGTAATATCACTACTGTGATTGTAAAATTTTGATGTTTAGTCGATTAAGTTCTATTTTGATAGTGATGTTGCCCTTTTGAAACATCACTTTAATCGCACTTTCTGTTATTTCAGTGTTGTTTCTCCTCTTGTTGTTCCCTTATGTTATCTATTTTATTTGCTAACATGCAGATAATCAAACACTTATGTTTTAATTTGCAAATTAACCTATTTCACTAAGTAAAACAATTTAATTCACCCCTTAAAATAACTTAATTTATAAGGTAAAACAACTTGATTTACTCTCCCAGAGATATGCTTTTAATCAGCCACCAATAACAGACTGAATGCTATATGGTAACCAAGTTCTTCCGGTAGCTAGAATCTCACTATGCTGACCAATTTTTGATAGAAGTGATATTGACTCATTTTTCTTCATTTCTGCAGGCTAGTGGTATCAAAATTATATATATATTTGTACTGTGAGTATGACAGATGAAAAAATCAAATTCAATTTAAAGTAATTTCCTTTTTTATTCGTCTACCTTAGTGAATGACATTAATATTTGAATGATCAATGAAGCAAGAGCAGCAAAATGTTGAGGATGCTGTACAGGTTCACGGAAAAAGTTTGTTCAGTTTTATACGAAGCAGTACTAAAAATCAGGAAGATGCCGAGGATATACTCCAGGATGTATGGTATGCGCTGAGTTCTATAACCGATACAGAACCTATTGAACAACTGGGTGCATGGCTTTACAGGGTAAGTAAAAACAGAATTGTGGATAAGATGCGGAAACAGACACCACTGTCCTTAGAAAATTTTGTTTATGAAAATGACGAGGAGAATTGATTTTCCCTGAGGATTTGCTTGTTGATGATATCAAGATTGAAACAGAAATTGAAAATGAATACTTTATGGAATCGTTATTAAAAGCTTTAGACCAATTGCCGGAGAAACAAAGACAAGTATTTGTCTGGAATGAATTGGAAAATATGACGCTTCAGCAAATTGCCGACAAAACAGGCGAAAACATTAAAACGATTATATCCCGGAAGCATTATGCGGTAGAACATCTCCGTAAACAACTTCAATATTTATATTACGAATAATAAATTTTAGAAACATGAGAAAGATGAGTTATCTTAGAAAAAAAGGAAAGAAATTCTGGCTAAAAAGAGCCATTTTTGTTCCTATCGGAATAGCTGTCGGCATTCTTATCTTTGGCAGCGTCGTTATGCTGTTATGGAATGCCACACTTCCCACAGTGTTTGGTGTTCATACGATTACGTTCTGGCAGGCTGTCGGAATATTAATATTATCAAAAGTTCTATTCAGTGGTTTTCATATCAGACATGGTCATCATGATTTTCATCAAAGGGAGAAAGATATCAGAGAGAAATGGATGAATCTTAGTCCTGAAGAAAAAGAAAAGATGAGAAAACAGTGGTGGGGAAGATTCGAACATCATGTTAATCTGGATCATCCGGAGAATCCTCAAACAAAAGAATCATAAAACAAAAAGAATTATATCGTGAACACTAATTGTATAGAGGTAAAGAACTTCACAAAAAAATTCGGGGATTTTACAGCTGTTGATGATATCTCGTTCAATGTTGAGCAAGGTTCAATCTTCGCATTCCTGGGTCCTAATGGTGCGGGGAAAAGCACCACCATCAATACGCTGTGTACCATACAGGAGAAAACTTATGGAGAATTAAAGATCAACGGCAATGATGTCACTCATCAGAAAGCTAAGGTCAGAGAAGATATCGGGATTGTTTTTCAAGACTCAACACTTGACGGAAAACTGACAGTGATGGAGAATCTAAAGCTTCATTGCGATTTCTATAACGTACCCAAAATAGAAGTAAAAGACCGGATTGATTTTGCACTTAACCTCGTGAATCTGACGGATTGGGGAAAAACTCCTGTTGATAGTCTTTCGGGTGGGATGAAAAGACGTGCAGAGATAGCACGTGGCTTAGTACATTTCCCCAAAGTGCTGTTTTTAGATGAGCCTACTACGGGTTTGGATCCGCAATCCAGAGCTAATGTCTGGGACTATATTCGTAACCTGCAAAAACAGAAAGATATTACCGTATTCTTTACCACTCACTATATGGAGGAGGCAGAGATATGTGATAAGGTTGCTATCATGGATCATGGCAAGATCGTCGCTCATGATTCTCCCTATAATCTTAGGAAACAATATACATCCTCAAAAATGAGAATCAAAACCTCGGATAAAGATGGTTTGGTAACATTCCTTTGCAACCATCAGATAAAATACAAACAGGATGATGAAAGGATTGTGGTCTATGCAACAGATATCGATGATATATTGGAGATAGTATCCCAGTTTAAAGGTACTATTGAGGATATCGAAATAAACAAAGGCACGCTGAATGATGTGTTTATTGCTATTACCGGAAAGGAGATAAGAGAATGATACGCCCAATTAAAGCCATATTATTAAGAAACTTAATTAATCTGGGAAGAGATAAACTGAAACTCTTCATGAACCTTTTCATGTCGGGAGTATTTCTTTTTATATTCTCGTTTGTCATGAAATCAACTGTGCCCGGTATGGATCACCCGATGAATTATCTCATTTCGGGCATCATTATCATGACCGTCTTTCAGTCGTCCTTGACCAATTCAATGAATATACTTGAAGATATCTCTTCTGGATTTATGAAAGAAATTCTTGTGGCTCCCATCAGCAGGTGGCAAATAGCAATAGGTCATGTGTTGTCGTCTGCCGTAGTCTCTGTTATACAAGGTATCATTATTGTTGTTGTAGGATTATTCATGGGCCTGAATATTGACATCTCACATGGAATAGAAATGACAGGGATGATGTTTCTAGTAGGACTGACCTTTAGCTCGTTAGGCTTATATTTAGCTACCATTACGAAAGAATCAAGTAATTTCCAGATTCTGGTTTCGATAGTTGCCTTTCCGCTCAATTTCTTATCAGGAGCATTAATTCCAATGATGGCATTACCAAAAGTATTGTTGCCTATCGCGTATCTGAATCCGATGACGTATGCTACTGCCACATTCAGATATATTTCTTTGCAAATGGAAAGTATGCCGACTGCTGCTGTCATAAAGGCAGGTGTCGCATTCAGTATCAACGGATTTGTTATTACACCGATGCTGAGTGCCTTTGTTATATTCTTGATGTGTGTAGTTTTTGTTTACCTCTGTGTCAAACGGTTTAACAGTGCCGATTTTTCGAAAGTTAAGGTCTTTAAGCGTAAGCATTGATCAAAACATTCATAAATCACGTTATGACACTCCTTTTCAGTAAAAAGTGCGATTAAAGTGATGTTTCAGAAGAGCAATATCACTCGCTTTTGGTCCTGTAATAATTTGGCTATAAGTACTTTGATTATGGAGTGGTGATATTGCATGAAAAAAAATAAAAAATGAGGATGCAAGAGATTCAGTAGAATCT
>DAIOSW010000127.1:0-6127 GCA_036752365.1 Prevotella sp.
GATACCGTCAGATGGGATACCGCACACAATGCCGAACCAATGGTAACAGTCATTAATAATCAGACAAACACCGAAAGAAAAAGAACATCCAAACAGTCTAACAAGATTGCAAAAAATACGATATATGGAATGATAGGAGAAGGATGGATTACAAGCAAAATATATATGCCGACGAATTCAAATGGTTCTATTAAATCTGGTTTAGACTGGACTCTGGGTTATGACTGGATTTCAGAAGATGGTTGGGGATTAGGTGCAAAATATTCCTGTTATCATTCTTCATGCACTGTTAACAACCAGAATCTCGATGTTACAATGACCTATATCGCTCCACAGGTAGTTTATAAATCAGCATTCAATAACTGGATTGTCGAGGAACATTTCGGATTAGGCTATTTCAACTATCATCCGTCAACAAACTCTCTGGGTAAAATATCGACTGGTGTAGGCTATAATTTTGACCTCGGGGTGGAATATTTAATCTCAAAGAATTTCGGTGTTTGCACCAACTTAGGTTATGTTGGCGGTCGATTGCCTGACATGGATAAGGATCTTCCAAGTAACAGTAATGAAGTGGGAGGCTTCTTCAGAATAAATCTCACGGCTGGCATTAAAATGCACTTCTAAACGTCATAATATAAAGACAGCCCATCGTTAAGATGAGCTGTCTTTTTTATAAAATAATCAATATGATTGATTGATATTACTTGATATTCCCTACTTTGATGAGATATTCTGCGATCTGAACTGCATTGAGAGCAGCACCTTTTTTGATCTGATCGCCAACCTGCCACCATGTAAGACCATTCTCATTGGCTAAATCCTTACGGATACGTCCTACGAAAACAGGATCTTTTCCTGCAAGGAACAATGGCATCGGATAAATCTTGTTTGCTGTATCGTCCATCACCTCAACTCCCTCGGCTTTCTCGAAAACCTCACGAGCTTCTTCCGGGCTTACAGGACGTTCTGTCTCAATCCATACGCTCTCAGAATGACTGCGGAGAGAAGGAACGCGAACACACATCGCACTGGTCTGAACATCGCTGTGCATGATTTTACGTGTCTCGTTAAACATCTTCATCTCTTCCTTTGTATAGCCATTATCCATAAACACGTCTACCTGAGGAATGACGTTATATGCCAACTGATACGGGAACTTCTCTACAGTAACAGGTTCTTTGTTTACAATTTGACGATACTGCTGTTCCAACTCTTTCATAGCCTGTGCACCGGCACCGCTTGAAGCTTGGTAAGTAGCTACATGAATACGCTTTATATGAGTAAGATTCTCAATCGCTTTCAGACAGACAACCAACTGGATGGTCGTACAATTCGGATTAGCTATAATATTACGGGGACGATCGAGCGCATCCTCCGGATTTACCTCAGGCACTACCAATGGAACATCATTGTCCATACGGAAGGCACTTGAGTTATCTATTACTACAGCACCGAATTTTGTCATGTCAGCGGCATAATCACGTGATGCTCCGGCACCGGCAGAGGCAAATACCACATCGACACCCTTGAAATCATCATTATGTTGCAGGAGTTTAACCTCATAGTCCTTTCCTTTGAATGCGTACTTTCGTCCAGCACTACGTGATGAACCAAAAAGAACTAAATCATCCATCGGGAAGTTTCTCTCGTCAAGCACTCTCAGGAACTCTTGTCCCACAGCGCCACTTGCACCTACAATTGCTACTTTCATTACTTTAATTGTTTAAAATTATATATTACGCGCTGCAAAATTACATTTTTTTGAGCAATAAATTCGCAAAAGTGGTTTTTTTTTTGTTCCTTTGTATTTTAAATACAACAAGAAGATAAGATATGCTACATATTTCACAATACTTGCCAATAACAGATCCCACATGGATATTCTTTATTGTCTTATGTATCATTCTGTTCGCCCCAATTATGATGGGTCGATTGCGTATTCCTCATATCATCGGAATGATACTGGCAGGTATCATCATTGGTCCTCACGGATTTAACATCCTCGAGAATGACAGTTCTTTCAAATTATTTGGAAATGTCGGATTATACTTTATCATGCTTCTTGGTGGACTTGAAATGAACATGGTCGACTTCCGAAACAACAGAATAAAGACCTTCACCCACGGAATATTAGCCTTTACGATACCAATGACAATAGGATTCGTGCTCAACATATTTGTTTTGAAATATGGCGTCATGACCTCTGTCTTGTTGGCAAGTATGTATGCCTCCCACACACTTATCGCCTATCCGATCGTCATGAGATACGGTCTCTCGGAGCAAAGGAGTGTGACGATTGCCGTAGGGGCCACTGCGATAACAGACACGCTCACATTGATCGTCCTCGCTATCGTCAGCGGAATGTTTAAGGGGAATACATCCGGCATATTCGGCATTATCATCGTACTGAAAATCAGCGTGGCTTTCTTCTTGATCATCTTTTTCTTCCCCAGAATAGCACGTAGATTTTTCCAGAAATATGAGAATAACGTAACTCAGTTTATCTTCGTCCTGGCCATGACCTTCATGGGAGCGGGAATCATGGAGATTATTGGTATGGAAGGGCTGCTTGGAGCCTTTCTAACCGGACTGGTACTGAATCGTTACATACCAAAGATCTCTCCGCTCATGAACCATCTGGAATTTATCGGTAATGCCTTGTTCATCCCCTACCTGCTTATCGGAGTGGGAATGATGGTAAACATCAAAGTCCTGTTCAATGGTTTCAATACGCTAGAGGTGGCCTGTGTCATCATAGTAATAGCCCTCACCAGTAAATGGCTGGCTTCGTATGCCACACAAAAGATCTTCAGGATGAAGCCTACAGAACGTGAAATGATTTACGGTCTGAGCAATGCACAGGCCGGAGCGACTCTGGCAGCTATTCTTGTAGGATATAACATTATATTGCCTAACCATCAAAGGCTGTTAAATGATGAAGTTCTGAATGGAACGATCATTCTGATACTGGTGACGTGTATCTTCAGTTCCTTGACGACCGAAAGGGCAGCAAAGAAACTGGCCCTAAAGGAGAACAATAGACCTGATGAAAAAATCGGCGATGACGAGAAAATAATGATACCGGTTACACGTCCGGACACAGCTGAGGAACTGGTAACTCTCGGCATTATGATGCGTAATATCCGTTTAAACCGGGGATTGATAGGATTGAATGTTGTATTGGATGACATGTACTGCTCACGTAATCAGGAAACAGGTAAGAAACTGTTAGAAAAAGTAAAGAAGACAGCCAGTACCGCAAATGTAAGAATTCAGGTACAGAGTCGTATAGCGACAAACATCAGCAATGGCATTGTTCACGCCTTCAAAGAATATAATGCTTCTGAGATGATCATAGGAATGCATCATGGAGAAAAGACAGCTAAGGATTTCTGGGGTAATACGACAACGAATCTTTTTACTGACTTGTCAAGACAAATCATCATTATCAAGATAAGGCAACCCGTCAATACCTTAAGAAGAATACAAGTGGTGGTTCCTCAAAAGGCAGAATTTGAACCCGGTTTCTACCGGTGGGTAGAACGTCTGTCCAGATTGGCAAGCAATCTGGGATGCCGCATTCAGTTTCACGGAAAGAGTGAGACTCTGGCACTGATCGCAGAATATATTAGGAACCGACATGACAGCATAAGGGCAGACTATGAAGTGTATAATAAATCGAATGAGTTGCAGTTCTTATCGGATAAGGTAAACCCGGATCATCTGTTCGTCGTTGTGACAGCACGTAAGGGGACAGTGTCTTATGAACCTTCGTTTGAAAAAATACCGGATACCCTGATACAGTATTTCTCATCTTGCAGCCTCATGGTGATATATCCGGATCAGTATGGTGACTCTCCTGAGATCATGTCGTTCATGTCACCACATGACCATCAAAACAAAAATGCATATATATCTATACAGAAATGGCTTCATCATAAGATGCATAAGAAAAACGAATATAAAATTAAGAAATAAAGCGTAAAGCAAATCATGATAGAAATCAAAGGAATTACAAAAAGCTTCGGTTCACTACAAGTCTTGAAAGGAATCGACTTGGAAATAGGGAAAGGTGAGATCGCTAGTATCGTCGGACCAAGTGGGGCAGGAAAGACAACCTTGTTACAGATTATCGGGACACTGGATAAGCCTGATAGCGGAACTGTCATCATCGACGGAGCTGACACAAAAAAGATGAGCACCAAGGAACTGGCAAACTTCCGCAACAAGCATATCGGATTTGTATTCCAGTTTCATCAGTTGCTTCCTGAATTTACAGCCCTGGAGAATATCATGATTCCGGCATACATCGCAGGAGTATCGACAAAAGAAGCTAAAAAACATGCGATGGAACTGCTGACATTCATGGGACTGGCCGACAGAGCTTCCCACAAACCCAACGAACTGTCGGGAGGTGAGAAACAACGCGTGGCTGTGGCAAGAGCACTGATCAATGACCCGGCAGTGATCTTAGCTGATGAGCCTTCCGGAAGTCTCGACTCTAAGAACAAAGCAGAACTTCACCAGTTGTTCTTCGACCTGCGTGACAAGTTCGGACAGACGTTCGTCATCGTCACCCACGACGAAAATCTTGCAAAGATTACAGACAGAACCATTCCTATGAGAGATGGGGTGATCGAAGACATGGAGACGGCAGATGATAGTGATTTTATAGAAAACCAAATATAAAAAATATGGAAATACATTTAGGTGAAATTAATCGCCTGACAGTTACAAAGAGTGTCGATTTCGGCATGTATCTGGATGGTGGTCAAGAGGGAGAAATACTACTCCCTACCCGTTATGTTCCCGAAGGTCTTAAGATAGGTGACGAACTGGATGTATTCCTATACCTTGACAGTGAGGAGCGACTGATTGCCACAACTGAAAAGCCACTCGCTATGGTTGGAGACTTCGCATGGCTCAAAGTGGCCTGGATCAATGAATATGGAGCTTTCCTCGACTGGGGTCTAATGAAGGATCTCTTTGTTCCGTTCCGTGAACAAAAAATGAGAATGGAGATAGGAAACAGTTATATCGTACATGTACATATTGACGAAGAAAGCTATCGAATAGTAGCCTCAGCTAAGGTAGAGCGCTATTTTTCGAAAGACTTCCCCGAATATCAGAATGGCGACAAGGTAGAAATACTTGTCTGGCAAAAAACTGACTTGGGATTTAAAGTCATTATCGACAATAAGTTTGGAGGTCTGATTTATGCTGACGAGATATTCCGCCATATCACGACCGGTGATAGGATGGAGGCTTATATCAAGACTGTCAGAGAAGACGGGAAGATTGACGTCTCACTACAACCCGCCGGCAGACGTCATACAGAAGAGTTCTCTGAGACGCTTCATCAGTATCTGATCGACCATAAGGGTGTGTGTGATTTAGGAGACAAGAGCCCGGCTGAAGATATCTATGACAGATTCAAAGTCAGCAAGAAAGTTTTTAAAAAGGCGATCGGTGAACTTTACAAGCAACGTGTGATTACAATATCCGAAGAGGGTATCAAATTAGCATAACATAGATTGAGATAAAAAAGGGCGGTATCTTCAGATACCGCCCTTTTTATCTTTCCTAATGGATGATGGCTGCGAAACCTCCTCCCGAAGCTAACGGTAGCGTTAAGGTTGAGGTGGAATCCATTGTCTTTTCTGTTATCAGATAATCAGTAGCATCCTTATTAGAATTAACACCATCCTGACATAAGGTCACCTGATGTGTATTCTTATCACCCATGAAATCAAGTGGGATGGAAAGCGTACGTTTTGTCCAGTTGGTCATGCCACCCACATACCATGTTTTACCTTTTCGGCGTGCCACAACAAGATACTCACCTAATTTTGCCTGTAAAACACGGATCTCATCAAAGTCTGTCGGTATGCCTGCGATAAAACCGGTACAAGCCTCATCAGCCATATAAGCGGAGGGACTGTCAGAAAGCATCGTAAGAGGAGAATCATAACAGATATACATTGCCACCTGATGGCAGCGTGTTCCCTGACTCATCGGATGAGAATAGATAGGCTGATAGTCGGCAGCCGTAGCATTGCAAAATGCTCCCGGAGTGAAATCAACAAAACCCGCCATACCTCGGATAAAGGGGAAGGTGACATCA
>DAIOSW010000128.1:0-6069 GCA_036752365.1 Prevotella sp.
GTACAACTTTTTATACATCATTCTTTTATCTTTTTAATTCCGCCAACGGGTATATAATATTATGTTTCTCGTCATAAGCCAAAACATCTATATCACCTAAATCATCATTAGTAGCAACTGCTAAATTTCCTTTGGGCTTAATGGATACATCGTGCTTCCACACCTTCAAAGACGAGTTTTTTTGCAAAAACGCTCTCACCTCCTCATTATAGGCTTTCCCTTTCTCGGCTTCAAATTTACCAAGCAGTTTCGAAAGTCGTTTACCAACATTTTTAAGCCGCCCAGAATATAACAAATCCGTCAGTTGGAGACCTGCAAGCAGACAAGAACGGAAGGCAAAGATAATTGATTGACTACCATCTTCCGTCTGCCATCTCACATAGGGTCGGCGCAGGTAACTAAGTTCTCGGTTATACACCCATGGGAAGATGTCCTTCGCATCTAATCCAGAAGGAGGTTTCAAATAGTCTAGTCTCTTATCGAGAGAAAGCCTGTCAAGGCATGACGATATTGTATTCTCATCCAAGTCCTGCCAAATAGACATAACCTCAGAAGTGAGGTCTTTCTCACTGATATCAATCACAGACCTTTTTTTCTTCATCGCTAAAACATAGCTTGAATAAAGTATTTGAAGAATCTGTGTATAGCTTATGCCCCAATCTGTTTGAAAAGCCTTGTCTATTTCGTCAAGTTTAGAGTCCCGTTTCGTATTGACATCTGGCTGAATACGGGCAAAGTGCTCCATCTTATCTTCAAACCCTTCAATTTGAGAATTTACGCTTTCTGCAGACCGTGCATTGACAAAGCCTCCCACCATATCATTGAAAGAATCGTCATATATACCATACCTGCCCGACGCGAGCTTCTCTATTTTATGATCAGAAACGCCCAAATGAACAGCATCACATACACTACCGATATGAATTATTTGACTCATAATGGAAAGTAGCCACTCTATGTCATTACTGCCCGCTTGCTCTTTTCCCTTATTGCACTGATTTGCTGCCACATACTCTATCAGAGCTCTCGAAGCAGTACCAGTTTCTGTGAGTCTATTTTCTTCTTTAAAAAATTCTTCTCGTTTCTCCTTAGAATCGCCAAAACAGTGTATCTGGGCCGGATGTATAATTTTATTGTGCTCTCTTTGATATGTCAAGGTCTCATGGCTGCCTATTAATCGTTCTAAGAGTGTTCTACTTTCAAAACGCCCAACATATTGAGCCAACTTTTCCAAAAGTACATCCACGCCCTTGTGAAGAAAATCATCTTTTTGTTCCTTGCTGCTTAATCGCCCTTCTATATCGTATCCTTTTTCAGCCATCCACTGTGGAAAAAAATCAAGAATTAATTGACTGCTGGCTTGATGAATACTGATAGGTGGATGCAGCCAAAGAGGATAAGAAAGTGGATTGTTAGAAGCTTCCATCATCAGAATCATCTTAGCCGGGCCAAGGGGAATATATGTATCTATGACTTCATTTAATTCCGCTGTTCCGCAATCAAGCAAACAGGAAACTATTTTCTTCATCATTTGCCGTTCGCCATTATTATCTGGCCCCATGAAGCCACGAACGAAATCATCGTCTATGGAAACGACGGCACCTGTAGCATTATGAGTGACGACAATTTTACCATTACCTGCTGGCTGGAGTATCTCATAATGAATGCTCTTGTCTGCAAGCGTTTCAGGACTAAAGTGTAGGTCAATTTCAATTGAATCTTTGTATAATTTCAAAAGACAGCCCTCTATTGCGGGGCATAATTTGTCCATCCAAAACGCAATCGCTGTAATTACTGTCTCTGTGATTGACGACGGATTCACACCAGTTTGTTCTGTCTGTCTGCATCTCACCCAAACAGGTATTCGGTATGACTCACAACATTTTGCATTAACTGATTCATTTAGTGGTTTATAGATGGATTCATAATCAATATCTCGCTGAACGGGGATATATCTTTTATACTCTCCTGTATGCATAAGTGTCCCATGATAATCCAGTTTTTCCTTGCTTTCGTGGATCACTTTACACCCCTCATTAGGTTCAATTTGTATATAGTCCGGTTTACGATCATCTGAAAAATAGAAAGACTCACCTTTCTGCTTGTACATCGAATAGCAGTCTAATGGTTGGTTCATTCCCAACTTTAAAGCAGACGTATTCTCCTTCGTCCTGGCATATCTAACTAAACTCATGCTATCCCATTTCTCAGTTTGGACCAACTGTAAGAAGTCAAAAGCTGAGAAATACAGTAGGTAATCAGAGTCTGGCTGGTCTTTCATCATCAGCATAAATTTCTCCCCCATCGACGAATAGAGAACCAGTGTCAATATGTGGAAATCTTTCATTTTCTCATTTTCTCTGATTGCTTTCAGCGTGCACTTTAGCCGAGAATCTATATTCCAGCTTACGCTTCCATTAGCGCCATCAACAGAGATATTGTCTTTTATGTCGGTAACATAACATAGATAAGCCACCCAATTGACATCTATACGGAAAAGGCAGTCATTATAATGATCATCCTTTGACAAAAATCCATCAAACTCGATTGGAGTCCAATGCATCACATTCATACAAGATAACCCTATCCGAGCCCATATGGTCAGTTGCGTCTGTTGTACTAGGTCATTAATGCAGCTATACTCAATAGCCTTTTTCAGTATGTAATTATTGATGGCACAACCTTGATTATTAAGTCCTATGAAATAGTAATTGTCATTCCATTTTAGGATTGGTTTATAAAGTATTGGATTCTCTTCGGCATTTTGAGTAAGTATATTTGGATCATTTTTGTCTAACAAAAATTGTTGAAGAGTACTTTTCTCCAGGCGGTTATTATTCAACACATATTCCATTAATGACGTAGGAATAGCACAAGAAAACCTCGAAAGGGGTTCAGAAATAGCTTCACGGGGATTGTCATTACCTCTTGTCATTCGCTTTATCTCAGCCTTGTTAGCTATTGCATTTCCAAGTTCCAGAATCAGCGTCACGCCATTATAAATTTCTTTTTTGAATTTATCTGAGAAAATTTTGTCCGTCTGAAAAATGCTTTCCGCCATTGCACGGAACAATTCCGAAACATGAGTTGACAGGCCTGTGAAGAAAAAATAGTTTCCGCCATGGAATATAACATTCTCACAGAACATGTTCATTGGAATGTCCTCCATCACATCTAAATGATATTCCTCGTCTATGAGTCGTTTGAATACTCTGAGGTCAGGTTTTACATTGTTTTTTCCAAGTGATGATACAGCAAGTTGACATAGATGTTCCAACCTTAAATTTTTTCCGTGATTATCAGGATTCAATTGTAGAGCAATCAGATAATCAATGATTGGAGCTGCATCGTGATTCTGTAAGCAATTCTTTATCTTAGGGACATCAAGACTTAAGGATTGTGGCATATCAAGTCCTAACCTTGCAGACAAGTCTTTTAACTCATCTGAACGCATACAGCAGTGTTTGTATTTTTTTCCGCTACCACAGGGGCACGGATCATTTCGACCGATCTTCTTCGACATGGCGTTTATTCACTTATCTAAAACTGCAAAAGTGCAACTTTTAACCGAGAATTAAGATGGAATGAGAGATTATGTCCATTTTTCCAGAAATTTCCTCACTTCATTTGGTATCTTTGCCATTTCCTCACCATTACCTTTATCAAAGGTATAGGCATGGAATTGATTCTTGGGTGTATTGCCCTCACAGAAGTAGCGGATAAAGAGCCCTTTTTCTTTGAAATAATAGAAATATGCTCGCTTTGATGAGCTGCCTCCTATCGCACGGTTACAGTTATCTTCGGCCTCGAATTTCGTCACATTCAGAGTTGATCGGTATCCTGCACTGTATTTTCCATCCACGTTCTCTGGATGTTTTGCTATGACATGAAAGTTTCTTGTCGGATTTCTGTGCACTGAAAAGAACTGCCACAAGGAGTGTCCGGTTGATTCTATTGCCGATATTCTATTATTATCAGCATCGCTCACATTAGATTTTTCTTCCATCAATGCACAGTTATTAATTATGGCGTTACCCTCATCATTGCCACCATCATTGATAATAAGAAGCACAGTATCATCGTTACCATCCAGGCATTTCCATCGTTTGAGATTCTGCTTAAGCTTCGTCTCAGCCGTCAGATAATCATGCGTTTTCTCACGGCTGAACTCCTTGATTGGATTCAATATCTCATGATAATTCTTCCGATAATAATAACATTTACAGGGCTCATATTTCAGATACATGTTCACTGCTGCAATATTATTCACTATCGTGTTCACCGCATCAATATCAGTGCATTTGTAGGTCTTGATATATACCGACGATTTGTCTTTTTCATCACAGGCGGGGAACAGCATGTATAGTTTATTGTTCAATTCCATCACCCCACAAGTATATCCAAGTCCTTTTCAAACTGATTGAAGAAGCCCTCTGGCACATTAGACATCGTACCTTCCTCGTCAGCATCCAGTCGATATGTTGTCGTCATGAAGTTTTCCTGATCCATCTCGAAGAAGTAGAATACTACATTTTCATTTGGAATGGTCTTCTGCTTGATGTTCACAAGGATGCCGTTCACGATATGGTCGCTGTGAGTCTCAACTATCACCTGAACACCCTTTGCCACAACCAACGATATAAGTCGAGCCAGTTCCGATTGCGCCGTCACATGCAGATGTGCCTCAGGATTTTCTATGATTATCAGCGAACCAGGAACGGCTGATAGCAATGCTGCGACAACCGGCAGCGTATAAGAAATACCATAGCCAAGATTCTCAGCCTGCAATTTATCCATGTTAGCAGAACCGTTGTCATAGCCGTAAGTCAAATTATATGATTTACCGTCAACATCGGGCTGAATATCAAACATTACTCCCGCACTGATTCTGTTTTCCCAGTACATACATTCACCCATAAGGTTCTGTCCTTCCACTCCGCTTTCGCAGATGATAGGCTTTTCTTTACCATGTACATACAGAAAATTGGCCACTAGCTCCCCCTGACCATGCGACAATGATATCTGTTTTTCAGTGCCGGCCGCAAACGAGTCAATGGGATATTTGCTCTTTCCGCCCCATCGTGCGGCACTCACGTACTGGAAATTATTGGAGAATAGTCCCAACTTTTCCATCTTCGATTTTGTTATCTTAGGATATTCCTTTGCCTTAGGGATAAACGAATCAGCCGTTTTTCCACTTGTCTCAAATTTAAAAAGCATGTCATCGCCATCATCGCTCTTCACGTCAAAAGAAATCACGCTGCTGCTGGGAATCTTACAAAACGCGTCAGTTGCTGCACCAATCTCGCAAAGGGGATTGTTCAAATCCAATCCATTGGCAAGGCGACCTTTTCTGTACGACTGCCTTAAAAGGAGCAAAGTCTGAATAACGCTTGTCTTACCACTGCTGTTTGTTCCGGTCAGCACCGTCAAGCCCTTCAGGGTGAGATTGGTTTCACGATGACATTTATAGTTGCTTATCTTGAGTTCAGTTATCATTTGTCGTCAATTATCTTATATAGTTCTTTTTCCTCTTCGGGGGTATATTCTCCTATCAGGGCATACACAATAATCTCTGTATCAAGAAGCCGACGCTGCATAGCAAATGATAAGTCAGAGAAGTTATTCCCCACTATACTATGCAAATACTTAGTCTTATCAATAGTAAATCCATCGGGCTTGAAAAAGGCCTCCAATGACTTGATCCTCTGCATACCGTCAATTACCTTCCATGAAGCCATCTGATTAATGGCCGTTACATAAATAGGCTGTTGAGGAAGTCCCATGATGATTTCCTCAATATATTCGATACGTTTCTCCGTGTTCAGCCGTTTATTATGGTTTAAACGTCTGCGCAGTCTGCCTGAACGAATTCTCATCAAGAACTGCTCCAAAGTCAACACGTATGTTTTGCTTCTTATGCCTTGAATATCAAATACCATCTGTATTTCTCGAATTTAATTACAAATGTAAGGCTTTTCTATGACAATGTCGAACATTTATCACCGTTTTAAGTTAATTTAGCACCTCAAGATTTATACCATTCTATACAGGCAGTATCTTATATTC
>DAIOSW010000129.1:0-6054 GCA_036752365.1 Prevotella sp.
AAAATGCTCGAATATATTTCACCGTTACGGCTGATGGCGAAACCGTAACATTCAGGAATCCTGCATTTGGCAGAACATCACCTGATTTATATGCATCAGCGTTAAACGCTCGATAGGTGAAGTCGGCAGGGTTTGGAACAGATTGGTACACAACTCCGTCGAGTACCTGTTTGCAAAACAAATGATCGTGGCCTTGAAAGAAAATGCTAACTCCATATTTTACAAATAATTGATGAATGGGCATATCCCAACCGGGACGTTCAGTATCAAACTGCCAAATTCCTTTGCTGTCGTATCCGCCCCATTCGTAAAGGTTAGCACATTCAATTCCACCTCTTCCTGTTCCTCTGATATGATGCGTGAATACGAATTTGCATTTGGCAGTGCTGTTTGCAAGTACACCTTTTAGCCAATCATACTGTTCCTTGTCGATTGTTGCATTCCATGGATCGTTTTCCTTGTCCATCGATCCTGCAATATTGTCAACTGCCATATCACTGTGCCAATAAGGGTCAATTGTGACAAATAACGCGTCGCCCCATTCAAAGGCATAATAATCTTTTAATAGGCCGGCATATTCGATAGGTGTTTTGTCGCCTGAATATATACCGCTGTTGTCAGGCAACGGATAAAATTTCTTTCGGGCAATGGCCGCACATACTGCTGGATTAACCGCTGTTCCATCGAGTAGGTATTTTGCTGCTTGTTCATGGTTGCCATTGACTAAATATAGTGATGTATTGCAGCCTACCATAGCGAGACTTTTGCGTTGTGCAGAATATACTTCATCAACATTTTTTTGATTGATTGTATTGTTTTCAATCAGTCGTTCGATACTGAAGTCGTCACCTAAAGTGAAATATAGGTCGGGTTGTGTTTGAGCAACATTTGTCATGTTGATGGCATATAAATCTGAATTGAACATTTCTCTGGTTCTTTCAGGATGAGAATCACCTTGAACTCCGAAACTGAATGTTGAGCCTTTTGAGCGTTGTGTTACGAATGAATACATGTCGCCTCTGTCACTGTTATTATATTTGAGTCTATAATAATAGCGGCTGTCGGCATTCAAATTTTCGATTTTTATCTCTACGATTCCGTCAGCAACAACTTGGGCGGATATTGCATTATGTTCGACTTCTGCAGGCGATGATCCATAGCAGACAGTCACCTGTGTATTGTTTGGTGCAGCAATACTTAATGTGACCGAATTATCTCCAGCCGATCCGACAATAACATCTCCTTCGGTATTGATATGTAATGACTGATTAGTCTCAGCACCTCCTGAAACGTCTGAAGGAGATTCATTATCAATAGAATCATGTTTGGCACATGAAGCGAGTAGGAGCGCAGCCAATATTGAAAATAGATATTTCATGTTCAAAAGTTGTTTTTCAAATATTCGTTGAATGCTTCTTTATATTGGGAAGAGACGGGTATTATGGTGCCATCGTCATAATATATTTCTCCTCTTTCAATAACATTGATTTTGTCAAGATTGACGATAAATGACTTGTGCACTCTCATGAATTTGTCGGAAGGTAATTTTTCTTCTAAAGCCTTGAGAGGCATGAGAGACATGATGGGTTTGCCTGTCGAAATATGAATCTTGATATATTCGCTCATTCCCTGTATAAATTCAATTTCAGAAAAGTTTAAGCGAATAATTTTGTATCCTGATTTGATATAGAGAAATTCTTTGTTTGTTTGGATATTTGTTCTTGCTACAAACCACTGACGGGCTTTCTGAACCGATCTCTCAAAGTTCTCGAATTCTATCGGTTTAAGAAGATAGTCGATAGCGTTCACCTTGAATCCATCCAAAGCATATTCGCCATAAGCTGTTGTCAAGATGATGAGAGGCTTCGGTTCAAGCTCTTCAATTATTTGGAACCCATTGAGGTCTGGCATCTGAATATCAATGAATAGCAAATCAATTTGGTTGTTTTTTAGGAAATCCATCGCCTTGATACTGTTAGTGAAGCGCCCCATAAATTCAAGATACGGGAGAGATTCTATATATTTGGAGATGACATCAAGAGCCAAAGGTTCGTCGTCTACGGCAATACATTTTAGTTTCATATAATTGGAATTATAAGTGATACATTATATACATTTTCTGTTTCTGTAATCGAAAGGTTATATTTGTCTCCATAAATAAGCTTCAATCGGCTTTCGCTGTTTTTCAATCCAATTCCACCTTTTTGAAAACTCTCGGATTTGCGATGTATAGGATTTGAACAAGTGAAGTACAATTCTTTACCAATGATTTGGATGACAATCTTTATTTCGCAGTTCTCCTGATAGCTGACACCATGTTTTACAGCATTCTCAATATAAGAAATAAATAACATGGGTGGAATGAGTATTTCTTCGTCTGTTTGAGAAAGAGTGACTGTAAAAATCACATCATCTGTATATCTCAATCTCATCAAGTCAATATAACAGCGTATGAATTCGAATTCTTTGCTGAGTTTGACCAATCCGTTATTGTTTTCATACAGAAGGTAACGCATCATTTTGGAAAGTTTGATGACCGAAGTTTTTGCAACGGTTGTGTTCGAGTCTATCAGAGAAAAGATATTGTTAAGCGTATTCATAAAGAAATGTGGACTGATCTGATTGCGCAGAAGCTCTAACTCCATCATTGTGTTCCGCCGTTCCAAGTCAATTGTACGTTTTTCGTTGTTATGCCATTGCTTTGAAAAAAACAGACCGATATCAATTCCTACAATTAATATGGCATACGACATCATATTGGCATAAGGAGGAATCGGCGTGGGTTGGTTGAAAATGGAATTGCCATATCTTTTGAGTGGTGAGTCGATATTCTTGTACAGACAAGTAGCAAGAACAATAATGCAGATGATGGAAACGATGTAGAAACTGTATTTGCGTTTCTTCAATAAATGAGGTAGGAGTATCCAATGATTAATGACATAGATCGGAATTAGTAAGGCATAATCCTGCCATATTTTAATGACATGCCTCCAGCTGATTTGGTCGTTGATACGAACAAAAATAATAGGCATGACAAACAAAATCAGAAATATAAATCCGATGATGTATATATCAATGTACTTTTTATTATCCATTTTCAATTTGTATGCGTGATATCCTTCAATAGAAGCTGAATTCAATATTAATTATCAAGTTCATACTCGTCTTGAAGTGTATTATTGAGAGTTATATATTCAACTTTTATATGATTGCTTATTGTCACTTTGATATTTCCCGGTACATAATATATATTCCCATTTACATAGCCATAATCTGTAGCATAAGTCAGATGGTCGTATCGTTTTGATGACGGTTGAGGAAGGCATTGATAAATGATGCCTCCATAATCTTGTTTGGCATATACATGGTCGTGACCGTGAAATACAATTTGTACACCGTATTTTTTCAGCAATTCATGTATCGGCATATCCCAGGAAGGGCGCATGTCAGACCATAAATCGCTTCCATCAGCAGAATGTCCTCCCCATTCATAAAGAGGAGCGACTTCTGCTCCGCCACGAGCTTGTCCATTGATATCCACACCACCTACAAGATTATGAATAAAAACAAATTTAAAACGTTTCGTACTGTCCTTTATTGTGCTCTCAAGCCACTGATATTGTGTATCTCCCAAAGTCCTTTGCCAAGGATTGCCGTTTCCTTGGGAAGGCGTATAGGTGAATGGATCAAGTACGATAAAGAGTGCATCACCCCATTCCCAGGAATAGTAGTTTTGTGATGAAGGTACCGGAAAATAATTGTCTCTTATTTTTTTTGCCCATGCTGTCATTTCTGCCCTTTTATCTCCTGTTTCACCATCATGATTGCCTTGAACAAAAAAGAGCGGCAGATTATTGCAGATACCACCGAAATAGTAACGCTGTGCAAGATACTGACCATAAGCACAGGTATAGTTGTTTCCATATTTGTCAGTCATGAATGTATCTCCTAAATCTAATATGAAATCTACATTCTGCTGAGAGATGTTTTTGAGTACACGCTGATAAGTAAGTGTATCGCTGTTCTCATCAAGATGAGAATCGGCAATGATGGCGAATGAAAAAGATTCGGATTCGCCTTTGGGCGTTGTGAAGGAGTAAATTTCTGAATCTACAAACTGATAGCTGCCTTTTTTTCGATAATGAAACTGATAACTGTAGCGTTTGTTGGCAGTGAGTTTTGAAAGTACGATTTTTGCTGGGACTCCGGCCTCGAAATCAATGGTGTCGGTTTTTGTATTGTCGTATGTAATGTATCCTTCGCAACTGTAATAACAAAGAAGGGTTAGTGCAATGTCGCTTGAAGTTGAAAATGATAAGACTATATCATAGTCATGACGAGGAACAACTGTTTGGAAACCAAATTGTTTACCATATGAGGCTAAAGAGTCACAAAATGCAAAGCAATCTGTTGCAGCCTCGTTGTTAGGAGATCTGTCTGATTCGTCAGCAGAAATGTCTTTCTGACAACTGAACAAAGCGATCAATATAAATATGGAATAGACGTTTCTCATGATTATTCAAACAAAAAGTCAGTATTGGGTATTTCAGGTAAATCTCTTTTTTCGGAGTAGATAAAGACTTTCCCGGGTTCATCTGGATAATTGTCCAAATCACGGAGAACTTTGAGGGCGTTTTTTTGCTCAGTACTGAGTGTGCGTCCGACTTTCACAAAGTTCTCAACCATCTGATAAATATATATGCCATCGTACTCGCCATATTCTCTGGATAAGGATAAGATAGTTTCTTTGTCGGATTGTTCGCCTGTTGTACTTCTCTCTTTACGTAGTTCTTTTGCAAGAGAAGTTCTGATTTCTACTATCTTGTTTAATGCGTCTGTTACTGAAGGATATATTGATTTGATGATGTCCGACTGAGTATTTGTAAGTACTTCATTCAGCATTTTTGCACCTTTTTCAGCAGTTGCCTGAGGATCGATGGCATAGCCTGCATTTCCAACTGCTGGAGCATCTTTCATAAAGAATCCTCCGAAATAAGTTCCTTGCCGTTCGGGACAGAAATAGATATCAGCTGTTATATCTCTCAAATACCAACTGAACATTTCGCTTGCATTACTCATTACCCAAGTGTTCAATCCCTTAGGTATTTCAACTGTTGGGCGTTCGGGCATTGTCCATTCCTGCATTCCGCTGTTGCCTAAGGCTTTGAATGATGCTGCCTGCTCGCTTGTTAACGATTTTATTACTTCGGAAAAGACAACTGCCCGACGATAGCTTATGTTGCCATCAATTTCATACAAATCCGCTGATACTTTCTGTATTTGTGCCAGACTTATTTTGCTTGTTCCACTTGGAAGGTCGCCATCTAAATATCGATGGAAGGCTTTGATAAGCACTAGGCGACCAAGGGCATATTCCTCATATAGTTGTTCTTGTTCTGCAGCCAAGTCGATTAGTTTCTGCAATTGGGCTGAGTTGAGAATAGCCATTGTGTGCCATGCAGCTTTTGTCAGGAAGTCGGTATTATGACCGGATTCTGTCAGGTCATTGTCACGCATAAACTGAAATCCAAAATAGTCGGCAATCTTTCCAGGAGGTAGGAATGTTGAGGCGTAGAAACTTCCGCTATAAAAGGCTAGTCCGGAAAATGCGATCGTGTTTATTTGCGCTCCAGAGGAAAGTGTTTGGTCCATAGTGAATTTCCAATTGGTGTTGCTGGTGACGCTCTCTTCTGTATCTTCTGCATCGGTTATGGTTTCTGCCTTGTTACACGACAGAAACAGAAGAACCAATATCATGCATAGGAAAGATTGAACCGTCCTATTTTCTCTCATTTGAATTAATTTGTTGTTCATATACAAATGTGTTTAAAATTGATATGGCAAATGTAGGAAATAGCAAAATACCCTTTTTGAGAACCTTGCGAACGGGCCGGACAAATGAGTCAGATGATATTTTTTATCAGTGAATGGCCATTTCAAGAAAATTAAACTGACTGATTAAAGGATAAATATTTACGGATTATGGATATGCAGCATCCTCATACGACTTGTCAATCAATGTGGCGATACTCGGCATTGATGGTACGGTAGACT
>DAIOSW010000130.1:0-6016 GCA_036752365.1 Prevotella sp.
CCCGCTTACCGACAAACCCTATCATGATACCGTGCTCTTCCCCTTCTTCGACGGTCTTATACCCGAGGGATGGCTGTTGAATATAGCCCAGACCAGTTGGAAGATCAACCAGAGAGACAGGATGTCACTGCTGCTCGCCTGCTGTAAGGACTGCATCGGAGCAGTGAGTGTAATACCCGAACCCACAGAATGACAAGAGAAGATATGTGCAAGTGTTTATACTGTTATAAGGAATTGAAGGAGGGTCAGACTGACTATCACCCTGCATGCGCCAGAAAGTTCTTCGGTGCAAAGAATGCACCTGCGATCCCCTATGTCCGTGAACAGTTGAAGGATCTGGCCAAAGAGGTTGTACGCAGTCAGACCACATTGACCGGTGTACAGGCCAAGCTCTCTCTTGACCTCCATAAGAGTGGGAGAAATGAGCAGGATCGATTCACTATCGTAGGACTGTGGGGACGATACATACTGAAACCCCAGACAGACAGTTACAGAGCACTACCAGAACTGGAGGACTTGACGATGCATCTGGCAGAGATCGCAAAGATCAGCGTCGTGCCTCACAGCCTCATCAGATTCAAGGATGGTGAGTTGTGTTATATTACCCGCCGCATAGACAGGACCAAAGACGGAAAGAAGATTTCGATGGAGGACATGTGTCAGCTGTCGGGACGTCTCACCGAATACAAGTACAAAGGCTCTTATGAGCAGATTGCCAAAACCATCTGCAAGTATTCCTCTACGCCAAAACTCGATTTAGTAAACTATTGGGAACTGATTGTCTTCTCGTGGATTACAGGCAATTCGGATATGCACATGAAGAACTTCTCCCTGTATAGCCTCAACAAAGGCGAATATGTCTTCACACCGGCTTACGACCTTTTATCGACAACTCTCGTCATGCCCGAAGACACGGAAGAGATGGCTTTGACCCTAAACGGCAAGAAACGCAAGATCAAACGTTCCGACTTTGTAAAATCGATGACAGCATCGGGCATCGATCTGAAAATCATCGAGAAGACTGCCAAAAGGTTTTCCAAAGCTCTCCCTGCATGGCTTGACTGCATCGACAACTCATTTCTACCCAAGGACATGCAAAAGAGATACAAGAATCTGATCTTAAAAAGAATGATTCTTTTGAGATGACGTGATCATTGATTTTGAAGACCTATCTCGTCTATTCAAGATGTGTCATTGGTATTCCATAATCCACTTTGATGGCATCCATCACAAAAACACTTTGTATACTATCCACAAAATCGAGCGTACCGATCACATTGATAACAAACTTCTGATACTGCTTCATGTCTGTGGCTTGCACCTTTAGTAAGAAATCATATTCCCCACTGACATTATAACATTCCGACACTTCATCCCAGTCAAGAACTGCCTCAGTGAACTTCTGCACCGTGCCGATATTGATGTGCTTCATCTTGACATTGCAATAAACAGCAAAACCACGATTGAGCTTGTTGGCATCCAGTACGGCAGCATATTTCTTGATATAGCCCTCACGTTCAAGTTTCTTGATTCGCTCAAAAACAGGAGTCGTCGAGAGATGCACCTCATGGGCAATTTCTTTTGTCGTCATCCGGCAATCCCGCTGTAATACATTCAGGATCTTTAGATCTGTCATGTCCGGCTTTTCTTCTTTTTCCATCTATATTATTCTTTTAGTATAATTATCTGCACAAAGATAATAAATCAAAAATAAAATTCCAAGATAAAGCATATAAAACAGAAAAAAGATCCATGAATGTATACAACATTAGAATGATGAACGATATTTTATTGATGTCAGATATGACTGAGGGCCGTTTTTAAGTCGTCGATCAGATCTTCCACATTTTCGATTCCTACAGAAAGACGTATCAGGGTATCGGTGATCCCTAATTTGTTTTTTGTCTCCTCATCCAGTTCTGCATGAGAGAAATAGGCAGGAACCTCCAGCAGAGACTCGACACTTCCGAGACTCACGGCCAACGGGATAATCGTAAGATAACGGATAAAGGTCTCTACCGTATGCTTATCCCCCTTCAAGCGGAATGAAACGACACCACCAAAACCGGTCTGCTGCTTTAAGGCAAGCTCATGCTGAGGACTGTCTTCCAGTCCGGGATAGTACACTTCCTCGATCTTCTCTTCTGATTTTAAGAACTGTGCTATCTTCGTCGCGTTATATTGATGACGCTCCATACGCAACTCCAAGGTCTTTACCCCTCTTAATACGAGATAGGAGTCAAACGGTGACAGCACAGTCCCGGTAGCATTCTGTTGCAGATAGATACGATCTGCGATCTGCTTGTTATTCGTGGTCAGTGCTCCTGCCAGCACGTCGCTATGACCTCCCAGATATTTGGTGGCACTGTATGAAACGACATCGGCCCCCAGTTCAAGAGGACGTTGGAAATAAGGTGACAGGAACGTATTGTCGACAACGAGCAGCACATCCCTCTTGTGAGCGATATCGGCGATGGCCTGAATATCACAGAGACGGAGAAAAGGGTTCGACGGACTCTCTATCCACACAAGACGAGTGTTTTCGCGGATAGCCTCAGCCACATTCTCCGGTTCTGTTGCATCCACATAAGTGATTTCAAAACCGTATTGGGTCAGTATATCGTTGAATAACCGTTGGGTTCCTCCGTAGATATCATAGAAGGCAATAATATGATCACCTTGATGAAGGAGTGAAAGCAGTAACGATGACTCTGCCGCAAGACCGGAACTGAAGGCGTAAGCATAGCTGGAACCTTCCAAACTGGCCAACTTCTCTTCAAGGGCGCGACGTGTAGGGTTTCCGGAGCGGATATAATCATAGCCCCCGCGGACTTCTTCTAGAGATTGGCGGGCGTATGTGGTTGTTAAATGTATCGGGACGACAACGTCTCCATAGCCATTATTAAACTTGATTTCCTCACCGGAACGTACTGCGCGGGTTGAAAACCCCCTTTTGCCAATTTGATGATTACACATATATTCTATTCTTTTAAAATGAACCAAACAATACTTTTTACCTTGATATGATTTCTATCATATTCCGAGTGCAAAGGTAGTTCATCAAGAATCAGAATCCAAGAAGAATAAAATGATCAGCAAAAGAAACTGTATATTACTTTTTAAACAGTGTATTTATTCTAAGAAACGTCAACAAACAAAGTATTATCAGATTTTCATTCTATACTGGAGATTGTCACATCATCGAACTCATCCATATAATCAATCAGTCGTTCATTATGATGGCCTCGTTTTACTTTTATTTCTAAGCTTGCCTCAAAAATTGTTCCATGAGGAGTGCGATGCTCCTTCAGTTCATAAGAATAGAGTTCCATACTGTCTTCTTTGATTTGATTGACCACCTTCTTAACACTCTCTTTTGATCCTGCGGAGAAGGAGAGAACGACGGTAGTGGTACCGATCTGTGGAATAAACGCATTGATAACCTCCAGTCCCAGCAATGCCATTCCTGTAGCAATCAGTGAAATCATATACATTCCCGTAGCACAGGCCATACCGATGGCTGCGGTCACCCACATGCCGGCTGCTGTAGTCAATCCGCGAACCACATTCTTCTGAAAGATAATTGTACCCGCGCCAATAAATCCGATACCGGAAACGATTTGCGCCGCCACACGTGAGGCATCATTATGAGGACCAAACCCATACAAGGAAACGATACAAAACAAGGCACTGCCCAGAGCTACGAGGAAATGCGTACGAAAGCCCGCTTCCTTGGCACGATATTCCCGTTCGATACCTATTATTCCACCCAGAAGAAGGGCTAGAAAGAGTCTGATTGTTATTTCTAGAATCATAAATATGATTTAATTATTATACAATTTATCAATAAGTCTCAAGGATAAACTTCTTCATATCCTTTTTCTTATGGGGTTTGAAGATGATCCTGACAAGCGATCCAACAAGAGCGATGGGATTAAAGCCCTGGCTTTGTACCTGATTAAGGTGTATATTATTATTCATCTGATCAAAATTGAGTTTCAGTGGAGGACGTTCCCCATTAATGACAATCTCGTTCAACCTATTGGCATTCGGCAACAGGATAATCGTATCGCGTACCTGACTGAAGTTCAATGTCAATGGTTCATGCAAAGGACTGAATATCGAAATCTTCTTAAACTTATCCGGCAACACACATTCCCCACGGTAATTCGTTATCACCACAGAGGAACTAGTGTCAACCTGCACCTCCGCATCCCTTACCGGAATTTTTGTTTCAAACTCCAAAATGACATATTTCTTCTGTGCGCCAGCCTCAAGAGACAGCGTAACGAATAGAAGGCAAAAGAAGATTTTATAAAGATTCATACTTCCTCATAGTTTTTGTCATCACGCAAATATAGGAGTATTTCTTAATAGAAAGGTATAATCATATTATATTTTTTACTTATTTATATTATTCATTGGCCATAAATTAATTATTATCTTAATTTTATCAAAAATGAACATAAAGACGAATACCAGCCTCCTTCCTTTAATTAAGTCTAAACATAAATAATGTTGGTTTATTTTTTGTTCTGTTTTATCTATTTTC
Source organism: Prevotella sp. (assembly GCA_036752365.1). Classification (GTDB taxonomy): domain Bacteria; phylum Bacteroidota; class Bacteroidia; order Bacteroidales; family Bacteroidaceae; genus Prevotella. The sequence continues at coordinate 4,553 of DAIOSW010000130.1, forward strand.
TTTACTTTTGGGTCTCGTTTTTAATCAACTAATGATACATCATGAAGAAAATCAATCTCATCGCTATCATGCTGGTCCTCTGCACGATGGTATATGGACAGGAAAAGATTCACGTTAAAGGCAGAGTGGTCAATGAACATGGAGGTGAAATCGAGTATGTCAGCATCGGCGTCAAGGAGGACAGCATTGGCACGGTAACCGACCGGCACGGACGCTTTTCTCTGGACATTCCACGGTGGAAACATGCAGACATCACGCTGACCCATATCGCATATAAGAGCTGTATCGTACCTTTTGACACCTACTCCAACCGCCGGGACTCACTCGTCATCCACATGAAAGAAGACGAGCATAGCCTAAGCGAATTTCAGATTACCGGAAATAAGGGAAAGACGTGTAACATCAAGGGTTGCGGACTGAAATGGCCTCATGTCATCATGGGTTTCAACAAGCTCAACAACAAAGGCAAAGAGGTAGGCACCGTCATCAATACCCACAAGAAGACCTTTATCATCAAAGAAATCAGCATACCCATCTTATCATGCCAATACTCCAAATGTATACTCCGTCTGAACGTTTATGACATCACCGAGAAAGGGACATTCCATAATATCATGCAGAAGCCTCTCTATATCAACATTCTGAAAACCAACAAGAGGTTTACACAGATCATCAAGCCGGAAGAGTACCTTGTCTTGGAACCGAAGAAGAAGTACTATGTCAGCCTTGAATATATCGACGCAGAGAGTGACGGAAGTCTATATTTCCCCACCTATTCAAACAAGAGCTATCTACGCTACCAGAGTCTCGGAAAGTTTAAATCAATACCGGCAAATATAGGAATGAAGATCGACGGAGTGGAAATTGACGAGAAATAAAATGTTTTTTTAGATTCAATCTCACCTTTTAGGGATTATTCACCTGTTTATCAAGACATTACGGGGTGAGATTAGGGTGTGATTAGGGTGAGATTGAAACGTCCAATATCACTTTCAGCTTATTGAATATACTTTAACCACTATTCTTCCGCATTTTAAAAGCTAATTTGCGAATTAGTAAATCAACTTATTTCACTTGATAAATTAACTTAATTTACCCCCTCAAACAACCTATTTTACTCAGTAAAATAAGTTGATTTACTAATTCTCAGATAAGCTTTTATTGCACTACAGGTTATCGGTTAATCATTCAATGATCTTCCAACAATACATGACCTCTCTGCCTGTGGTATCATACAGTTAAAATGTGTCTGAAAAGTAAGGGAAAGTGCAAAAGTGATATTGAAAGTGATCTTTAAAAAGGGCAATATCACTATGAAAATACTTGATAAACATCTGAATACATGCGCGTTATACAACCAACAGTGATATTGAGTTTAAAAAATTAAATATCGGGAGCGATGGATAGAAGAGCGAAATAGAAAATAAAAATGACACAAGTTTACTAGTAGTAAAGCAACAAGAA
>DAIOSW010000131.1:0-5984 GCA_036752365.1 Prevotella sp.
GCAGGTCTTCTGGCTAAGGTCTATTGTACAATGGCATCTGCAGCGATGTCGAAAGGAACGAAGATTGTCGTCAAGACGGGCGTTCCCTATGAGTTGGTGAATGGTAAACAACACTATCGTTTGCCTTCTTCAGAGACTTTTGAAAAAGATACGGTCTCAGGATATACACAGATGGATTCAAAGTCTCTTTATATCAAAGCAGCCGAGTGGGCAAAGAAAGTAATTGATGGCAACTATGGTCCTTATATCCTTACTGATTATGATAAGCTATGGGCTGCTTCTCACCGTAATGATGCCGAATTTATGTTTAATATACAGTCAGTAGACGGTGATACAAAATATTGCACCCATGTACATACCTATTATTCAGGCTACACCGAGAGTGCTTCGAGTGTATTTATTGTCTCTGGTGGCTGGGTTGGATGTACCAATAATTGGTACAGCCTGTTTGATGATAATGATTATCGTATTGCCAAAGGTGTACGTCATACATGGAGAAGCTCTTATCAAGAGAGTTATAACGGGTGTTTCTATTATCCGCAGAGCTGGTCGGTAAAAGTGACCGGTCAAGATGCCGATGCCAATTATGTTCGCCAACCTGATGCAGAATACAAGTCTACAGGTTTTGCTTATCAATACAATCAGAGTTATGAGTGTTTGGCCTTTACCACTAAGTATGATGATGTAATCAATAAGGCTACTGATTATGCTGATTCACAGTGGCCGTTCCTAAGATTTGCTGATGTGCTCCTCTGTTATGCTGAGGCTGAGAATGAATTGGGCAATGCTGCTGAGGCAATGAAATTCCTTAATGTGGTGCGTTCACGCTCCAATGCAACTCTGATGAAGACTGATCCCGGGCAGACAGATCTTCGTAGTGCCATACTCGAAGAGCGTGCAAAAGAATTTGCCTGTGAGGGTGACCGTCGTTGGGATCTTGTACGTTGGGGTATCTATCTGGATGTCATGAACGCTATTGGACATGACGATGGAAATATCAATAAGTCCCGTACACTCCGTAATTTACTCTATCCTATTCCAACTGAGGAGATGAATGTAAACAAGGCAATAACCGAAAATAACCCAGGATGGAACTAATCATGTTTTAATTCAAAAATGATACGATTATGAAATTTAAGAATATAAAATATATAGGATGTGGTCTGATGACAGCATTGACAATGGCTGCATGCAGTGATGTCGTAAATTATTCAGATAATCTTGAAGATGTTTTTGCCAGCAATGGCGCTCCTGTTATCAATGCGATCTATGATGTGCAGGACACAGCATCCACTCCGACACCATTGACAGGAGGTCTTCTGAATGAAATGTTGCGCATCAATGGTGAGAACTTAAGCTATGTGAAGAAAGTTACCTTCAATGGTTTGGAAGTTGATGTGCGTAGCATCTATGCCGAGTCGAAAAACAGTTATCTTAAAGTGCCACGCAAGATACCACAGTCTGTAACAGATACTCTTGTCTATGAGACAGAGAAGGGTGTTGTCACCAGATATTTTCCGGTGTCGATACCTAAAATGAGTGTCACCGGGTTACGTAATGAGTTCGCGATGAAGGGGGACAAGGTTCAGGTGAACGGAGCCAATTTCGATCTATTCGGATTCAATGATACAACAGCAACTTCTAAAGCGACGATCCTCATTACAAATGTAGATTCTGGTTATACACAGCAGATAAAAACCGATTCCATTACAGAGGAATACATGGGTATAGCGATACCAAAGAAATGTCCGGAGAATTCTCTCATCACTTTCACATGGTATGAGATGGGTGTAAAATATACGAAGACCATACCTTATAGGATGACAAAGAATCTGATGTTCGGCAACTTTAAGGGTGATTTGGGCTGGTGGAACGACTGGGGCAAAGGTCTTGTCAGTGACGGAACCGCCAGTGGGGCACCTGTATCACTAGGATATAATTATCTCCGAGTGAAAGGCACTTTTGACAGCTGGTCTTGGAATTCCACAGGTTTCGGACTCAATTGGTCGTTTGCTGACGCTTCTGCAAATCCTTCTAATTATGTGGTTAAGTTTGAGGTGAACACAAATTCATCTTATCCTTTCTATAATTATGGTGATAACGGTGCTAGCGGAGCCAAAAATGGAGGTTATGACATTACTCTAAATGGTTCGAAGACACGTTGTCAGTTTGACCCGGTATCCAGTGGCCTCACCAATACATATGGCAAGTGGGTAACTATATCTATGCCTTTAGATCAGATGTGTATTGATGCTGTTCCTATAGTAGGTAACTGGTGTTCTCTGGAATTAGTCTTACAACCAAATACTGCAGATAGTTGGAAGATTGACCATAGTTTCGGACAATTCCGTATAGAACCAAAGAATTATTAAAAGTAAACGACAATGAAAAAGATATTATATTTATTGATGGCTGTGCTGACTCTTTCTTTTATAGCATCCTGTAAAGATAGTTCGTCATCAGATAATAATACGAGTGGTGATATTGATGCTCCAAAGATTATATCTGTAACACCTGCACCGGATACCACAGAACTGGATACGATTGATTCTGTTGTTATTACTTACAACGAACCCATCTTTCGCACTCCTGTGACAACGATCAAAGTCAATGACTCTTATTACGTCGATTCTGGTGTAGTGACACGAGGCAACCAACTGATAATCCCTCTTAATACCAAGGGCAACCAGACGTATACAATTACAATCAGAAAACCGAGTGTACGTGATTCCTCCTATAACTTTGCCTCTGACTATACGTTGTCATTCTCAACTGCTGCAATCAATAATTTCGATGCAACACAGTTTAATATTACCGATTCTCTTTGTAATCCTAACGCAACATCAGTAACCAAGAAACTTTATCAATATCTCAAGTCTCAGTTTGGTCATCACGTGCTTTCTGCCGCAATGGCTAATGTAAACTGGAATACCCAGGAAGCTGATACGATGTATCAGATGTCTGGCAAATATCCTGCAATCAACTGTTTCGATTTTGTCCATTTCATTAACAGTGCACCACTTAATCCCTCAAATTGGATAGATTACACAAATATTACTCCAGTTAAGAACTGGTGGAACAATGGAGGCATTGTGGCATGTATGTGGCATTGGACAGTTCCTGATACTCAGGCTGATGAAGGGAAATATGACAAGTACACATTCACTGTGAATGATACAACGAAACTGTGTACCGACTTCAATGTTGCAAGGGCAGCAACCTCAACCACATCATGGGAATATACAAGGGCAACGAAAGATATGGATATCATCGCCAATTATTTACTCTCTTTACAAGCTGAAGGTATTCCTGTTCTATGGCGTCCCTTGCATGAAGCGTCCGGTAATATCAATCGTTATACTAATGGTAAAGCCTGGTTCTGGTGGGGAAATAGGAGTGCAACAGCCTTTAAAAACATGTGGAAACGTATGTTCAACTACTTTAAGGAGAAGGGTGTAAACAATCTTATTTGGGTATGGACCTCCGAAGGCGATGATGCAGGTTGGTATCCGGGTGATGAATATGTCGATATCATTGCACGTGACTATTATGAGAATAATACTTCGTTGTATCATCAGTCAATCAAGAATGAGTTTGATGCATTAAATGCGATTACAAAAGGTAAAAAACTCATAACATTAGGTGAGTGCGGAGCTATTCCTGAAGCAGGAAATATGTTACAAGGAGGTGATGTCTGGAGTTGGTATATGCCTTGGTATGGCGGATATATGCACGAACCATATAATAGCGAGAGTTTTTTTGTCAAACAGATGAACTCCAAGTATGTTATCTCTCGTGATGAACTTCCTGATTTTAAATAAGATAAACACAATATTATGATGAAGAAACTCGTTTTGGTATTAATATCAATCCTTTTGACATGCCAGATGATAGGACAGGTGCGTGGAAATAATATCCGTGTTACTGTAACCCCCGATCATAAGGATTGGACCTATAAAACAGGTCAACTGGTTTCCTTCACAGTCAATGTGCTGAAATCGGGCACTCTGCTTGACAATGCCAAGATAGACTATGAGATGGGACCGGTGATGTATCCTGATGTAAAGAAGAAGGATGTGATACTGAAAGAAGGAACAATGACAACCTCAGCAACGATGAAAAAGGCCGGTTTCCTCCGTCTTAAAGTAACGGCTCATGTCAATGGTAAAGATTACGACGGTCTCTGTTCTGTCGCCTTCTCACCAGAGAAGATACAGCCTGTTACCACATGCCCGGATGACTTCGACGAGTTTTGGCGTAAATCCCTCAGTGATGCCCGAAATACACCGCTTGAACCGACAAGAGAACTTTTGCCGGACAGATGCACGAAAGATGTAAATGTATATCAGGTTAGTTTCCAGAATATCAGATGGGGAAGTCGTACTTACGGCATACTTTGCATTCCTGTCAAATCAGGTAAATATCCTGCATTATTGCGAGTTCCCGGAGCAGGCATACGTCCTTATTACGGAGATGTTCAGACTGCCGGTAAGGGTGCTATCACACTCGAAATAGGAATCCATGGCATACCGGTTACAATGACGCAGGATTACTATGACAAACTCTTTTATGGAGCCCTCAACGGATATTGGACATTCAACCGCAATAACCGTGATGAGTTCTATTACAAAAGGGTCTTTGTCGGTGCCATACGGGCGATAGATTACATTTGCAGTCTTCCTGAATGGGATGGAGCCTCTCTTGGTGTAACGGGTAGTAGTCAAGGCGGAATGTTGTCTCTTGTATGTGCCGCTCTCGACAAAAGAGTGTCATTTTACGGTGCCGTACACGCAGCGATGTGTGATCATCTGGCTTCGTTGAAAGAAGAGCCTTGCGGTTGGCCTCATTATTTCTATGGTCAGAAGAATCCTGACCCAAAAGAAATGGAGACAAGCCGTTATTACGACGGAATCAATTTTGCACGCAGAATAACCGTGCCCGGATGGTTCTCGTTCGGATACAATGATGAGGTAGTACCTCCCACATCTGCATTCGCTACCTATAATGTGGCAGGAGGAAAGAAAGAACTTCATCCTTATCCTGAAACAGGTCACTTCTGGTATCAGGAGCAATATGATGAATGGAATGAGTGGTTATGGAGTCAGATGGGGATAAAATAGGGAAGTTACTAATACGATTATATATGAAAAAGATATTAACGATGGCAATAGCAGCAGCAATAAGTCTCCATCTTGGAGCGAAAGATAATAATACACCCATGTACAAAAATCCGAAAGTGCCTATAGACTTGCGTGTGAATGACCTCTTAGGTCGTATGACCCTTGAAGAGAAAGTAGGCCAGATGAATCAATTTGTCGGTCTTGAACATATACGTCAGAACAGTAAGACGATGACAGCTGCGGATTTAAAAACAAATACAGCAACTGCATTTTATCCCGGCATCACTGATAAGGATGTGGCCAAGTGGACAGAAGAGGGGCTCATCGGTTCATTTCTTCATGTGTTAACACTCGAAGAGGCTAATGAACTGCAGAGACTCAATATGAAGAGTCGTCTTCAAATTCCATTATTGATTGGTATTGATGCTATCCACGGCAATGCCAAATGTCAGAATAATACAGTTTACCCTACGAATATAGGACTCGCCAGCTCATTTGATACGGCTATGGCTTATGTCATTGCCCGTCAGACAGCTGTCGAGATGCGGGCAATGAACATGCAGTGGACCTTCAATCCGAATATCGAAGTAGCACGCGACCAACGTTGGGGACGTTGTGGAGAAACATTTGGTGAAGATCCATATCTCGTTACTCAGATGGGAGTTCAGACAGTGAAGGGATATCAACGTAATCTGGATACCGATGAAGACGTACTTGCCTGCATCAAGCATTTTTGTGGCGGTACTCCGGTTAATGGTACCAATGGTGCCCCTGCCGATCTTTCAGAACGTACTCTTCGCGAAGTATTCTTTCCTCCTTATAAAGCGGGTATCGATGCCGGGGCGATGTCGCTGATGACAGCCC
>DAIOSW010000132.1:0-5975 GCA_036752365.1 Prevotella sp.
CAACGACTACTTCGGAAAAGGCCTTAGTGGCGGTCGTATCTCTATCCTACCTTCATCACGCAGCAACTTCAACGCTGAAGATAACATCATCGCCGGTAATACCGGTCTCTACGGTGCTACAAGCGGTGAGCTCTATATCAACGGTCGTGTTGGTGAGCGTTTCGGTGTACGTAACTCCGGTGCCATCGCCGTGCTGGAAGGTGCAGGCGACCACTGCTGCGAATATATGACCGGCGGTCGTGTAGTAGTACTGGGTGAGACAGGACGCAACTTCGCTGCAGGTATGAGTGGCGGTGTGGCTTACGTCTGGGACAAGAAACACAACTTCGACTACTTCTGTAATATGGACATGGTTGAAATCAATCTTGTCGAGAGTAGCAGTGACCAGAAAGAACTTCATGAGCTGATTCGTCAGCACTACCTCTATACCGGTTCTAAACTTGCACGTACTATGCTTGACGACTGGAATCTATACGTAGGAGATTTCATTCAGGTAGTTCCTATCGAGTACAAACGTGTACTGCAGGAAGAACAGGTTAAGAAACTGCAACAGAAGATTGCAGATATGCAGAGAGATTATTAATTGAGGTAAAAGGTTTTAAAGAAAAAAGTAAAATGGGAGATCCAAAAGCATTTTTGAAAATACACCGCAAAGAAGCGGGATATAGACCAATCCACGACCGTATACACGATTTCGGTGAGGTGGAGCAAACATTGAATACTAAAGATCGTCAGACACAGGCTGCACGCTGCATGGACTGCGGCGTACCTTTCTGCCACTGGGCTTGCCCGCTGGGCAACAAACCACCGGAGTGGAACGATGCCTTGTACAAAGGTGACTGGGAGTTGGCTTACCGCCTGCTCAACAGCACAAACGACTTCCCTGAGTTCACGGGCCGTGTATGTCCTGCACTCTGTGAGAAAGCCTGCGTGCTCAACCTGATGGATCATGAGCCCACAACGAACCGCGAGGATGAATGTGCCATCACGGAACATGCCTTCCTTGAGAGTTTCGTGAGAGTGGAAGAGATTGAACGTAACGGTAAGACTATTGCTGTCATCGGTGCAGGTCCTGCAGGACTTGCCGCAGCCAACCAGTTGAACCACCGCGGCTATACTGTAACCGTGTTTGACAATAACGAGGCTGCCGGAGGACTTCTCCGTTATGGTATTCCAAACTTCAAACTGAATAAGGATATCATCGACCGTCGTATCAATATTCTGGAACAGGAAGGCATCACCTTCAAGTACAAGGAGGCTATTGACGTGACCAAACTGCCGAAAGGCTTCGATGCTTACGTAGTGGCTACCGGTACCCCTACAGCTCGTGACCTTGAAATACCGGGCCGTGAACTGAAAGGTATATACCTTGCCCTTGACCTTCTGGCACAGCAGAACCGCATTCTGGCTGGAACAGAATTCAAGAAAGATGAACTGATCAATGCCAAAGGTAAGAACGTGCTGGTAATCGGTGGTGGTGATACGGGTTCTGACTGTATCGGAACAGCACACCGTCAGGGTTGCAAAAGCGTCACTCAGGTTGAGATCATGCCGAAGCCACCTGTTGGCGACAATCCTGATACTCCATGGCCAAACTGGCCTGTCATCTTCAAGACCACATCAAGTCACGAGGAAGGCTGCGAACGCCGCTGGAACATCGCATCGAACAAGTTTATCGGTAAGGATGGACATGTAACGGGTGTTGAGATTGAAGAAGTAACATGGGAACCAAATCCAGAAGGTGGCCGTCCTATCATGAAGAAGAACGGAAAACCGGAGATCATACAGTGCGATATGGTATTCCTGGCAATGGGATTCCTTCGTCCACAGCAACCAGAATTTGCTAAAAACGTATTCGTAGCCGGTGATGCTGCAACTGGTGCATCACTCGTAGTACGTGCCATGGCCAGCGCTCACAAGATCGCTGACGACATCGACAAGTTCTTTGCATAGACATCATGCTATATATATAAGGTTGACACTGGGAGACGTTAGTCTTTCAGTGTCTTTTTTGATATTAGATTGATTCCACGATTCGAGTTAAAAATCTGGTTGACAGAGACTAATCCGTGGAGACAAACTAACGAACATACCCATAATACTCTAGGAATTCTCGTGATACCCTATTTGATGTGTTTATATCAATAGCGGGAATAATCATCTGTTATTCTACGGGGCTTTTTAATCTGATTTATTTCTGGTGGTTTGTGCTGATTGCAAGTATATTTATGATTCTCTTCCCCAACAATAAACTAGAGGAGATTTAAATACCTTTTCGGTAACCATCTCTAAAAATAGGAAGAAGGCTGGTTCTGCTTTCATCCGGATAAAGTTGCCCATAGAGTCACAACTATATGGAAGCATTACTGTAAGATTAGAGACCCATATCCATCAGCTCATCTGAACTCACCCGGAAACATAGCTCCCTCTATTTTCCCCTACAGGGGTAGATGTGTTCCCCTATAGGGGGAGATCTTTTCCCCTGTAGGGGAAAATACCAAGAGATATACTTTTGGGCGCCTAAAGCATTCTATCAGAACGACATACGGAACCTGATAAGATTGTGAAACAAAACAATTCAGAAACCAATGATGGACAATCTATCTCCTAAAGACTTTGTCTCCACGCCAAACCGGGTATAAATCAGTTACATAAGTAGTTTTGTGGAATCAAAAAGAAAAGGCAAAATATATTATATGAAAATATTTTTTTATGTAACCGAGTAATTAGACAGGATTTTATTAACTTTGCACCGAATTAAAGATATTCTTATGAAACGCAATTGGCCTGCAATCTTATCAATGGCACTTGTATGCATATTTGTTACACTCTCATTCGGAATGGGAGCCAAGCAATATAGCCGCACACGTGAGACGATTATAGCCAACCTTAACGCAGCGCTGCGTGAGGCGGTGAAGATGCATGCCAACAACTGGCTATGCCGCGACACTATCCAGTCATACGCCAAACTTCAACAGCAGATGGGGGCCGCCGTTACACTGCACACCTACGACAATATCTTCGCAGAAGCTTTGCCAGAGAAGCGATTCAAAGAGAATGCGGGAATACAGATTAGTGTCATGAACATGAACTCCCATCAACAGGGGGAAGCACTGGCCGATAATGCCGATAATGGTTATATCATGAGTGATACAATCATGCTGATGAATAATGCGAAGGTGGCTGACGCAGCATTGTCCTTAAGAGGTTATGTTTTCTGCCCGTTTATCAATGTCATCTCCATGACCAATCTGACGACGCCAGCTATTCTTCTCGCCTTTGCTCTCTGTTTCGGTGGGTTATATTTCTATTTCAGAAGAAAATATTCGGTTAAGAATGAGAAGGAAACCAGTGGTGCAGACAATAAGATTATTACATTCGGCGACCTTTCGTTAAGCACAGACGACAGTTGCGTCTACGATCTTAACAGCAAGAGACTGAACCTTACACCGATGGAATACAGCCTGATGGAAATGTTCTATTGTTCTTCATCTCATTTTCTATTGAAGAAGGATATCTGTGACACACTTTGGCCAGGAAAGGAGAATGCCGACGAAACGCTTTATACGCTTGTCCGCCGTCTGAAACAGACACTTGCCGAGCACAGCAATCTTAAGATCAGTGCAATCCGCGGAAGAGCCTATCAGTTAGACCTTAATCAAGTAGGCTGAGCCTCTTATAATCCTCTTTCTTGATCCCTGCACAATTTTCTACATTTTTGTAATAAAGTTGTAAAATTGGCTACATATTTGTAGTCAATCAGCTACCCATAATCTCACAACTTTCTCAAATACAGCAACATACACTAGTGGCACGCTTCTTGTATTAATAATTAATATAAAATTAGTATTAATTATTAAACAAGAAAGATTATGCAGCTAAGTGCCAGAAACAGTATTAAGGGTAAGATTGTGGAAATAACACCAGGTATTGTCACCGCAAAGATTAAACTCGATGTTGGCAATGGAAATACCATCGTATCTGTCATAACCGTGGACAGCGTAAAAGAAATGGGCCTCAAGGTAGGTGACGAAGCTTTTGCAATATTTAAATCAACAGAAGTGATGATCGGAATATGATGAGAAAACCATATAAGGTGGGGGCAAGCGTCGTTGTCTATCATGAGAATAAGATTTTTATCGGACCAGAGCAGTTCGCTTTAATCAGGCAGATTCTCGATGATGGTTCAATGAACGCTGCCGCACACCACTTAGGGTTTTCTTTTCAAAAGACATGGCAGATGGTCAATAAGATGAACGCTTTATCTGATCAACCTATTATCATTGTGAAACGAGGTGGTAACAACGGAGGTGGATGCTTTGTCAGTGAGTACGGTAAAAAAATCTTCAAGATGTACGCCAAACGGGAACTGGAGGTTATCAAGGCTTTAGCCCAGTCAGAGAATGAACTGGACAGCCAGTTATTTTGATTTTTTTTGCGTAGCGTTATCTTTTTATGTATAACGGGTTACTTTTATTAGGATAATAAATAGATATGATTATGAAAAAGGTAAAAATGATTATGTTTGCAACAGCACTTTCGGGTGCATGTGGAGTAGCAGCACAGACTGTTACCGTGGATGGCGAATTCCGTCCCAGAGTGGAAGTAAGAGATGGTTTTAACCAGCCCTTATTAAAGACAGAAGATCCGTTAGCGGTTGCCATGCAGCGTACCCGCCTGGGGGTTTCATTCCAGACAGGCCTTCTATCCACGAAACTGACTATTCAGGATGCCCGCACCTACGGAGAAACAGCGACGACATCAGAGGCATCTACAACAAATTCATCAACCACTATCTTTGAGGCATGGGCAGACATGGTACTCATTCCCGGCGGGTCAGTAAGAATAGGACGACAGGCACTGAAGTATGATGACGGACGTCTCTTTAACAGTCCGGCCTGGAGTAACACCGGAACATCTCATGATATGGCTTTGATGAAATATGCTATCAATGATTTTCAGGCCAATGCAGGATTTGCGTACAACAATACCACAGCCGGTAAGAGCGAAACCTATTATACACCGGTATGCCCTTACCGTTATATGGGATTCTTATGGATGAATAAGGTGTTGGCCAAGAACGTAAGTCTTTCGCTCATTGGAGTTGATGAAGGAGTACAGGACACTTCCGGAACAGCAGGCAACACGGCTAATTATAAGAAAGTAAATATGTATCACACGTATACGTACGGTGGTTATCTTAGCTATGGCACCACATCAACACCATTGTCACTCGCACTCACCTACTATCACCAGAGCGGGAAATCAAGTACCGGCAAAACGATGAATGCATCACTGGCTGCTGCGAAATTAGGATGGAACCCGTCGACCTATTTGAATTTAGGTATCGGATGTGATCTTTTCTCAGGTGATGATAACTCAAATGACGGGACACAACATAACTTTAAGAAGTTATATGGAACGAACCATAGCTTCAATGGTTATATGGAATATTGGACAACACCTCCTACCCAAGGCTTAGGTGATTATTATATGACGGTATCAGGAAAAGCCACACCGAACTTAGACTGGGAAGTTGCCGGACATCTATTCAAGAGTATGAAAGATGTGAAATATGCATCAGACAAAGCTGGTAAGTCATTAGGATCGGAACTTGACCTGACATTGAAATACAAGATTAACGAATGGGCAAATGTTCAAGGCGGCTACAGCATGTATTTCACGACCAAGGAAGTAAAATATCTAAAACTAAAGAATAGTAATGCAGACATCCGCACTCCTCAATGGTGTTATGTTATGTTGACAATAACACCGGCTTATCTAAAGAATATATTTACAAACGATAAAAAATAAGATATAATGAAGAAGATATTTATTACACTAGTGCTTGCCATGACGGTAGTTATGGGCTATGCACAAACCATTAATGTGGCAGCAGCAGCTAACCTCAGTTATGTGATGGAAGAGATGAAAAGTGCTTATCTTAAAACAAATAAAAATGCAAAAATAAATAT
>DAIOSW010000133.1:0-5889 GCA_036752365.1 Prevotella sp.
AGAAGTTTGAAGAGGGTAAACTGGGTCTTGAGGACCTCGTTGCTTATGCTAAGAAAAACGGCGAACCAAAACAGACTAGCGGTAAGCAGGAACTGTATGAGGCAATCGTAAATATGTATTGCAAATAATCTGAGGATTATCAAATATTACGGGCGTGTTTCGATATCGAAAAACGCCCGTATTTTGTATAATGTACGTTGGTTATTTTACAACAAACTTCTTACCGCCTGCGATGTAGAGACCACGGGGCAGCTGGATGGTGTTTGGGCCTTCGGATAACTCAACAATCTTTGATGTCTGTCCATTGATAGAATAGATGGTCAAGAGTGTCTTTCCTGCTGAATAAATGGTTACTCCACCAGATAAAGCACAGATGCTAAGTCGTGTGCCATCAGAAGCATAAATACGACGGATGCCATTGGTGATACCTCCGTCGCTGACAACAATCTGTGAGACGGGATTTGTGGCGTTGGTAATGATATATGCTTCATAGGCAGATACGGTTTCTCCACTGGTGGCAAGAAACTTATAACTGGTCGTGTTATATTTGAGGAATTTTCCTTCTGGCGTAACAGACTTGCTTGATGTGTTACCAACCAGTACATAAGGCTTCTCTGTTGTTGGACTTTCCATCGTCGAGTCAGCGTTAGTATCAAACCATAATGCGGCTGTGAGACCGTTGAAATTGTCGACAAACTGTACGAGATAACATCCAGACTTCAGTTCGGTACTGTCAACATAATTAAAACGTGGATAATCATATTTGAGCACTACGTAATCGATACCATAGGTTATCGTCTCGTTAGTGTAGGTGCGACGGTCGGTCGTTCCAGTCACACGGATATAGTTCAGTTTTCCGGGGAACCATAACGGATAAAGCTGACTACTGTTGACGGATGATATACTCTTTATGGTAGCTCTGGTGTTTGTGGGGATACTTAGTACTGAAATGGCAATAAGTATATATAATAATGACTTTTTCATTGTTTTGTCTGTTTTAATTCCTGATTAGTAATATGATGCCAATCCGTCTTCACGTAAGGCGTTGCACATCATCGCATTGACTTTAAGCATATAGACCCCGGAGAATACCACGCCCTTCGTGTTGCTCGTTCCCGGATTCTCTACTTCTTTGCGATAATTGATGCCACCCGGCCAGAAATGTATCTGACCACTATAAGCTCCATGAATGTTCTGTGTCATATCCTTGAGCAATACTCGTATACTCTGAGTTGCGATTGGCTTCGACCATGGATCTCCGAAACTGCTCCAGTTCCATGCCGTCCCCACACCCATAGCATGACTTATCTCATGTTGTGCTGTGCCTACCCACTGATAAGTCTCTCCCGGACCGAAACGCATTGTGCCGGAGAGTGTGCAGTCTGCTGTCGGAACTCCTGAATCGTAATAGGCGTTAATTCTATGATAGAGATTGGAATAGTTATTGTAGTAATACATCGCTGAATCCAGTGCTTGGGAAATACGTGCATCGACGGTGGCATCGCCCGACTTGCCCTTGCCGTTATTTCCCCATGTCCACTGTACATCTCCGCCGAATGTAGTTTTGAAAATTCGGTCGTTAGCATAAATCGTATCTTTTTTACTGTTGACGGTATAGATGCAGTAGGCACGTAAATGATACATCGTGTTGGCGGTGAGATTATCGAAGAATGCCCCGAACTGACCTTTGTAGTTGGTATCACTGGCTGTATCTACTGCTGCGATGTACTGGTCGTTCATTGTTGGATAACCTTTACGGTTCATACAGATACCGAAACCATTGATGGTTACATTACCATAGCTGATGAAACGACCAATGGTAATTGCTGCGATGCGTGTACGGTTGGTTACAGGCATCGTCTCAATCTGTGGCTTAATAGACGAAATCATAAAACTATCGATGTCGCTATAGATGGTATCGGCTGTACTTGTAATGGCATAGCCTCGAACATAGTAATATGTGTCCACATACGTAGTGTTAAGCGTATTGCTGATCGTATCTTTACCCGTAAAGTCGATAAGTCTGAATATGCTTTTTCCTCCGATTATCGGTTTGTTATTTTTAATGGACCATACAAAGCCACGTTTGTTGATGGTCACTCCTTCTTGTTTGAAGAAGGCACTTAGACTCACTGTCGGACCGACAATACTGTTGATACTCACATGTACGATACTGTTGTCGTATTTGATTGTTCTGGTAGATGCTCCGCTATCAATGGGTAGCTCATCATTTTGAGAACAACTCGCAATTACAAATAATGCAATTGTAACAAATGCAAAGTAAATTTTTCTCATTCTGGTGTTAGTTAGTAATTAATTCGTAATTATTTCGTGTGCAAAGATAATATATTTAAATTATTTCAACTACCTTTGCAGCATAAAAAAATAGATTTATAAAAAATCACTTTTAATTTAAGTTAAATATAACATTATGAATTTCTTTAAAGCATTATTCGGAAGCAGTGAAGAGAACTCCGAAGATAAGAAAGTGCAGGACAAGGAAAAAAACTTCGACGTATTTAAGTATGATGGGGTGAGAGCTCTGAAAATGGGTGAGTTCGTCTATGCAATAAAATGTTTTAACTCCGCACTTGACATTAAAGAGGATCTTGAAATACGTGATTATCTCTCACAGGCACTTATTCATAATAATGAATTGTTGCCTGCTTACGAACAGCTAAGGATCATTTCTGAAGCCAGACCTGATAATCAGGCGGCCATTTTGATGATTGCAAGAGTGACTTATATGCTCGAGGATTATAACGCTATGGCGGATGCTTGTGAGAAAGCAATGCTCATAGACGATAAAAATCCGGAGCTCTCATACCTCTATGCTCAGGCTTGCATCGGACAAGATGATCATGTGAATGCAGTGGCAATGCTGACAAAAGCTATTACTCTGAAGGCAGATTACAATGAGGCTTATCTGTTGCGAGGAAGGACTTTGCTGAAAATGAATGACGTCAAAAGCGCAGATGAGGATGCTGACTATCTGATGGAACATGATTCAGAGAATGAGGATGCTCTGATGCTTAAGGCTCAGGTGGAAAAGGCCAAAGGCAATATGGACGAAGCTATCAACTATTATAATAAGGTAGTAGATGTCAATCCATTTTCCATAGAAGCTTATCGTGAACGTGGTAACGTGAAACTGGAGAAGGGGGATAAAGAGGGTGCAACAGAGGATATGCAGAAGGTCCTGGAGCTTGATCCTAAACAAGTGGCTGATGTAAACGGTGAGTATAGTGCCGAAGGCGTGGAACAGAAAATAAAGAATGCATATAAAAATATAGATCCGTTTGGCGTTTATAATTAACGCATTTTGACGGAATTAATATTCAATTTGAAACTTTTTTTGCAAAAAAATGATATTTCTTTCGTTTCTTTCGAATAAATACTTTACTTTTGCATCCGAAATTAAAAAAAATAAAAGGTTATGGTTAGTTCATTAAACGCATCTTCTTATTACTTTTATTACTTTTACTTTGCACAGCATAGTGTAGGGCGGGAAGTTGCGTGTTAATTTCAACTTATGACAAAAGAACAATAATATAAATTGCATCAGAGTCCCGCTTCAAAATAATGAGGCGGGATTTTTTGTTTAATACGAAGATAAAAATGAGAAGAATTGCGATACAAGGTATCATCGGGTCGTTCCACGATATAGCGGCTCACCAGTATTTCGAAGGTGAACAGATTGACTTGATCTGCTGTTCAACATTCGAACAGGTGTTTGAGAACATCAAACGTGACCCTACCGTCATAGGTATGCTGGCTATTGAAAATACGATTGCCGGAAGTCTGCTGCATAATTATGAACTGTTACGTGACAGTGGTACTACTGTGGTGGGGGAACATAAACTGCATATTAGCCATAGTATTGTATGTCTGCCTGAAGATAATTGGGAAACGCTGACTGAGGTGAATTCACACCCTGTGGCCTTGATGCAATGCCGTGATTTTCTCAGTAATCATCCTGAAATGAAAATAGTAGAAGCAGAGGATACTGCGGGTGCAGCTGAATTTATTAGTAAGAATCATCTTACCGGGCATGCTGCAATTTGCTCTAAGTTTGCTGCTCCGTTATATGGAATGAAGGTGCTGGAAGAGGCTATCGAAGATAATAAACATAACTTTACTCGTTTTCTGGTGGTGTGCAATCCGCGGAAAGCTGATTTTCTAAGGCCTATTGAGAAAGCAAATAAATCAAGTATGGTGTTTTCTTTACCTCACGAGGAGGGAAGTCTCTCTCAGGTGCTCAGTATCTTATCTTTTTACAAGATCAATCTTACGAAAATACAATCGTTGCCGATCATAGGTAAGGAGTGGGAGTATTTGTTTTATGTGGATGTCACCTTTGATAATCTTACACGTTACAGACAAAGCGTGGACGCAATAACACCATTAACAAAAGAATTAAAAATATTAGGAGAATATACAGATGGAAAGCAACCGAGCATTTAACATCGTGCCTGCCGACAGACTGGCGAGCGTAAGCGAATATTATTTCAGTCGTAAACTTAAGGAAATAGCCGGCCTTAATGCTGAAGGGAAGAATATTATCAGTTTGGCTATAGGAAGTCCTGACATGCCTCCGTCTAAAGAGACCATTGAGACTCTTTGCGAACAGGCCAGACGTGATGATGTGCATGGTTATCAGCCTACAGTAGGTATACCTGAACTACGTAAGGCAATGGCTGATTGGTACAAAAGATGGTATGGTGTAGAACTGGATCCTGCTTGCGAAATACAGCCGTTGATCGGTTCCAAGGAAGGTATCCTTCACGTGACGTTGGCTTTCGTTAATCCCGGAGAGGAAGTTCTTGTACCGAATCCCGGATATCCTACGTATACCTCGCTAAGTAAAATCTTGGGTGCTAAGATCGTTAATTATAATTTGCGTCAGGATAACGGTTGGCAACCTGATTTTGAAGAACTGGAAAAGATGGATACAAGCAGAGTGAAACTGATGTGGACGAACTACCCGAATATGCCAACAGGAGGAAATGCCCAGATGGAGACTTATGAGAAACTGGTGGACTTCGCTTTACGTAAGAATATCATTATTGTTAACGACAATCCATATTCTTTTATTCTTAACGATAATCCTATCAGTCTGCTACAGGTGCCGGGGGCTAAGGAATGCTGTATAGAATTCAACTCTATGAGTAAAAGTCACAATATGCCTGGATGGCGTATTGGAATGCTGGCCACTAATGCGCAATTTGTCAACTGGATTCTGAAGGTGAAGAGCAATATTGACTCGGGCACGTTCCGTCCTATGCAGCTGGCTGCTGCTCAGGCTTATCAGAATGACAATGAATGGCATCGCGAGGCTAATATTAATGCTTATCGCCGACGTCGCAACATTGCAGAGGATATTATGAAAACTTTAGGATGTGAATATGACTCTAGTCAGGTGGGTATGTTTCTTTGGGGGAGGATACCTGAGAAATATGCAGATGTAGAGGAGCTGACAGAAAAGGTGCTACATGAGGCCCGTGTATTTATTACCCCCGGATTTATATTTGGAAGCAACGGTAAACGATATATCCGAATCAGCCTGTGTGCAAAAGATAATCAAATTAAAGAAGCTCTGGAGAGAATTAAAAAGGTATTCTAAAAAGAAAAAGTAAAATCAAAATAAAATGGAATTAGAATTGAAACCGCTAAATCTTCCGGGAATAGAAGATAAACGTCCATTAGTAATTGCCGGACCATGTTCGGCAGAGACTGAAGAACAGGTGATGTCAACTGCCAAACTATTGAGTGACAAGGGTTATGGAGTATTCCGTGCTGGAATATGGAAACCTCGTACTAAACCAGGAGGATTTGAAGGTAATGGTGAGATGGCTCTGCCATGGATGAAACGTGTGAAGGATGAGCTGG
>DAIOSW010000134.1:0-5830 GCA_036752365.1 Prevotella sp.
ATGGGATCTTAAGGTTGATAGCTGAAACAGTACTGTCAGAACAAAAGGAAAAGGATAAGAGACATTTTATCTTGAGGATCTTAAGAAGATGATATAAGAGATTTTCATCGGACTGAATATTAATGAATAGAAACGGAACAATAAATATTTAATATAAAAACAAACAATTATGAATAAATTTTTACTTATAACAATTCTTGCTTTTACCACGATAGAAGCATTTTCACAAAGCAACATAACGTTTGATAAAAACAAGAAATGCATCATGATAGAGGCAGGAAAGACGTTCGATGACAAAAATATCGACAGAAATGAACTACGGATTGCAATTGGATTTCCGTTGAATAGATATTTACGGATTGGAGGTGGATTGGGACTGGACTATCACAAGGGAAAGACTGATGACGATTATTTTAATCAAAGAATTAATAATACCAGTTATACGACAGCCCCAATATTTGGGAATGCACGACTTTCATATCCTTTCAGCAGATCCTTTTCTCCATTTATTGATATCAAAGCCGGATATGCAGCAAATCTCTCAGGAAATGACAGCGACGGGGGAATATATGGAAATGGCTCATTAGGGGTTAGATTCAATGTCGTGACGTTGAGTGCCGGTTATACATTACAGAAACTTGGCGATCGCTATAACTGGGTGACTGGAAAGATTGGTCCTCGAAAAAACAGTAACGGTTTTACCTTCCGTGTGGGAATTGAGCTGTAGTCATATTGGCGAGATCAAAGACTGCCAGAACAGAAGCTAACCCTCAATCCCCGTAAACCTCTTCAGCAGATAGCCAATGACGAAGCTAAGCAATGCAACTGAGAAACTGATCAGTGCCATCTCGCCGAAACGATGGAGGAAAGACTCTTCACGAACTACGGAATAATAAAAATTGAAGGCCGCAATTACAAGTATGGCCAGCACCAGCATAACCACTGAAGCAATGATGGCTTGCGATATCCAGATATATGGAGCTATCAACAGGAAGACAGTGAAAAGGTAGGCCAGACAGGTGTATATCGCCGCATGAAAAGCATGGCGACTGTCACCTGTTTCCGATTTCGTCGAGAGATACTCGGAGGAACCCATACTTAACGCTGCAGCAATACCTGTGATACTTCCTGTCAAAGCAACAAGGGAACAACTGCCCAAAGCCAATGTATATCCCGCTAATGCCCCGGTAAATTCTACCAACGCATCATTGAGCCCAAGAACTACAGAACCCATATATTTGAGGCGGGACTCATCAATCATATTCAGCAGCTTTAGCTCGTGCTCATCCTCTGTAGTGGCGAAAGCGCGTAGATTCTGATAGTTTGTGTAGGCACCACTCGTTTCATGTTCTGTCCTCTCTAATAGTTTAAGCGTAAACATCAAACCAAAGATACGTGCAAATATGACTGTACGGACAACAAACCACTTATTATACTGAAGACGTTTCCCTGTATACTTGGAAATAAAGTTGTAATGCCCGTATTCCTCATCAGACATCTCGAACAGTACCTGTTTGTTCTTCTCATTCTTGGAAATCTGCCCAAGACGGCGGTAAATCTCCGTGGCATTGATTTCATCCTGCTGGAAAGCAAGATAAATCTTCATCTCCTTCTGTGTGAGTGAAATATGTTCCATCATTCTGAATATTATTTGATCGTATTCTTAGTTCAAAAACGTAGTTCAACGCTTATTTATTGTGATATAAATTGATTTATATCAAATAAAACGTAAAAAGAAAAAAGAAAAGAATAAATACATTGTGTGCGAACACAAAAACATTTATCTTTGCATCGTGTTCGGGAGAATACATGTTTCATTAGGTTAGTAGTTAATAGATTTAAGGTAAAGATTATGTTATTAGATTTTCAAACAACGGTTATATTGGGAGAATATAAGTTATAATAATTTTAAGTGTTATAGCATTATTCAGACCAATATCCGCTAAAGAATTATAAAGGACGATGTGAGTGATTCATATCGTCCTTTAGCTTTATATAAAACTTAATTCTTATTGCTTTCCTGCAATTATCAGTTTATGTCCATTCAGATTGATAGAAGCAACACCCTCTTCATTCGTCATATCCTTGTAAGTAAGGGAGGTCAGATAGCTATCGGCTGTCAACGTAACCTTTGCTCCTTTACATAAAGTAAGCTTCACTTCCTTTGACTGATTTTCAGTATTGATAGCTCCATTAAAATCAGTACCGCTGCCTAAAGTAATATTGGCACTGCTTATGCTGTCTATCTTTATCTCACCTTTCAATACTTGATCAGTTGCAGTAAACTCTACCTGAGCACCATTTTTTCCCTTATTCCCCCAGCGACCTGCACCGTCAGCTTTGAGTATAACACCTGAATCAAATATCAGACTGTTATTTGTAAGATTGATGGTCGTATGGGTGTTGGTACAGTAAAACATTGGACCTGTAACGGCCGTCATCTTGCTATTGCTCATCGTCAATACACTGGTACCCACGCCTGCATCACCAGAGAAACTCTGATAAAGCATGACCCCACAACGTCTATAACCGGTAAGATTGCACGAGTCAAGTGTAATGGAATTTTTCCCTTCTATCACACAGGCTTCCGATCCGGTTGCGATAAACTTACTGTTACGTGCCGTTATATTGCCGGTAGAATAGATACCGGGAGAGCCATCTCCGGCAGTCTGAGCTTTACAGTTGCTGACAGTGACTGTACCCTCTCCACGGTCTGTAGCCAGTGCTGCGCAATGTGATCCGGCTGTAGTAATGCTTATCCCGTCTGCTATAATCGTACCGCCATAAGTGGCATCCAGTCCACGAGAAGAGTTCTTTTTGGTCTCAATAACCATATTATTAATGGTGATCTTAGCTTCTTTGCCATGGGCAAATATGGCATTTGACCCTTCAGCAGCCGTGTATACAATACAGCCATTCAGTGTCGACGAAGAGGGACTCTCTGCAAGTACTGCGGCATTCATTCCGGTAAAGTTGCTTTGTTCTTCTGATGAAGAAGCACCATCACCTTTGGTTATTGTTATGTTCTCACCTGTCAGTGATCCTTTAGCCTTGATAATGATGACAGACTGATTTGCTTTCGTCGCTGTAAATGTCTTGTTCGTTATCTCTTTTTTCCCAACGATTGCCTTTACAGCAGTAGCTTCCACCTGTTCATTACTGTTCTGTTCACCGGGAGGCATTCCGGGACCGCCATCTCCGGGAGGGCCACCACCCATGAACCCACCTCCACCACCATCAAACTGAGCAAACGTTACGGTTGAAACAGTTGACAGGAAGACTATCAACAGACATAATTTCTTTATTTCCATGATTATATATTTTAAAACGATGGTAAAAGTAACTTTTAATCCTAGATTAAAGAAATATATTCAGTGAATGCCGTATTATCAACACCCAAAGGTTATTTAATAACATTTTTTATTATTGTCTACGTATTTTGCCTTCTTATTTCGTATAACAGTTAAACAGTAGATTATGAATAAGAAAAATATAATAGCACTATCATTAACAATCTCTTCGCTGGCCTTATCGGCAAAGACAACAACATATGTTGACAGACAATTGGGTTATTGCCAGGCTAAAGTAGCCTCAACCCTTCAAGAACTCGATCGAAGGAAGGACTGCTCTTACGTACCTTGGCATATCTTGAATGGTGAGAAAAAATGGGCTTTGCAGAAGGTGACGCAGGAGAACTGGACTTCCGGATTCTGGGCAGGGCTACTATGGTATGATTATGAGGTATCAGGCAATAACGAAATTAAGGAGAAAGCCATCCGCTATACGGATGCCCTCAAGCCATTAGCAGAGAAGCCGGTGTATGACCACGATTTAGGATTTCTCACTTATTGCGCTAACGGAAATGCTTACCGAATGACAGGCGAACAAAAGTATAAGGAGATGATTATCCGATGTGCCGACTCACTCGCGACCCTCTTTAATCCACGCGTCGGAACAATTCTGTCGTGGCCACGTGAGGTGAAGCCTCGCAAATGGCCTCATAACACCATTATGGACAATATGATGAATCTGGAGATGCTGTTTCGCGGAGCTCAACTGAGTGGAGATAAGAGACTGTACAATATTGCTGTCAGTCATGCAGATGTAACGATGAAAAACCAGTTTCGCAAGGATTATACATCATATCATGTAGCTGTTTACGATACAATAGACGGTCATTTTATCAAAGGTGTAACCCATCAGGGATATGCCGACAATACGATGTGGGCACGTGGACAAAGTTGGGCTATATACGGTTTTGAGATGGTTTATCGCGAGACAAAAGATCCTAAATATCTCCAATTTGTGCAACATGTAGCTGATGCCTACATCAAGAGATTACCCAAAGATATGATTCCTTATTGGGACTTTGATGATCCCAAGATTCCAAATGCGCCGAAGGATGTATCCGCAGCTTGTATTACAGCATCAGCACTGATAGAACTGAGCACTTATCTCCCTGGTGAGAAAGGTAAATACTACTTGACGATAGCAAAAGAAATCCTGAAGAATCTTAGCACGCAAAAATATCTGAGTGGGAAACACAATAGTGCCATGCTTATGCACTCCACGGGCAATCTGCCTGCCGGCTCCGAGATTGACGCGTCAATCATTTACGCAGACTATTATTACATGGAAGCTCTGGTTAGATTAAAACATTTAGAAAAATAATAAGTATCTTTACAGCATGAAAAAGATCATCATCCCTATAATACTGTTATGTTTACCTTTTGCATTATTTGCAGAGGTCAACAAGAGTGAGGTCGTAAATGAGAAATTAACCTCACCTGATGGTAATTTTGTTTTCTCGTTCCGGCAGGAAAAGATACCCGGCGAAGGAAAAACAATGTTGTATAACGTTAGTTACAAAGGAAAAACCGTCCTCGATAACTCTAAAATAGGTGTAGAGATAAATAATAGAACCTTTGAGAGTGCACTTGCAGTGCCTCATGATTCATGCAAGACATGGTGTGACAACATGAGTTTTACAGGTGTAGAACGTATCTGTAAAGACACCATCTGGCATCCTGCCTACGGAGAATGGTCATCCATAAGAGATCATTATAACTCCATGACGCTAAGGTTTATGAAAGGAAACAGTCAAGATAGCGGCGAGCCTTTCGACAAGATGAAGTGTTATTATATGAATATAGAAGTACGTGTGTATAATGAAGGTATTGCATTCAGATACACATTCCCAGAAACGAGCAACGGACTCTTTCTTCATCTCACAGACGAACTCACCACTTTCTGTTTTGAACCTGGAGCAAGGGCCTGGCATACAGCATGGGCTCAGGGGCCATATTCATTATTACCTCTGAAGGAGTGGAAAGAAGAAGCGGAACGTCCACTAACAATGAAACTGCAAAACGGACTCTATGTATCTCTCCTCGAAGCTGAGATGGTCAATTATGCAAGAACAAAATACAAACTCATCAATGAAAATGTGCTCAAAGCCCAGATTTATAGTTCGGTGGATATAATCACTCCATTCTCTACCTCCTGGCGTACCATCATGGTGGGTGAAAAGGCTACCGACCTGATCAATCATGACTATCTCGTGCTCAATCTCAATGAGCCATGCAAGTTATCAGATACATCATGGTTGAAACCCGGAAAAGTGTTCCGATCCGGACTAACCCGGAAAGAGGCTTTGTCGGCTGTCGATTTTGCTGCTGAACGCGGTTTGCAGTATATTCATTTTGATTCACGCTGGTATGGGCCGGAGATGAAAGTATCAAGTTCGGCACTGGCAGTAGACAAATCGAAGGATATCAATATCCCTGAGATAGTAAATTATGCGAAATCAAAAGGCATGAGGCTCTTTTTA
>DAIOSW010000135.1:0-5711 GCA_036752365.1 Prevotella sp.
GGGTGAACGTCCATAACGGTGAGCCTTTTAACGCCATGCTCAGGGCAAGGTGATGTTTATCTGAGATCCGCCTCAATGGCATAAAGCTCACTGAAGACATCGGGCAGATCACACGGATTCAGGTCTTCGACGCTGTAAGCGCCATATCTTTGAAAGACGGAGTTAACCACAGCCGATCCAACTTGGGAGCTGATAATAGACGCTGATTCTTCGATGCTTGTGATATAGCTGTCTTTTTCATTGGCTGTCATCTTTTGCCTCCTTCCTCACAGCCCCCTTTCCAGTAGGTGCTGGTGGTCTTTTAGGCTTCACTGGAAAATCCGTGGCCAACGGATTTATCAGCCTGATTAGATTTTAGAAAAAATGGACTCGTATCTACATGGAGCCGACTTGTGGAAAACTTGTATTTGACTTGGACGGCAGAAAAAATAAGAACTCCACCTTTAACTTCTCCAAGGCTAATGATGGAGAACTCAAAGGTGGAGTAGAAAAATTCACATATCTGTGATATAATAAAATACGATTTTTTCGAATGTACATTTTTGCTTGAAAGTGTGCTCTCAGGAGGAACAAACATGAGCTACAGCTACAACAAACTATGGAAATTGTTAATAGATAAGGGCATGCTCAAAAAGGATCTTATGGCAAAAACAAAGATCACCTCATCGACAATTGCAAAAATGGGAAGAGGCGAATCGGTAAGTATGGACGTCCTTGGAAGGATATGTACTGAGATGGATTGCAACATTGGGGACATTGTCGATTACGTAAAGGATGAACAATAACTGTGAAGGGAGGAGCTTATCTGTGACGTTATGTTTTGCAGCGCTTATCAAAATTATAAAAATCTGCTCAAAGCCGAAAGTCTATAACAAGGCCCTCTGCGGAGCAGTGGTAAAAACAATTGATGAGTACTATGGAAACATATTAGAGGTGGATGACGGTACGGTCAGCCATCTACTTTCTTGTGATTACAACCTTTCACCAGAAAACATAGTGGAACCGGCTAAGTCGATTTCTCTTGGTAAAGTATCCAAAGGAATGATGAAGTATGTGCTTCCGCTGTTGGATATTGATAAACTCCCACTCGGAGTTCTTGCCTTGCGTAGTATGGCTTTGTCATGCGTGACTGAACCAGACGCGGAAATTGGCAGGATGATTCGCTCAACTTTAGCGACAGCGACATGCTTTGATCCTGCGGATTTTCTTGCTAATATTTTTCTGTATACAGCAGTATCTGTGGAAAATAAGTCTGGCAAGGAGACTATTGATCTTGTAGATAAATCCTTTGTAGACAGCTTTGAAGCCGAGCGAGAGTCAATAAAGCTGGAAGCAGACACAATTATTGAGCCTGTTGAGCTTGACCGTACATTAAAGGGCAGTGACTTCGATGCTGTTTTTCGTAAAGTCCAAAGTGATGATGACCTGGATTTGAAAAATAGGAGCGGTCTGAATCTCTATTATTTGGATATTTCAGACTCTGCCTTTGATTATATGGCGCTGAATGATTATCTCTTTGATAGCGTCGGAATGTATGTATATTCCCGAACTCAGATGAAAGAGTTCGAAGATAAGAAGAAAGTCAGAAGCATGGGCGCTAAGGCGCTGCGTCTGATGAGAAACAATGGTAAGCCAGATGAAAAAGGTACCGGGAACGAACTCGGAGAGATGTTGCTTTTTACTTTTCTTGAAGAAGGGCTACATGCGCCAAAACTACTTAGCAAGGTAGAAATAAGTACTGCCGCCAGCCAATTCAGTAGTAAGAGCGACTGTGTTCATCTTCTCAAACGAAAGATCAATGGTGAGATTAGCTATCAATTGGTTTTTGGCACTTCTTGCATAAATGGAAAGATCACAAATGCCATTGACAGTGCCTTTGAAATTATTGCTGCAATAAAAAGCGGGCGCGTAAGAGAACGTCAAATGGTAGATAGTACCTTGTTTAACCATACCTATGATGCTGAAACTACTGAACGACTTCGACAGGTACTGGTTCCAAACAAAACGAGACAAGTTGCACCGGACATGGCATTTGGGGTATTTATTGGTTATTCGTTAGGTGTTGTAGTGGATGATAATGATGCTTTCCGTGCTAAATGCATGGATCAGATGGAAGCAGATATTAAGGCAGTAATTCCTTATATAGAGAAAAAGGTGGTCGACCTTAAGCTTGGTATGCATTCTTATTATTTCTACTTCCTGCCGTTCAATGATGCGGAGGCAGATAAGAAACAGATAATGGACATGTTATTGCTGGGAGGTGGAGATTAAATGAACGACATCACCAGCACCCTTGGACATGCAATATTTGCTGACATTGAAAAAAACGACTATCTTAATGAGATTTATGATGCACTGCTACATAATGATTTCCTTCGCTTGTTCCAAATAGAAGATATTAAGCCAAAGGACATCCCGATAGAGGATGCTTTGAGATTTGCCGATTTGCTTTCAAAGTCTGTTAATACAGAACAGTCAGAGCAGCACCGTTCCTTGGCACAGGAGATCATTACACTTTTAGACCTACTGAATCCTGGAAATGAAGATATTCAATATGTGATGGGGTCAGTGCTTTCAAGTGCGAGTAATTACCTTGGATTGCGGCATAGTGTTCCTGATTTTGAGGAAGGCAATATTTTTGACAGATTGTCAGATGAAATCAATAAAGATTATCTGCGAATACCATCGGAGGAGAACAGCTTTTTTCTGAGTTCTCAAAAGACTGTATATGACCATATGGGCAAAGATGATTATTTCAGTTATTCTGGCCCGACTTCAATGGGCAAGTCTTTTGTAATGAGGACATTTATCAGAGAACGTATTCGAAAAAGTCCTGACTGTAATTTTGCAATCCTCGTGCCTACAAAGGCGCTGATAAATGAGTTCTCTAAGGAGATAGCAGATAATCTCGGAGAGCTTCTTCGACAACATGATTATAGAATTATCACCTCAGCTGGTGCCATGATTCTTCAGGAAAAGAATGAGCATAAATACGTGTTTGTAATGACTCCAGAGCGTATGATGTATCAACTGATCGGTTTTAAGGATATTCCGGTTCAGTACCTGTTTATAGATGAGGCACAAAACATCTCAGAGAAAGAAGGTCGTAGCGCTTTCTATTATCAGGTAGTTGGCATTCTAAATCGATCGGAGCCTCGCCCGCATGTTATTTTTGCATCTCCTCATATTCCTAATCCGGATGTATATCTGGAGCTGATTCCAAGTGGAATTCAGGGAGACCGGTCGGAGATGACATCGTTGTTCACTCCGGTTAGTCAGGAAAAGTTCCTAATAGATTTACAAGAACAAAAACTTGGGTACTACAATGGACTTACCCAAGAGCTGCACGCAATACATTCCTTTGGGGATGATTGCAATTTTATGTCATTTATATCTGAATTGGGTCAAGGAAAGAAAAACCTGATTTATTGTAATGCCAAAGCCAAGGTTGTGCGTTTTGCTCGGAAATATGCTGATACCCTGCAACAGTTGGATGATCCCGACTTAATTGCACTGGCATCAGAAATTCGGGAGCAGGTGCATGAAGATTACTTTCTTGCTGGTACGGTTGAGAAAGGGGTTGCGTATCACGTTGGATATCTTCCTACGAGTATCAGGCTGCGTATAGAAGAATTGTTCCGGAAACGTGACGGCGGTATCCATACAATCTTTTGTACGAGTACATTGCTGGAGGGAGTGAATCTTCCCGCAGACAATTTGTTTATTACAGACTATAAAAACGGCTCCTATCCGATGTCGGCAGTGGAATTCCGAAACCTTATAGGACGTGTAGGCAGGATTCAATATACTCTGTATGGGAATGTATTTCTGGTTTGCTTGGCGGATGATGATAAGACTAAACCAGAAAACTATGTAACATTGCTGAAGAAAGACGTGGAACCGCAGACATTGTCCATTATTTCTATCAGCGACAAAGAAAAAGAATATGTACTTGATTGCCTGCGAAAAGGAAAGACAAGGCTTGAAAAGTTAAGCGATCAAACGAATGAACAGTTTTCTTTGATGCGGAAAGCGGCCAATATTTTACTTCGTGAGATTATGCTTGACCGACGCGGTAGAATCCGCCGAGAGTTTGAAACAAAAATGACCGCAAATGATCCGGCTCTGATAAAGGAGATGTTCACTGGTAGGAAAAACGAGCCAGATGATGACATCAATGTTTCTGTGGATCAGGTTGATAGAGTTGTCGCAGCTATCGAAGCAGGGCTGGATTACCCGAAAGTTAATATATACGGCTATGTCGGATTTCAGCCTACGCTACAGTTTCTTGAAGGACTTTGTGATGCATTCGACTGGGAGACTTACGAGAGCAGCACTCTGGGGCATTTAAATAAAGACGGAAAACACTCTAATCTTAGATTTTATGCAACATTGCTGACACAGTGGCTTACTGGAAATGGGATTAAGTACATGATTGACCAGGCCATCTCGTATAAGCAAGGGAAGAATATTTATATCGACGGAGAATCAAGGCCGTTCGATGACGGAGAGGAACACAGGAACAAAGTGATTGAGGATACACTCAATAATGTAAATGATATTATTCTGTTCCGGCTGTCAAATTATTTCATGCGATTCTCAACTGAGCTGAAGAAGTATAATCGGCGGGACTATTTGTCAAATGACTGGTATGAGTTTGTAGAATACGGAACCACAAACAAGGTATGCATTTTGCTTCAGAAGAATGGATTTTCTCCGGAAACAGCGACGTACATACAGAAGCATGAGGACAAATATATTACCAGAACAGATGATGGAGTGAGAGTCTTACCGGCTCTGCTCCAATGTGAGAGAACATCTGTCAAGGAAGAAGCAAAAGCGGTATATAACAATGTACCGGAACTATTCACCGAATGATTTCGTGGAGGAGAATGCTGAATTCTCACAACACAACGATGAGCTCTGCCGAAAACATGATGTGATGGGGTACAGTTAACGCTTTAAGAGAATGAATGCAAGGCCTGATTAAAGATATAGAGGTGATAAATTGGGTGAACAAGTGATTATTAAAATGAACTCAAAGCCGATAAAGCATCTTCTTAACGCGGATGATAAGTTGGCGAGTCTGATTATTAAAATTGGTAACTTAACTTACGTTCCCCATGACGATAATTCTTATGGCTTTCTTGTGCATGAAATATTAGAGCAAATGCTTTCGACAAAAGCGGCGAGAAAGATCCACGAGCGTTTACAGAAATTATGCAATGGAAATATTACACCTGAGAGAATTAATTCCATGACGGATGAACAGATTAAATCTATAGGTACATCCTTTCAAAAAGTAAGGTACATACGAAATCTAACAAATGCAGTAATTGACAGAACAATTATTTTTGATTCTTTGATGTCTTTAAGCGACGAGGAGGCAATAAAGGCACTGACCAAGATTCAGGGTATAGGTAACTGGACAGCAAAGATGTACCTGATTTTTGTACTAAATCGTCCGGATGTTTTGCCTTTTGAAGATGGAGCTTTTCTACAAAGCTATAAATGGTTGTATAACACTGATGATGTATCAAAAGAATCAATAATAAGAAAATGTGAATGCTGGAAACCGTATTCATCAATAGCGTCGAGATATATGTATATTGCTCTTGATAGTGGAATGACAAAAAAAACAGTAGAAAATTGGAGGTAAAAGGAATGGCAAAGCAGCAGGATTTAAGAACATATCGCAGGCGAGGTGTCAC
>DAIOSW010000136.1:0-5567 GCA_036752365.1 Prevotella sp.
ATAGGCCAATAAGGTTGAGGGTTTGATGTGTTTGTGCGGCATTATTTTGTGCAGGTCGCTTGCATATTCACAATTGAAAATTTTTCTGACCAGATCATGGTCTCGTCCGATGGCATGGTTGAAGCATGTGAGCCGCACACACATTTCCACGAGAAGTCCCGATTGATGACAATACTTTGCCAGCATTGTCAGTGCATGACACACATAATCATCTTCATCCACATTCAGGCGCAAATTGTACAGCATCTCATTCAAACAGAAATAGAAGAGATGACGTTGTGCCCTGATGTCCTCCATACCCGGAAGTATGGAATCTATTACCTCGGTGCCCGTCTTACTACGTATAAATTCGGGTATGTCCCTCTCAGAAATGTCAACACGAAGAGGTTCCGCGTTAGGATTGAAGAATACGTCGGCATCCGAACTGATTCGACATGTCATGTCAGCTGTTGGCATCCGTTTGTCAACCGTAACATCGAGTTGGGTGGAGTAAAGATAGAAAAGCTTCTGATAAGCTTTTCTAACAAACTTCTCAAAATCACTATCACGCTCAGGAATACCACCGTCGAGTGTCTCTGCACGGCAAACGATTTTCACGGACCTTCCACTGGCTCCAACAAACGTCAAATAGGTATAGGGTTGTAATGACGCCTTGTTGCGGATAGCAATTGCAGTTGCCGTGTCGATCACGTTGTTTACTTCAAGTAGCACAAGCCCGTTATGGGCGACGAGTGTCTTTTTCTTTTCCTTAGTTACATACTCTGACAGGAAATGGACTATTGGAATATGTTCCATAAAGTCGGTAGCGAGGGCTATCTGATTATCGTTTTCACGATCATTCCTAATGATTGGATAGAACATACGATAAGATTTCAGCTTATCGCCGAACTTATCCGTTTTCAATAATTCATAAAAATCTTCCGGAGAATAAGAGTGAAGCCTTTCAACCTTATTCTCATATCTGCATATTGTTATTTTCATTCGGTATTATTAAGTGTATTTTTCGGTTTAGAGGAATCTTAGGTGACAGATGAGTGACAGACTTGTGACACATTTAGCCATATCTATCACCGTCAAAGCCATTTATCCATAAGCTTAACGAGCAATAAGTGACAGTATACTGTATCATCTCAAAACATTCTGAATATTAGCCACCCAGAATATTATTTACGAGAAAACGAATATACACCTTATATCCATGGATAATAAGGTGTATATTCGCCTTGTTGTCTTTATTCTTATAGAATAGGTATTCGCTACGGGATAAGCTTATTAAAGTTTGTCGCCATAAGCCAGATCACCGGCATCACCAAGTCCGGGAACGATGTACTTGTGTTCGTTAAGTTCCGGATCGATAGCAGCACACCAGATGGTAGTTCTATCCTTGGGGAATACATGTGAGATAAATTCTACAGCCTCTTGGGTAGCAATCACGCAGGCCACATGGACCCATCTTGGTGTCCCTTTGGTGGTAAGAGCCTTAAAGCCGAGCTCCATGGAGCCGCCGGTGGCAAGCATTGGGTCTGCGATGATCAAGGTTTTGTCATCAAGACTTGGTGAAGCGAGATATTCTATATGAATATCCAGATCCACACATCTTTTATCTTTATATTGACGGTAAGCGCTGACAAAGGCATTGCCGGCACGGTCGAATATATTGAGAAATCCCTGATGCAAAGGCAGTCCCGCACGGAAGATGGTGGCAAGCACAATCTGATCATTAGGGACTCTGGTATCAGCAATACCCAGCGGGGTTTCTACAGACTTAGGAGAATAACTCAGATCTTTGCTTATCTCATAAGCCATAAGCTCACCTATACGTTCGATATTCTTGCGGAACAACATTCTATTCTGCTGAATTTCCTTATCACGAATCTCAGCAATATACTGGTTGATGATTGTGTTCTGCTCACTAAAATTAACTATTTTCATATTGATGGAATTACTATCATTTGCAATCAGTCTGCAAAATTAAGTAATTCAAATGATATTTGCAAACTCAGAATTACAAAAATATGTAGAGACAATTAATTTTTAATACTTTTGTCTAAAAAGGAGATCAATGGGTAATATTTAAGCAGCAAAAAGTTTGCAAGCTGGTATGTTTTTTAGTACTTTTGCATTCGAATTTTAAGGTAAATATCTAAGCAAGGTATTATTCACAACTAAAATACATTTACAAAAAATGGCAAAGTTAGATTTAAGCAAGTACGGAATCACAGGCACAACTGAGATTCTTTACAATCCTTCTTATGAAGTATTGTTTAACGAGGAGACAAAAGAAAGTCTCTCAGGTTTCGACAAAGGTCAGGTTACAGAGCTAGGCGCTGTAAACGTTATGACTGGTGTTTACACCGGCCGTTCTCCTAAGGATAAGTTCATCGTTATGGATGAAACATCTAAGGACACTGTATGGTGGACTTCAGAAGAGTACAAGAATGATAACAAACCAGCATCTCAGGAAGCATGGAATGTTGTTAAGGAAATTGCAAAGAAGGAACTGTCTAACAAGAGATTGTATGTAGTTGACGGTTT
This sequence comes from Prevotella sp., assembly GCA_036752365.1. Taxonomy (GTDB): domain Bacteria; phylum Bacteroidota; class Bacteroidia; order Bacteroidales; family Bacteroidaceae; genus Prevotella. The sequence goes on from DAIOSW010000136.1 coordinate 2,536, forward strand.
CTGCGGTGCAAACGAAGACACTCGTATGAAGGTTCGTTTCATCATGGAAGTTGCATGGCAGGCTCACTTCGTGACCAACATGTTCATCCGTCCTCAGAATCAGGCTGAATTCGATCAGGAGCCAGACTTCATCGTTTACAACGCATCTAAGGCTAAGGTTGAGAACTACAAAGAACTAGGTCTGAACTCTGAGACAGCTGTTGTATTCAATGTAACAACAAAAGAGCAGGTTATCGTTAACACATGGTACGGTGGTGAGATGAAGAAGGGTATGTTCTCTATGATGAACTACTTCCTCCCATTGAAGGGTATCGCTGCTATGCACTGCTCTGCCAATACTGATATGGCTGGTGAGAACACCGCTATCTTCTTCGGTCTGTCTGGTACAGGTAAGACCACATTGTCTACCGATCCAAAACGTAAGTTGATTGGTGATGATGAGCACGGATGGGACGATGAGGGCGTATTCAACTTCGAAGGTGGTTGCTATGCAAAGGTAATCAACCTGGACAAGGAAAGTGAGCCTGATATCTACGCTGCTATCCGTCGTGACGCTCTGCTCGAGAACGTAACTGTAGATAAGGATGGTAAGATCGATTTCACAGATAAGAGCACAACTGAGAATACTCGTGTATCTTATCCTATCTATCATATCAAGAACATCCAGCGTCCTGCATCTGAAGGTCCAGCTGCAAAGCAGGTGATCTTCCTGAGTGCTGATGCATTCGGAGTGCTGCCTCCAGTATCTATCCTGGACGCAGAGCAGACTAAGTACTACTTCCTCTCTGGTTTCACAGCTAAACTTGCTGGTACAGAGCGTGGTATCACAGAGCCAACTCCAACATTCTCAGCTTGCTTCGGCCAGGCATTCCTGGAGTTGCACCCAACAAAATATGCTGAGGAACTGGTTAAGCACATGGAGAAGAGCGGTGCTAAGGCATACTTGGTTAACACAGGTTGGAACGGAACAGGCAAGCGTATCTCTATCCGCGACACACGTGGTATCATCGACGCAATCCTGAGTGGTTCTATCGACAAGGCTCCTACAAAGACTATCCCTTACTTCAACTTCGTAGTTCCTACACAGTTGGAAGGCGTAGATACAAACATCCTCGACCCACGCGACACTTACAAAGATGCTGCTGAATGGGATGTTAAGGCTAAAGACCTTGCAGGCCGTTTCATCAAGAACTTCACAAAATATGAAGGTAATGACGCAGGTAAGGCTCTTGTAGCTGCCGGTCCAAAACTCTAATTAGAATATTAGAATTTTATATAAAGAGAGGGAGTGTCTGAAAAAGGACACTCCCTCTTATTTTATGCCCTATTGTAATTAACTTCTAATGAATCGATACAAGTAATATCAAAAAATGCTATCTTTGTATTCAATTCATCTTATCATTGCACATAAATGAAACTATTAAACCATAATACGATATACAGTTCCGTTACGATTCTAGGACTTGTAGTTGTCGTTCTGTTACAGCTTTTCTGGGCTGTGCATACCTATAGTATTCTCGAAAGGAGTATGAAAGACAATGCGAATCAGCAATTGATTCTGTCACTGAACAAGGAAGCCTGGAAAAGATTTAATACGACAAAGGATGACACGCTGCATATCAAAGACGAAAGCAGACTATATGACAAGAACGGAATAGAAATAGGAATCATGGATGCGATGGAAACACAGGCACATACTCATATTGATATGCACTCACTTGACTCCATCTATCTACAAGCACTTATAAGCAAGAATATAAAAAGCAGATTCAGCCTTCAGCTATTCAATCCCCGTACCGGAGAAATAAAACAGTCCATACGACCGGAGTTACACTCCTGGGCAGAGGTTTCGACAATCACGGCATCGATACGTCGCGACGGTTCCCTGGCGGTAAGGGCAACGCTTATCTCACCATACGAGGATGTGTTCGAGCAGATGGGACTGATGCTGATCGGCACTGTCATCCTATTCGGGATGGTGATCTACTGCATTTTATTCCAGATAAATATTATCATCAAACAGCAAGAAAACACACGGCTACACGAGGACTTCTCTTATGCCATGGTGCACGATATGAAGACACCGCTAAGTTCGATCATCACCTGCGAAAGGATGCTTCATAGCGGGCGTCTGGATGACAAGCCCCAACTGAGAAACAAATACCATATCATTGTGGAGAATGAAGCCGACCATCTTCTATCGCTCGCAAATAAGATTCTCAACCTATCAAAACTTGAGACGAATAAGCTTGTACTGAACAAATATAAAGTAGAACTGGAACCGATCGTCAAAGACCTGGAAGAGAAATTCACAGCGAAATCAACCAAACCGGTTAAATTCTTTTTCGACATGAACGCCAAAGAGGTATATGCAGATGGGGAATTTGTGAAGGAGGCTTTAAGCAACCTGATAGACAATGCGACAAAATATTCGAAAGCGGAAATTGAAATTAGCATATCATCTTATATAGAAGACAAATACACCGTCATCAAGGTGCGTGATAACGGCATCGGCATATCCGAGAAAGACCAAAAGACGATCTTCAATAAGTTTGAACGGGCATCGGCTGTAAGACGTACGCTAAAAGGTGGCCCTACAGGCTTCGGACTAGGACTTAACTACGTATATCAGGTAACTTTGGCACACGATGGTATGGTTAAGGTCAACAGCAAGGAGGGTGAGTATAGTGAGTTTATCCTTTATCTGCCGATTGAGAAAATGAATAAAGCATAAAATTATGATTAGACTATTATTAGTAGAAGACGATGGCAACCTGGCATATATTGTAAAAAGCAGTCTCGAGGAGATTATCGAAGGTTATGAGGTGACAACGGCAGGCAACGGTGTCGAGGGACTGAAAGCATGGAGGGAGATGAAACCAGACATCATTATCTCTGACGTTGACATGCCTATCATGAATGGTTTCGAGATGGTGAAACTGATACGTGAGACTGATAAGGACACGCCTATTCTCTTTGCCTCTGCACTTACCACGCCCAAGGACGTTACATCGGGATACAAACTGGGTGTC